>JAEMRT010000065.1 GCA_016463225.1 Sphingopyxis sp. | reverse complement strand
AAACTAGGGAATTTTAGATGCCCACTTTTGCGGAATCTTCGGTGCCCGTTGACAAATGCGATCCGCTGCCAGAATCGCGTCAATCACTGGCAGCAGCGGCCCCAACTTCGGCTTCGCCACAGGCTTGGTCCGCGTGTAGCCCGGCGGCAGAGAGAACGGGCACATCTTCGATATCGTCTCGCGGCTCAGTCCAAAGACCTTCGCGGCCTCGCGCTGGCTGTTACCTTCAACAAAAACAAAGTGCCGGACGGCGGCGTAGCTCTCCACGGCAAACATCCCCGGCCACCTCCCTTTAAAAGAAGCAACCTACCCAATGGCTGGTTTTTAAACCGTCACGCTCAGCAAATCGCTGGCGTTCCATTGGCCTGGTTTATCACCGCCCTCTTCAAGGATCCTTGGATTCGGACGAACCGCGCTGAACGAGCCTGGCGGTTAGCACGACATAGGCGGACATTTGAAGGAATTCGCTTTCCCAATTCTCGAAAACCGAGGAGATGAATTCCGGACTGGTCGTATAGGTGCCCAACGTCATGACGGCCTGATGATGGGGTAGCGCGTCCTCACGCGCGACATGCCAGCCGGCAAACCACTGGCCAAGGATGCTGCCCGCGAAGAGAAGCAAAAGCGTAAGCGTCAGTCCATTGTCGCGCAGCAGCTATCACGATCCCCATCCCTCTATATGTTGTTAAGGAGGAACACCGGTAGGAGCAACATTGCTCCCTGATGACCGCTCGGTTCTTATGCCGACGAGCCAAGTTCGCCGGCAAGCTGGCGTCCGCGCCGCAGCAGCATCAAGCTCACCGACTCATTGGCCCTGCAATATGTGGTCTCTGCTCCTTCACCTGTTTTGCCACCTTCTCCCGCCATCGACAGAGAAACTCACGCGCGCCCGAGCCTTGCTACGAGATTAGCTGTCAGCGCTGGCCGCGCTGTCGACCGCCCGTGTTCGGTACGCTGCTTCTCGATTGAAGCCGTTGGGGCCATGTCAATTATCTTTGCTAGTTCCTCCACAAGGAGAGGCTTGAGAAATGCTACTCCAAATTTGGGGCCTCGTACCCAGGCCACTCGTGCGGCTATATCGAGATCTTTGCAGTGTATTTGAAGAAACGTGCCAGACGGAGGCGTGGTCGGCCCACCGTGCACGAGAGCGCCGGTATAGGAGAGGTCCAGCAAGTGGACGCGGGCGCTGGCACGCCCACATTGGATAAATGCAGGCTCAAATATCTTCAGGCGTTTGGCAATGCGAGTTGTGGACTGACCGGTCATAAGCTCCCCCTTTGCTGCCGAACATCCGACGCTGCCTATCGATCCGCCAAATTGATGCTGGACGAGCCGTTAAGGTTCTTTCCCGAAAAGCAAACGTCAAGAGCGACGAAGTTCGCAAGCGAGGAACGACCGCCATCGCGAGTAGACGCGCGCAGGTTTAAGCGGCGGAAGCTCATTATTCGTTTTCGAGCCCCTTAACTGTCACAGGTTCCCGCACCTGAAGCGAGCTCAAGTCTCGCCAATTGTATCGCATGCGTCACATCTGAAAATGTCCTGGGCAAAGCTGTATCGATATCTTCGATCCCAATGGCAGGTTCGACGTTGCGCGCGACGCCGATGATCACCCGACTTGAAGCAAAGCGGTTTTCAAGTGCAGCGGCGACGCGCTTCATCCGTGACGCCGCTCGGGGGTCAAATAGGCCAAGAATGCAAATGATCTCTGCGTCGCCAGGATCGAATGTTTCACCGCCCTCGCCCCGCAAACGATCACGAGATTGTTCGCGAACTGTATATCCTTCACGACGCAACAATTGAGCGCCCATCATGGCAATGGCGGCGTCTAAAGGTCCCGCGCCGGGAAAGCAGATGACTTCTCCTTGCTCCCAGTTTCCAGGACCGGTGGCAACGTCAGGGGCCGCTACATGCGCGTCGATGTCGATATGGTCGGCCAGCATGGCAAGCGTCTCCTTCGCTGCATCGCAGATGGCCCGCATGGCGGATCGCTCGACCGCTCCGCGATCAACATCGGCTGCTGCGAGACGGAGCCCAGGCAAAACAACCTCTTCATAATATGTTGACAGGGATCGCGTCTCCAGAAGAACCTCGGCCTGTTCTACTGCCTCGTCTGCGTGGCCGCCGAGCGCGCGTTGATAGAAAGTTTCGGCTGGCGACAGCGCGGGTCGATCGCCAAGCATGATGTCGAAGAAGGCGAATGCAGGGACGTGGCGACCGAGTACGACCAACATCAGTGTCAATGGCATGGAAAGCACAAGTCCGACCGGACCCCAGATCCACGTCCAGAAAAGTGCGGCGACGACTACCGACACGGGCGAGAGACCGGTCGACCTGCCATAGATCATCGGCTCGAGTGCATAGCCAATGATCGGTTCCACTATCAGAAATAGCAGCGCTACGTATGTCGCCAAGCTCCAGCCCGGATCTACAGCAGCCGCTATCGCAATGGGGCCCGCTGCTGCAACGATCGATCCTACGTACGGCACAAATCGCAGCAGGGCCGCGAGTATGCCCCAAAGACCAGGCGAAGGTATGCCAAGAACAAATAGGCCGCACCATATTATAATACCGAACCCGCAGTTCACGAAAAACTGAGACAGAAAATATCGGCTGAGCCGCGTGGCACCGTCGTCTAGCGCAATTGTAGAGCGGTGCAGATCAGAAGACCCCATCAGGCGGATCAAGCGATCTCGCAGGTCGTCCTTCTGGAACAGGACGAAGATCGTTACGATAACGACGATCAGGACGGTTTCCAGCGGCGCGAGCGCCGGGACGACGATTGTCTGTATTTCTTGAAATGCAGTGAGCGGTGGATCACGAACCTCCACCGGAATGACCTCCGCGTCAGTCCGTGCGGAGAGGTCGCGCTCCCCTTGCTGACGGGCCCGCTCCGCTGCGCGATGACCGCTGCCGCCGCTTGGCGTTTCCCGCGTGAGAAAACCGAATTTTCCTTGTACGTCCGCGCGGACTCTCGCCGCTTTTTCAGCAATCCGTTCCGCATAAGCTGGAGCATCCTGACTCAGCGTCGATGCTTGGCTAACAATGACCGCTCCTGTCACGCCGATCCCGCAGAGTGCAATCAGGACGGCAAATATCACCGAGGGCGTACGCGGCAGCCCTGACCGACGGATGATAGCGACCACCGGCGCAAGCAGAAATGAAAGGAGGATAGCGAGAATTATCGGAATCAAGATGGAGCGGCCAAAGTAAAGCCAGCATGTAACGATGGTACCCACCAACCAAGGCGCGAGCATATCCCATCCCCGATGAGAGGCTTGATAATGCCCCCGCAGCGGGAACGGGCGAGCCTGTCGCTCAGATAAGTTCAGCATATCTTTCCCGTCGCCATGGCTTGATCCGATCTCGCGGGCCTTGCGGGCTCGCTATCCCGATTTTAGCCTATATCAGTTTTGGCAATGCAAGATGTTTGGCTCGCCGGCTGGCCTTTCCGGCAGTGTTGGCTTTGGCTCACGGCCGTCCGCGACATTCTCGCGCTTGGCCCAATATAAATGACAGGGAGGAATGTTACGCCATTCGTAAGAGCGCCAGACAGTAGAAAAGTGACTCCGTAAGAGCGGCTCGACAGCTCGCCGCATCTGATAGGCGCAGAACTGGCCGGCTGGCCGAAGCGCGGCGTGGGTCGCAAGCATGATCTTTCCAGCCTCTTCGCGGGAAATTGTCGAAAACGGCAACCCGGAAAGAATGCAGTCTGCTTGCTGCAGTCCTAGTTTCGATAAGATCGCCTCGACGCTGGAAGCCGAACCGGTGACTGCATATAGGCGCCGATCCGTGATCGAGACCTTGAGATGGGCGACAAAGTCTGGGCTTGTGTCGATCGCGACCAACTTGGCATCCGGCGCAACACGGTCGAGAATAGCACGCGTGAACGCGCCGGCACCCGGTCCATATTCTACGAAGGTACGGATAGCCCTCCAGTCGAGTGGAGCAAGCATGGTGCGGACCATCCAGCGGCTGGCCGGAAAGCCCGAGCCCACCATAGCTGGATGTTTGAAAAACATTCGCATCGACAAGGCGAAAGCCGATCCGTCCCCCTGCCCCCTCACCTCTCCGACTTCTTCGAACAAAGACGCCATATCGTACCCCTCATTTTCTTGCTCGTAGAGGCATGACTCCCGAGTGTCACATTTGCTCCAGGCATCGGAACAGCGCTATCTCGCCATCCCTTATATTTGGCTGTCTATGGCGTCAGCCGACCTTCACGGGCATCTGACACCGTCTGCGCGCGCGGCTGCGAGGAACCCGCTTCCGACACGTGACGGAGCTAAATCAGCACTGCGCGGTTTCTATTCCTCACAAGGGGACGGTCATGAAGCGCACATGCATATTAGCGATTATAGGCCTCAGCGTGGCTCTGGCCGAGCGGGAGAAGGTTATCAACGGAAACTAATCGGTAGCGGAGAGAGAACTAGTGCCGGTTCGCATTGGGCAGATCGGCACCCGATATTTTGGGGAGGATATCCTTGACTAAAATATCCGCAAGACGCGAAAGGACCGCAGTCAGAGGTGGCGTAACGTAACGCACCTCTTTATCTGTCTGCGCCGATGTTCGGCCAGGGATTATCTTTTGCAGGCAATGGGTCTGCCGCAGCGCCCCGGCAGTTGTATCCTGATAATGATCGGAAACAGGCATGCCTGTCTGAAGACCCACACCCACCCATCGAATGGAAATGATTATGGCCAAGGACGAGAGCAAGCCATTCGCGCCCCCTGTCTATCATGGCGGCGAAGCGATCAGGGACGCAGATGGCGCGAAAACCCCCTTCACGACGCAGTCCGATCACGATCGCGGCAGACGGGCCCAGCCGGGCACGGGCGCTGTTGTTGGCAGTGGCGCGGGCGCCGGGGGTACCAGCGGCGGCAATGAAGATTATGACGACGACGATGCGGGCGGTGGTCGATCGCCACCGACAGGCTCGCTGGCGAACCAGGAGCATGAGCCCGATCGCCAGGGTACGCAAGCTGCAGGGGAAGAAGCAGACATACCGCCTGGATCGATCTCCCTTTAACAGCACAGGCCCTGTCCGGCGATCTCGGCCAAAGACGGCCCGCGCAGCTAGAAGTTGAGAAAGCCAAACGCCATGCCGGACTACCAGATTGTGCTCGTCCTGAGCGGTGGCAACGCACTGGGCGCTTATCATGCCGGGGTCTATGAGGCGTTGCATGAGAGCGGGATCGAGCCTGACTGGGTCGTCGGTGCTTCGATCGGCGCGATCACCGGGGCCATCATCGCCGGCAATCGCCGCGAAGACAGACTGGATCGGCTTCGCGCGCTTTGGCAGCCCGCTGGGCCAGGTTCGAGCCCGGCCTCGCTGGGCTGGATGCCCGAAACCATGCGTCGCACCATGTCCGTAATGTGGACAATGGCGGTCGGCCGCCCGGGCATATTTGCGCCGCTCGGCCCACTTGGATCCTGGTGGTTGCCCGATGTCTGCGCGGGGTCTCCATCGCTTTATGAAAGTGCTCCGCTGGGAAAGACGCTGGAACGGCTGATTGACTTCGATCTGCTCCAGTCTGGAAGCGTTCGCTATGCAGCGCTCGCCGTCGACATCGAAACCGGCGAAGAAGTCATATTCGATACACGGCATCAGCGCGTAGAGCCCGATCATATTCGCGCCAGCGCCGCGCTGCTGACCGCTTTTCCCGCGATTGAAATCGATGGCCGTGCCTTTGTCGATGGCGGCCTGTCCTCCAACCTGCCGCTCGATCCGGTTCTGGGGGAAGACAGCTGTGCGCCTCTGCTCTGCATCGCCGTCGATCTTCTGCCACTCACAAGCGGGCGCCCCAAGACGCTAGGCGACGTCGCCGGACGCATGCAGGATCTCGTATTTGCCGCCCAGTCGCGGCGAACCATGGAGCATTGGAAGCGCCGATATGAGGCAGATAGTCAGAAGGACGGAAGCCTCCCTCCGGTGACGCTTGTGCGACTGAGCTATACTGACCAGGGCGCGGAGGTGGCAGGAAAGGCCATGGATTTCTCGTCGGAATCGGTCCGGCGCAGATGGGCGGCCGGGCTGAAAGATGGGCAGGCTTTGGTATCTCGCCTCCAAGCCGGCGACATCAGGACTGGGCTATCGGGCCTCGCTATCGCTGATGAGGCGATGGAGTAAGTCGGTGGCCGACTATTGAAGAGCATTACGGTATCCCACATCAGCCTCTCAGTTTGATAGCACTGTTAGCCAGATGCGCCTTCATAAGCGCATTTCCCTGATGTTGCGCTACTGCGATCGCGCTATTTCCTGCCAGGCGAGCGCTTGGCGAGCGCGGTCCGGTCTGGTGGGGCAATGACGCACCTGCCTAAAATGGGCACATGGTGCACGACACGCCCTATGCGGGCTGGTTCGCGACCTTGGTCTGACGGCGTTTACGCACGGTGCCATCAGCTAGAGAGATCCAGACTGGCGCATGATCACTGGTCTTATCCCACCGTCGCACATGCGCATCGACCTGCGCGTCAACAAGCCTGGAGGCAAGAGCGGGGCTAAGTAGGAGGTGGTCGATGCGCAAACCTGCGTTACGGCCATAGGCGTTCCGAAAATAATCCCAAAAGGTATAGATCGTCTCGTCGGGATGGATCGTCCGTAGGGCGTCGGTCCAGCCTTGCCCCGTCAGCCGGACAAAAGCGTCACGCACCTCGGGGGCGAACAATGCATCATCCAGCCAGCGCTCGGGTTTGTAGACGTCGCGTTCGGTCGGCATGACGTTGAAGTCGCCTGCCAGCATCACGGGCAGGCCAGACTTGAGCAGTCCTGCTGCATGCTCGATTAATCGATCGAACCAGGCGAGCTTATATTCGAATGCGGGCCCAGGCCGCGGGTTCCCATTGGGAAGATAGAGACAGCCTATAAGGATGCCGTTGACCGCCGCTTCGATATAGCGGCTCTGCGCCGGATCCGGATCGCCGGGCAGGCCGCGCCGGGTTTCGTGAATTTCGCCGACGCGGCTCAGGATAGCGACGCCGTTCCAGCTCTTCTGGCCATTCCAGATCGACTGGTAGCCCAGATCCCGGACAGCGCTTTGCGGGAATTTTTCCTGCGGCGCCTTCAGTTCCTGGAGAACGACAATGTCCGGCGCGGCTTTTTCAAGCCACCGCAACAGCACTGGCAAGCGGCCGTTGACCCCATTCACATTGTAGGTGGCGATCTTCATGCTCACGCCGTCACAGATCCGGCAGGATCTGGTCGGCCCGACCCCAATGCGCCAGATCCTTCGATGCCGCGCGCTTCAGCATCTCAGGCGCGTCGCCGATATGCCAATGGTTGGGGCTGTCGAGATCGCGCAGTTCTTCCCACGTCAGCGGCACTGCGATCGGCGCAAAAGGCCGGGAGCGCGCGCTGTAGGGCATGACGGCCGTCGCGCCGCGCTGATTGCGCAGATAATCGATGAAGATCTTGCCCGTGCGCTTGGCCTTCGCAAGCGCGGCGGTGAATCTTTCGGGATCTGCCTGCGAGAGCGCCATCGCGAAGCGATGCGCGAAATCTTTGACCTGCGGCCATTCCGCCGTCGGCGTCAGCGGTGCGATCACGTGCACGCCCTTGCCTCCCGTAACCATCGGAAAGGTGACGAGTCCCATCTGCCCCAAGACATCCTGAAGATGGAAGGCGGCGGAGACGACATCCTTGAAATCGAGGCCTTCATCGGGATCGAGGTCGAATACCAGGCGATCGGCCTTCTCAACATCCTCGATACGAGCGCCCCAGCCATGGAATTCTATCGTGCCCATCTGTACGCAGGTGAGGAGCCCCGCCGGTGTGTCGATGAAAAGATAGGGTTCCTGATGCCCGTCCTTCTCCAATATTCCGACCTGCTTGACGTCATCGCCGAAGCTGCCAGCGTCATGCTTCTGGAAGAAGCATTTCTTGTCGCGACCCTGGGGGCAGCGGACCAGGCTGATCGGTCGGCTTCCTGCCCAAGGCAGCATGATCTGCGCAACCGCCTCATAATAGTCGGCCAGTTCGCCTTTGGTAAGCTTGCCCTCGGGGAAGATCATGCGATCCCGGTTGCTGATCTTGACGCCGCTGGTTGCGGCAGGCTTTGCGGTTGTCGCAACCGGGGCTTCAATCTCCAACACCACGGCCTCGGGCTTCTTGTCCTCGCGCAAACCCAGATAACTCGAGTGTCGCAACACACCTTCGTCCGTGAACTCGATATAGGCGACCTCGGCGACCAGCTTCGGCTTGATCCAATGAGCCCGACGTACGGCGGCGCGCGGCGCTTCGACCGTCGCGGTCTTTTGTTCGAGCGGCGCCATCAAATCCATCAGACGCTCGATCTCGTCGCCGGTAAAGCCGGTACCGACCTTGCCAGCGAAGCGCAGCTTGCCCTTCTCGTTGACGCCCAGCAGCAGCGAACGGAAGCCGCGCTGCCTCTCCGAGGGCGTCCATCCCACGATCACGAACTCTTGTCGCCGGATGCATTTGGTCTTCACCCAGGAGCCGGACCGTGAGCCGGAATAGCGTGCATCGACCCGCTTGGATATGATGCCCTCGAGCCCCGCGCCGCAGAAGCTTTTGAACAGCTCCTCGCCGCGTCCGACGATATGATCACAGTAGCGCAGATGGCCCCTGCCCTCACCAATCAGTGCCGCTAGCATCTCCTTGCGTTCAAGAAGCGGTCGCTGCGTCATATCCTCGCCGTCAAGCTCGAGTAGGTCGAATGCGACATAGTCAATTTTGCCCGGATGACCCTTGAGCGCCGCCTGCAGGGCCTGAAAGCTGGTGCGCCCATCGGGCATGATCACCACGGCCTCGCCATCGATCAGCGCGCTTGCCACGTCCAGGGTGACGGCGTCTGCGATCAGTCCAGCGAAACGATCCGACCAGTCGAGACCCGAACGGGTGTAGGCCCTCCCCTCCCCGCCGCCGATCGCCAGCAGAGTGCGATAGCCATCATATTTGAGTTCATGGATCCACCGATCGCCCGACGGCACATGATCGACCAGCGCCGCGAGCTGTACCGGCTGAAACGCAGGCGGCGCGCCCGCCTTTTTGCGCTTCCCAGAGGGCCTGGCCGAAGCGGCTGACGGTGAGGCGGCAGGCTTCGCGCCCTTCCGCTTCGGCACGGCTTTGCCGGTGGCGATCTCGTCCATCGTGCGCCCGGTGTCGACGCTGGTCAAATGGATGCCGACCAGATCGTCCGAGCCGCCGGCGAAAGCATCGTTCACCTTGCGCAGGATCCAATTTTCCCCCTTCTCCTTTCCCCGAGGCTTGAGGCGGAACAGGATCCATTCGCCCTGCATGCGCCGGCCGTGCAGGATGAAATGAAGATGTCCCTCCGGCAGTGTCTCTCGGGGATCCTTGCCCGGGATCGATTCCCAGGTGCCATTGTCCCAGAGCATGACAGTTCCACCGCCATATTCGCCTTTGGGGATCGTGCCTTCGAAGCGGGCATAATCGAGTGGATGATCCTCGGTCCGCACGGCAAGGCGCTTATCGTCCGGATTGATGCTTGGACCGCGTGTGATGGCCCAGCTGACCAGCACGCCGTCGAGCTCGAGACGGAAATCATAATGAAGACGTGTCGCCGCATGTTTTTGGACGACGAAGCCGTTGCCGGTGCTGGGAAGCTTCGCACCCGAAGGCTCGGCGGTCCGCCCAAAGTCTCGCTTGGCCCGATAGATCGCAAGGCTCTCGTCTGCCGACTTGGTCTGTGTCCTGGTCATGCTGATGCGTCCGTTCCCTCTGCGCCTCAATCCGTAGGACCGCGGACTCGTTCCAGTCCCTTTAGCTGTCCCTGTCGAGCGGCTTTGCAAAACGATAGCTAGTCTGCTCGAACTTCAGGGCCCGGAAGAAACCATGGGCGTTTCTGATCTCGATATCGCTGATCGCCTCCATCCGCGTGCAACCCGCCTCGCCAATCACGGCAGAAGCAGCCTCGATCAAATTCGTCCCAATGCCGCGGCGGCGGTGATCTTCGTCGATCATGATCAGGGTGATCCGGCCGATCAGCCCATATTGGATCGTGGGGATCAGAGCCCAAGCGCAGCAGCCGACCAGCGTGCCCCATTCGGCAACCACCATGCCGCCGCTGGACTTGCGCGCCGCCTCGAGACTGCGCACTATGCCAGGTTCGTCGATCTCAACATAAGCCAGTTGCGCAAGAAGCTTCGCCAATGCTGCAGCATCGGCAGGCTTCGCGGCGCGAACGTGCAACTGCGGAGCTGGTACAGGCGCGGGCGCAGGCTGGGCAGTTACGCGCGCGTGGGGCCTAGCTTCTGGCGGCGCGGACTTGCGACCGGTAAACGTTCGGCTGACCCGCTTGGCGCTGGGCTTAGGTTCGTCTGCTGGTTGGGCCTTTCGACTTTCGGGTGCCGCCTGCCTGACGCCGGCGTTTCGAGCGTCGGCGTGCCAGCTGCGGGGCCGTATGACCGACGGACCTTCGGTATCGTCATTTGTCCTGACATCCCTTTTTGGCTTCTCCGCAGGCACGACGCGGGCCGGCGCGCTTTGCGCCGAAGCTTTCCAGGTGCTCACAGACCCCTTGCGCAGATAGGCTTCGATATCGTCGGCCGAGGCCGTCAGCCCGTCCTTGCCCATTCCCAGCAACGGCTTGCCGTCCCCCTGCGTCAGCCCAAACTTGCCGAAGTCTCCCGTCCCAGGCTTGCGCTTCCGGGATTTGACAAGCTTGAAGCCGCGGTGTTCCGCCATCTCACGCAGTTTCTGATCGATAGTCTCCTCGGGCATCCCTCCATAACCCGCAATCGAAACGACAGTTCAAAACAGGCTGGTTTAAGGCTACACGCATTGCTGGACACGCTTGGGCGCGCAGCGGATTCGCCTGGGCGCACGGGATGGAACGGCAGAGTCCACCAGACGCTGGGCGGACATGCGCGCCTGCCGTCTCAAGACCTCCTCAATGATCGAACGTGTCACTTTCGATGACGATGCGGGTGTCTTGAGCGTTTCGTTCCGGCAAACGGGCAAATACGTCTATTATGGCGTGCCTGCCGCGATCTTCGAGGCTTTCTGCAAGGCGACTTCTGCAGGTGCCTTCTTCAACGACCAGATCAAAGGGCGTTTCCAGTGCTGCCGCGATCCGGAACGACGGCGATTCGGGCCAAACGCTTGACTGACGTCAGGCTTCGCTGAGTACCCGATAGACCGACATGAGGTGGCGTCCGGCGATCGCGCGTGCGCGAGGCGAGCGGATCGTTTCCTCATTGGTCTCATGCAGCATCGTCAGCATATCGAGCACTTCCTGGCGCGGTGTCCCCGCCTCAAGGAGATGGGTGCCCATCAGCGCAAGCAAATTACTCCACAAGGTGATGCGCCCTCTGCGAAGGCGGCATCGTCATCGTCGTTGCTCGACGCTCGAACCGGATCTGCCATGCTTTTAGGCCCGCTTTTTTGCGGGCGCCTTGGCAGGCGCTTTCTCCGCCGGCTTCTTCTCGGACTTCGCAGCAGCTTTGGCTGCTGGCTTCTTGGCCGGTGCCTTGCCTGCACCACCACCGCTTGCCGGACCAATCGACTTTTTGAGGGCCGCCATCAGGTCGACCACGTTGCTACCGCGCGGATCTGAGCCGACCTCGCTATCTTCATCGATGTTGAGCGTCTTGCCTTTCTTTTTGCGTTCGATGAGATCCTTGAGCGCATCGACATAACGGTCGTGGAACTCGCTCGCATCGAACCTTCCGGTCTTCTTGTCGATCAATGTGGTGGCGAGATCGAGCAGTTCCTCATCGGGATCAGCGTCGCCAATCTCGCGGAAATAGCTCGCAGCCTTGTTGACCTCATCGGCATAGCGCAGCGTTTCCATGACTAGGCCACGGCCACAGGCTTTTATGCTGACCACATATTCTCGGCCGCGCATCGCCAGTTGCCCAAGGCCAATCTTGTGACTGCGGCGAAGCGCTTCACGCAGGACGATGAAGGCTTCTTCGGCCAGATCGTCGGCGGGCACGACATAGTATGGCTTCTCGAAATAGATAGCGTCGATTTCATGGCTATCGACGAACTGGGTAAGCTCGAGCGTTTTCTTGCTCTCGAGCTTCACGCCTTCGATCTCTTTCTCGTCGAGGAGGACATATTCGCCCTTGGCATATTCGAAGCCCTTGACGATGTCCTCGACGTCGACCGGGCCGATGCCGGGCACGACCTTTTCATATTTGATGCGCTTGCCCGAAGGCTCGTGGATCTGGTTGAAGGCAATCGTCGCCCCGCTCTTGGTAGCCGAGTAAATCTCGACCGGGATCGAAACGAGCGCGAGCCGGATCTGGCCTCGCCAATAGGGTCGTGCAGCCATGATCGTCTCCTATGTCATTGCGTGCCTCAACCCTCGGCCGCTATGCCCGTTCCAACGCACAGCCCTCCCCGGGAAATAGTCTCGTGATTGGTGCAACGGACGACAACACAACGCGTTGGGAAGCTCCAATCGAAGAGGAGGACAAGATGGCCGACGACAAGACACTGCGCTCACCAGCGGACAGTTCGCGGATAGCGATGGGCGAGGATTATGAGGTCGCATACTGGACCGACAAGTTCGGGGTCGACCGCGAGGCCCTGCAAAAGGCGGTCGACGCAGTCGGTAACAGCGCTTCCGCCGTCGAAGCTCATCTGAAAAGCTGACGATTCGGCGAGGGGAAGTCTATGTCCAAGTCCCATCCCCTCGCCGCCACGCTGCCCATGGAAGCGAAGCTCGTGGGCGCGTTGCCAGCAGGCCCAGGGTGGCAATATGAGCCGAAATGGGATGGCTTCCGCGCTATTGCTTCACGCTGGGGCGACGCAATCGAGATCATGTCGAAGTCGGGAAAGAGCCTCGCCCGCTACTTCCCCGAGATCGTGGCCGTGCTGGCGGCTACGCATGAACGCGACTTCGTCGTCGATGGCGAACTGATCCTCCCAATCGGCGAGATATTGTCATTTGATGCGCTGCAGGACCGACTTCATCCAGCACAAAGCCGCATCGCTCGACTGTCCGTCGAGACGCCCGCCAAGTTGATGTTGTTCGACTGCCTGGCGCTGGGCGGCAGAGACATGGTCGATGCACCCCTCGAGGAGCGGCGTACGGCGATCGAGCGCTTCCACGCTGCCGAGGTCAATTCGACCTTGCTGCTCTCGCCTGCGACAACGGATGAGCGCCAGGCAATGTTGTGGCTTGAAAACAGTGGCGGCGCGCTCGACGGCGTTATCGCCAAGCCATTAAGCGTACCGTACGGGCCGGGCGAGCGCGCGATGCGCAAGATAAAGCAACATCGCACGGCTGATTGCGTCGTGGGTGGGTTCCGGCGAAGCAAAAATGGTTCCGAGGTCGCCTCTTTGCTGCTTGGCCTCTACGATGATACAGGGCTCCTCAATCATGTCGGCTTCACCTCCGCGCTCGCTGACGAAGACAAGGCAGCACTGACCAAAAGGCTTGAGGCGCTGATCGCGGAACCCGGCTTTACCGGCAAGGCGCCAGGCGGCCCGAGCCGCTGGACCGATGGCAAAGAGAGCCTCTGGCATCCACTCGCCCCCGAACTGGTGGTCGAGGTCCGATACGACCAGGTCACCGGTGAGCGGTTTCGACATGGTACCGCGCTCATGAGATGGCGGCCGGACAAGGTGCCGAGGCAATGTGGCATGGAGCAGCTTCACTATGAGCTGCGGCCCTCAGAGCTGACCGATCTCCAGGCGACCAAAGGGTAGAGAAATTCGTCCGTCTCGGGAGTTGGCGAATGCCGCTTGCGTGGTCGGCCCGGCCTTGATCAGGCTGGCATCAACGGCAAAGTCTTCGCCACCGACCAGACCTTCCTGAATGCAGCGCGAGACGGTCATCTCGAACAACTCCGACAACAGATCGCTATCCCGAAAGTGGCCCTGCCGGTTCTGCGAATGCCGAGAGACCAGGGCACGCCTTCGTCGAGACCTAGGCGGCAGAACCAGCGATAGGCCAGGTTGACATGCACTTTCTCACACAACCGCCGGTCCGACCGGATCCCAATGCAATAGCCGAAGAGCAAAATCTAGATCATCAGTTCTGGATCGATCGAGGGGCGGCCTGTCTCGTTGCAGAATGGCCGCAGCTTTTCCCGGATGCCATCGAGATCGACAATCCTGTCTATCGCCCGCAACAGATGGCTATGGGGAACATGGTCTTCCAAGCTGAAGCCCTAAAACAGCGTCTCCTGCCTCACTGCCCGATCATCCATCATAAGCTTGTCTCCCAACGACAGGGCCACGGAATCCGGACAGTGCAATCAACGCAAGGCCGGATTTTCAACACTTTCGACCCTTATTGGCCGTTCGGCAGCTGATTTAAGTTTCTCAAGTGCAGACCAGCCGCTTCGCGTTCCAAAGGCTGCAAAAACGGCTGCTTGCTCGGTCATTTATAATAATCCCCAGATGGGTGACGAGGAATTGAGACAGAATATTTCTGTTCATGAAACTCCCGCGCATTTAAATGCTTGTAGCGGTGCAGCCTGCCGCAGATGGGGGGAGGGAGGCTCCACTCGTTTGAGAGGAAGTCTGTATGAAGATTGCGCAAATCGCCCCGTTAGCTGAAAGCGTGCCCCCAAAGCTTTATGGTGGCACCGAGCGTATTGTGTCTTATCTGACCGAAGAACTGGTTCGCCAAGGTCACGATGTCACCCTGTTCGCCAGCGGTGATTCGCAGACCAGCGCCAAGTTGGTGCCGATCACGGACATGGCGTTGCGCCTCAACCCCGCTGTGGTCGATACCATTCCCTATCATATGATGATGCTGGAGCAGGTTCGACGCCGTGCCGACGAGTTCGACGCCCTGCATTTCCATATCGACATGTTGCACCTGCCGATGGTGCAGGATTTCATTGGGCGCACGGTAACCACGCTGCACGGTCGGCTTGACCTGCCCGATCTACCGCCATTCTACAGCACCTTTGCCGACCACAGCCTGGTGTCGATCTCCGATCATCAGCGTCTGCCCATGCCCCCGGTCAATTGGGGCGGGACCATCTATCATGGCCTGCCCGCAGACCTGCTGGCTCCGCGCCTGGGTGCGGGCGAGGATTATCTCGCTTTTCTCGGGCGCATCTCGCCGGAAAAGCGGCCGGATCGCGCGATCCGGATTGCGGCGCGCTCTGGCCTTAAACTCAAGATCGCTGCCAAGATCGATGCCGTCGATCGCGGATATTGGGAGCAGGAAATCGCGCCGCTGGTGGACCATTATCCCAATGTGGAATTCATAGGTGAAATCAACGAACAGCAGAAGGTTCACTTCCTCGGCCAAGCAGCCGCGCTGCTGTTTCCAATCGACTGGCCCGAGCCGTTCGGACTCGTGATGATCGAGGCGATGGCGTGCGCCACGCCGGTCATCGCCTTCCGCTGCGGATCCGTGCCGGAAGTGATCGAGCATGGCGTGTCCGGCTTCATTGTCCAGAGCGAAGACGAAGCGGTCGACGCTGTTGCGGCGCTGCCCGATCTCGACCGGCGGCTGGTACGTGGCGCATTCGACGCACGTTTCACGGCGCGGCGGATGGCGACGGACTATGTCGCCCTGTATCATGGTCTGCCGGGCGCCCGTACCGACGCCGCACGGCTGCGTCGCCAGCGAGGCGTGGAAGCCGAACTGCAGATCGTCGCATAGGAAACGCCATGACCCTGAGCCAGCCTCAGCCCGACATGCCTGGTATTGCCGGAGGGCAAGCGCTGTCCCAGGCGCAGACCCAGTTCTTCATCCCGGCGACGGCCTCGCTCCACGAGCGCAGGCCGCGAACGCTTAAACATGGCGACAGTTTTGCCGTGTTCGATCATAGCGGCGACGCCATTTCCGGCCCCGGCAGTCCGGAGGGGCTCTATCATCGCGATACCCGGCATCTCTCGCACCTCTATCTCACAATCAACGCAATGCGGCCGATCCTGCTCAGTTCCGCGCTGCGCGACGACAATGCGATGTTGACCTGCGATCTCGCCAATCCCGATTTCATCGGGGAAGATGGCCGAGTGGCCGTGGAACATGACCTCATCCACCTGCGTCGCACGCGTTTTTTGTGGAAGGACGCATTGTACGAGCGCGTCACCATCCGCAACTTCGACACGGAAACGCGGCAAGTCAGTATCGACTTCAGTTTCGCGGCGGACTTCGCCGATCTATTCGAGATACGCGGCATGACGCGCCTGCGCCGCGGGAGAATGCGCGAACCGCAGATCGGTCCGTCCGATGTCCTGCTAGGCTATCTAGGGCGTGACGAGCGCGAGCGGCAAACGCACTTGCATTTCGATCCGATGCCGGACGAGTTGACCGACAGCCATGCGCTGTTCCACATCACCGTGCCGCCCGGCGACCGTTGCGCGCTCTTTACCCGCATCTGCTGCAAACAGACAGGGGCGACAGACGCGCTCCCCAAGCAGTTCCTCAAGTCCCTGCGCGAGGCGATGGAGGCGCTGCGGGCGGCGCGCAAGCGCGGCGCGACACTGCACTCGTCGAACGACCTGTTTAACGAGGTCGCCCGCCGGTCGGTCGCTGATATATCCATGCTATCGACCGATACCGAATATGGCCCTTATCCTTATGCGGGCATTCCCTGGTTCAGCACGGTGTTCGGCCGCGACGCGATCATCACCGCGCTCGAAACCCTATGGATGGATCCGGCGATCAGCCGCGGCGTGCTGGGCTATCTCGCCGCGCATCAGGCCACCAGCTTCGATCCGACGGCCGACGCGGAACCTGGCAAGATATTGCATGAGGTGCGGCATGGAGAAATGGCGGAACTGGGCGAGGTGCCGTTCCGCCACTATTATGGCAGCATCGATTCAACGCCCCTGTTCGTGATGCTGGCGGGCGCTTACCTGGAGCGGACCGGCGACGTTGCTTACCTGACGACGATCCTGCCGCATATAGAAGCGGCCCTGAACTGGATCGACACACATGGCGATCGCGACGGCGACGGCTTCGTCGAATATGGCCGCCTGACCGACCAGGGCCTGCAAAATCAAGGATGGAAGGATAGCCATGATTCCATCTTCCACGCCGACGGCACGCTCGCGCGCGGTCCGATCGCCCTCGCGGAGGTGCAGGCCTATGTCTATGGCGCGTGGCAGGCAGCTGAGGCGCTGTTCAACGCGATCGGCGACCATGCACGCGCGGCTGACTATCGGGATCGCGCGGCGCGGCTGCGCGATAGGTTCGATGCCGCGTTCTTCGACGCGGCGCTGGGCACCTATGTCCTCGCGCTCGATGGCGACAAGATGCCCTGCCGCGTGCGGTCCTCCAATGCCGGCCATGTCCTCTATACCGGACTTGCGCGCGAAGAGCGGGTGGAGGCCGTCGTGCGCACGTTGATGGGGCCCGCCTCCTTCTCCGGATGGGGCGTGCGCACTATCGCCTCGACTGAAAAGCGCTATAATCCAATGAGCTATCATAATGGGTCGATCTGGCCGCACGACAATGCATTGATTGCCGCCGGCTTCGCGCGCTACGGCTACCAGCGGGAAGCCGCCCAGATCTTCGAGGGGCTTTTCGCCGCCGCCACCTATGTCGACATGATGCGTCTCCCTGAACTTTTCTGCGGCTTTCCGCGCCGCCGGTCGCAGGGGCCGACCTTTTATCCGGTGGCCTGCAGTCCGCAGGCCTGGTCGGCGGCGGCGCCGCTCGCCCTCATCCAGTCGAGCCTAGGGCTAAGGTTCGATGTTCCGGCGGCGCAGATATCCTTTCACCAACCGATGCTGCCGCTTTTTCTCCAGAGCCTTACGATCAGGGATTTGGGCATCGGTCTGGACAAGGTCGATATTATGTTCGATCGCCTAGGGGATCAGATCATGGTCAAACCTATGAAGCATGGTGGCCGCGCTCGGATAATGACGATTGCTTGATGGTCGCCTTTAGGGCTAGCCTGAATGTGCGCGCGTCCGTCCGCTCAGAGGTAGGAGAGACCGAATATCGGGCATAAGCATTTGTCTCAGATCGCTTGGGCACGCCGAAGATACTGGCAATCGACGGTTCATTCATGGATATTGCGGCGGCACGCGCAACACTGATCGCGTCAATGTCGGCAAGTCGGCCCCAAGCCATATACGAGCATCAGGCGCCGTTAAAACCCCGGATGCAACGTTAAGGGGACTATTGTGGTTAGCAGATACCGTCACAGCCGCTATGTGTCACAAAGCTGGTAATGAGCTGAAGCAGTCTGTAATAACAGGAGCCTTGCGCATATCGACCCTTCACGGACACTCAGTGGTCAATTTCCGTTCCTCAGGTGCAGTCAGTCCGTTTCCGGCGGCTGGGCGACCACCTTAAGCCGTTGCCGATAACAAATTTAATGTCGCTTAAGCCGAAACCGGACAGCTGTCGGAGACTTAGAAAATAGAGGCATTGCGCCTCAGCAGTACGACGCGCCCACTTGCGATCCCTAAAACCGTATCCCCCGGGGGGCGGGCCCCCCACCTCACTGGTCGCAGGTGCTAACTCCAGCATTCGATCCTGACGAGATAACGGATGCAGCGATAAGCTCACCGATCGCTGCGCTCAGCGTCTCGGCGCCATAGGGTTTTGCCAAAACACGCAGATGCGCTTCTCCTTCCCTGATAAGCTGATCACTATGCCCTGTTGCGAGGAGCACTGGCAGCCCAGGCGCTCGAATGTGCAATTGTCGCGCAAGATCAATACCGCTTAGTCCTGGCATGACAATATCCGTGAATACTAGATCGAACGATTGCTCCTGTAGAAGCGCAAGTGCTTCAGTCGCGTCACCCGCACACACCGTCCGGCAACCCAGATCGTCCAGCAATTGCTCGGCGAAATGGAGAACCTGGATATTATCTTCGACCAGGAGAACCCTTATCCCGGGAGGTATGTAAGCCAGGTTGCCTTTCTGCTGAATCGCCGCTGGCTTCTTATCGACCTTGGGAAGGATGATAGTAAGGGTGGTGCCCATTCCGACCCGGGAATTTATCTGAGCGATGCCGCCGGCTTGGGCCGCGAAGCCATGGATCTGGGACAATCCCAGTCCCGTTCCCTCGCCGATAGGTTTGGTCGTGAAGAACGGTTCAAAAACGCGGGTGAGCGTTTCCTCCGACATACCAGTGCCGGTATCTGTGATGTCGATGGCTACCGCAACATGGCCCTCATGGATGGCGTCCCGCGTTTCTATGAGGAGCTCCCCACCCCCCGGCATCGCGTCCCGGGCATTCACCGCAGCGTTCAGGACGGCTGTTTCCAGTTCAGTAGGGTCCACTTCCACGCGGGCGGTTTTTGCCGATGTCTTCACCGACAGGGCGATACCGTTCCCAAGGGACCGGGATAGAATTTCGGCCCAGGCATCGAGATGGATATTAAGGTTGATAACCTCGGGACGGATGGCGCGACGCCGGCTGAAGGCAAGAAGGTGACCGGTGAGGGTGGATGCTCGCTCAACGGTTGAGGCTATATTGTCGAGATAGCGCGCCCGCTTCTCGTCCGGCAGCTCGACTTTCCTGAGCATCTCGGCCGCCCCCCCGATGACCGTCAAAAGATTATTGAAATCATGGGCGACCCCGCCGGTCAGTTCGCCAATCGCTTGCAACTTCTGCGCCTGAAGCAGCGCGCTGCGGGTGTCTTCCAACTCCTCCTGTGCCTTGCGCTTGTCAGTCGCGTCACGGGTGATCTTAGCGAAACCAACATGCTTTCCATCTTCATCGTAAATCGGATCGATCAATACATTGGCCCAAAATAGGGTGCCGTCCTTGCGAACGCGCCAAGCCTCCGTCTCATACTTCCCCGCCGCGAGGGCTGTCGCCAACGCCCGTTCGGGTGCGCCCGCGTCTCGGTCATCCTGGGTGTAGAAAATGGAGAAATGTTTGCCCACGACCTCGTCGGAACCGTAGCCCTTGATCGCTGCGGCCCCGGTGTTCCAATTGGTGATGATACCGTCGGTATCTAGCATGTAGATCGCGCAATCCTTGACCCCTTGGACGAGGAGCCCGAAGCGCTGTTCCGCCTGAAAGAGAGCGAGTTCTCTTTCACGGCGTTCGGTGATGTCGCGGCTGATCTTTGCAAAGCCGATCAGTTCTCCGGCATCGTTCCTGATAGGATCGATAACGGAATTGGCGAAAAAACGACTGCCGTCCTTCCTGATCCGCCAGCCCTCCGCTTCGAAACGCCCCTCTTGCGCGGCGATGCGCAAGGCACGTTCCGGTAGACCGGAATCGCGATCCTCCTGGGTGAAGAAGCAGGAAAAATGCCGCCCAACGATTTCGTCAGCGGTATAGCCCTTGGCTCTCTGAGCGCCGCTATTCCATGTAGTGATCCGGCCTTCCGGATCCAGCATGTAAAGCGCGTAGTCCATAACCGCGTCGACGAGCAGCTTGAATTTAGCTTCGGCGTCGCCGGGCATATCAGAATTCGTCAAGCCACATCCTCACCAAGCCCCCCGGCTTGTACCCCGGACTTAAGTCCATATCGAATCATGACAGGTTGGCAAGGCCATTCAGAGCGGCCTTGCTTTAGCTTAAAGGCCGGCCTCTATGGCGATCCTGATCGCCTCGGTCGAAGTCTGAACACCCAGGCGATGCACCAATGCGCCACGATGCATCTTGATGGTCTTGATGGAAAGGCCAAGGTTCTCTGCGATCTCGGCGTGGCGCGTGCCGCGCGCCATTTGCTCGAGGACCTTCAACTGCTGGGGGGTCAAGACAGCTAATTTTGCCTTGGCGGTTCCGGCGTCTTGAACTTCGCCATCTACCCTTAATTGGGTTCCGATGAAAAAGGTGAGAAGCCCAGCCTCGTCATGGACAGGCGCAATCATGACGGCATTGTGGAACGCTTGACCGTCTTTGCGGTAATTCACCAGAGTGACAATTGCCGGTCGGCCTGCTTTGATAGCCTGGCGTAACAGCGCCCGAGATTTTGGGCAGGTCGCAGCCCCGGAAAGCAGGCGGCAGTTTTGGCCGATTACCTCCGACTCGGCATAGCCACTCAGCCGTTCAAAGGCATCGTTGACAGCGATGATGACATTTTCGGCTCTCGCGTCAGTTACGATAGTAGCAAGGGGCGAGTGTCGGCTCGACCGTATCAACTCGTCGCGTAGCTGTTGTCCTTCTAAAGCGGATTGCGCAGGATTGGCTATCTGATCAGAGGGCATTGTCATCCCGTGCGCTCACGAAAACGCCACATTTAGGTCGCCGCATCCGTTGATAGTCTCGAGAGGCAAGAGCATTCCGATCTGAATAGGAGCAAGGCGGGGCGGGCGGCACTTTCGGCAGCCTTGGTATCACATCGCGAACAACAGAGCCATTATGTCTACGTTCAATAGGCAATGTGATGCAGCGTGATATCACGTCAGCATGCTGAAATGTCTGTAAAGTATCAGAAAGTAGGGGGCGCCCGATCGAAAGCCCCGCGTTCCAGATCAATAGTCCTGAGCCGGTCCGGGCGTGGGTTTATCCTCCCTCGGTACCTCCGCGACTGGCGCTTCGGTGGTGATCAGGAGCGATGCAACCGAGGCCGCATCCGGGAGCGCCGAGCGCACAAACTCGGCCGGGTCGATCACGCCTGCCTGGACAAGGTCGTGAATCCGCCGGTGGGCGCGTCGAAGCCTCAATTATAGTCCTCCGCTTCGACCAGCTTGCCGACGATCCAGGCACCGTCCTCACCGACATTCTCGGCGATCTGCCGGGGGGGCAAAGCGCGCGGCGGACGATGCCGAAGCCAGACTGCCGGTCGTCGTTGGCCGCCTTGATGCCATCGAGCGCTTTGAGCGCGCGCAGGAACGGCACGCCGCCGCCAAGCAGGTGATGCCCTCTTCGACCGCGGCACGTCGGCATGCAGCGCATCATCCACCCAGTCCTTCTTCTCCCTGACCTCGCCCTAGAACTGGGTCGCGCCGCCGACGCGGTTCACCGTCACGTCACCGGCCAGCTTGGCGAGCCGCCCCTGGAGCGTTTCACTGTCATATTCCCTGGTGGTCGTCTCGATCTGCTGGCGCATCCGCGCAATGCGCGCCTCTATATCGGCCTTGATGCCGACGCCGTCGATGACCGTGGTGTTGTCCTTGTCGATCGTGGCCTTCTTTGCCCGGCCACTCGCGCAAGACCTTTCGCGACTGCGCGGTAGCGCGTTCCGATTGTCGCGCTGGTGATATCGACGGAACCGCAAGCTGCTGAGCGACATTGATCCCGTCATGGATAAAGAGCATGCACCTTGGCCTTCGCAACTCTGGATCGTCCGTCATGGACAAAGCGCTGGGAATGTCGCCCGCGACGCAGCGCACGACGGTGCGCTCGATCGCATCGCGCTGGAAGGTAGGGACGTCGATGTGCCGCTCAGTACTTTGGGTGAGGCGCAAGCGAGAGCGCTTGGTCGTTGGTTCGCTCATGGCGGAATAATGGGTCCGCTACCCGAAGTGATCCTCTCCTCACCCTATCGCCGTGCCGTGCAGACGGCCAAGCTGTTCAAGGGCGAGGGGGGCGCCGCTATGGAGGAGCCCGTTTGCATTGACGAGCGGTTGCGCGAGAAGGAGTTCGGCATCCTTGACGGGCTCACCACCGGCGGCGTCGCAAAGCTTGAGCCGCAGCAAGCCGCTTTCCGCCAGACGTTAGGGAAATTCTATCACCGCCCGCCTGGTGGCGAGAGCTGGTGCGATGTTATCTTTCGCCTCCGGGCTTTGATGGACACGGTGTCTCTCCACTATTCGGGGCAAAGGGTCATCATCTTCGCGCACCAGGTAGTGGTCCTATGTCTGCGCTACATCATTGAGAATATGGATGAAGCCCAGATCCTGGATATCGATCAGAAGGCTGACGTTGCCAACTGCTCGGTCACAGAATATCGTTTCGACCCGCAAGCGGGGAGGCGCGGCAATCTGGTTCTTCAGCGCTATAATGTTGTAGCACCGCAAGAGTTGGAGGCTTTGCCGGTGACGGACGCCCCGGATCTACCTGCTGTTGCCCAGGGATGACCCAGATAATTTCCCTCGATGCAGGGTGGTGCGCGTCCCACCGCCTCCCGCAGATCGATAGCGGTTGCGATAAGAATAGCAGAGGGCGTGTCCTTCTGGTTGGCGGTGCGCGCTTCGTTCCAGGTGCCCTTGCGCTGACGGGCGAAGCCGTTTTGCGCGCGGGCGCCGGCAAATTGCAGATGGCCACTGTCGATGCGGTTGCGTCGGCCTTGGGCGTGCTGGTTCCAGAAGCCGCCATGATCGGTCTGCCGATGCGGGAGGACGGAGAGATCGCGCAGGATGGCGTTACTGTGTTGGCCGATCTGGTGCCGCAATGCGATCTTCTGCTTGTTGGACCTGGCATGAGTGCAACCGCGGAGACGGGCCTGTTCGTGCACGGCCTATTGGCGTTGCCCCCACCTGCCATGCTGCTTGATGCCGCGGCGCTGACCTGCGCAAGTCTAACTCACCTCGCGACCGCCGCAAGAAGACTGCCGCTCATTTTGACACCGCATCATGGCGAGATGGCCCGGTTGATTGGATGCGATCGGCAGGCCGTCGCCGCAAATCCTGCACATATGGTCGGCCAAATCGTGGAACAGACGGGCGCCTACATAGCGCTCAAGGGGCCTGAAACCTGGATCGGGGGCCCCGGCACGCCGATCCTCCACTTTGCGGGAGGCTGTCCGGGGCTTGGTATCGGTGGATCGGGCGATGTCCTTGCCGGCATCATCGGCGGCCTGCTTGCCCGTGGAGCTGCACCGATTGTGGCCTTAGGCTGGGGTGTTGCCCTGCATGGGGCGGCCGGCCAGCTGGCGGCGACCAAGATCGGCGAGATCGGCTTCCTCGCGCGCGAATTGCTGCCCTTCATTCCTCGCCTGATGCAGACGTTGGGACAGCCATTGTCTGCGTAGAAATGGCTTCATCTGCATAGGCGACTACCAACCCTGCTTTTCATCGCCTGACCTATGGAAAACACCTTCGGACCTATCGCGGCTGATCGACGTTTCCTCCCATATAAAAGGGGAGAGGGTGATGCGCGTATTTCGCGATAACGGACTGACGATCGTCCTGATAGGCTTGTTTGCCGTAAGCATCATAGGCCAGTGGATAGCCGGCTGGCATGTCGAGATGGAGGACGCGCGCCGGCACGGGCAAGCCGTCCTTTCGCTCGGGGCATATACCCTCAGCCCGCAATTCCTATCCAGTGTGTTCGAAAATTGGGAAAGCGAGTTTCTTCAGATGGCCGCTTATGTGGTCCTGACGGCAGTTCTCGTCCAACGGGGATCTGCTGAATCGAAGGATCCTGATTCCCCGCCTCGCGACGTTGATCTAGACATTCAGGCGAGCAAGCCGGGTGCGCCGGCTATCCTGAAATGGGGTTCATTCTGGCGCGCTTTCTATGCGCGATCCCTTGGGTTGGCCCTCGGCCTCCTTTTTATCCTGTCCTTCATCATTCACTGGACGCAAAGCGCGCGTGTCGCCGCTCAGGAAGCTTTGGCGCACGGAGAAAAACCGGTAGCCACTATGGCCTATTTGACAGATTCTCAACTGTGGTTCGAATCATTCCAGAATTGGCAAAGCGAATTTCTGTCGACTGCAGTGCTCGTGCTTCTGTCGATCTTTCTTCGCCAGCGCGAATCGCCGGAATCAAAGGGCGTCGCTGCGCCGCACCGCCAAACAGGGGAATGAAGGTCAGGTGCCAGGCCAGCTTGAGCGCTGTCCTGGCGGCGGCATGCCGCCGCCAAGTTGGGCTATCGACTAGCTGCCGCCCTGCGTGTTTATCGGCGGCGCGAGGGGATTGGGATCCTTATCCTCCCCCTTTTCTATGTTTTCCTGAACTTCCTCTCGTCAGGCACGTCCTCGGTCTTTTGCGTATCGGTCGGTGTCACGAAAAGGCTCCTAGAGTTGGTTGGAATATAATGGCGCGTTATCAGCATAGCATACTAGTTCCGCTTGCCGTTCGGCCCGAGCGGGCTTCAGCCCTTTAAACCCTTGGCCATGCTGAGGTGGCCTGAAACGATCGGCACGAGGCTTGCAGCGAAGCTTTTAAGGGCCGGCACTCGAAATCGGTGGCTTATGCGCGAAGGGTGCCAAGCGTCTCCTCGTGCGCCTTGACCTGCGCCTGGGCATAGCCTGCGACACAGGGAAACTATTGATTGCGACCGCCCATGTCGCGACTCGTTCGCAGGGAACCAACGCGTGTCCCGCAGGATTTTACGCCTACTTCACATACAAGGAGGACGAAGATGGCAGAGCCCCAGTTCACCGATGCGATCGCCTTGCTGAAGGCAGACCACCGAAAGGTGGAAGAGCTGTTCGAAAAATTCGAGCAAGCCACGTCCGCTAACCGCAAGCAGACCCTAGCCCAGGAAATCTGCGTCGAGCTCAAGGTTCACACGCTGATCGAGGAAGAGATTTTCTATCCTGCCTTCCGCGGTCTGATCGAGGATGACACGCTCGACGAAGCGTATGTCGAGCATGATGGCGCGAAGGTCCTGATCAACGATATCGAGGCAAGTTCGCCCGACGACGATTTCTATGACGCCAAGGTCAAAGTTCTCTCTGAAGAAATCAAACATCATGTCCATGAAGAGGAAATGCCTTCGGAAGGCATGTTTGCCCAATGTCGCAAGACCGATGTCGATTTAGTTGCATTGCGAGATCAAATGGCCAGGCGGAGGACGGAGCTCCTTACCCTGGCCAAGACGTCAGGATTGCCGGCGGCTAAACCAACCGCCGTCAATCTAGTCACGGCATAGCCGATCTGTCGTGCCCCGGCGGCGCTTATGCCGTCGGGGTTTTAACTTGAAATGAGTGAGCGCTCCGGTTGCTCGAGGGGCTGCGGCGGCGGAAGGATGCACGTGCGCTCCCGACCGCGGCTGCTTCGCACTGCAGCCATCGACGGCTTGTCAGCATACGGCAGCATCGATTGCGGATGCAATTCAGATAAAATCACGCATTTGACCTCGATTGCCCTGACTACCGCCGCTCTGAGCGCCCTCACTCGAATGCTGACGGCTTGACTGACAACTGTCGGCGGGCACAGCCGACCGGAATATAGATTGGAAACGGCAAAAATGTCCCAAGCCCCGTCATCACTGGTCCCCGCCA
>JAEMRT010000003.1:8072-143010 GCA_016463225.1 Sphingopyxis sp. | reverse complement strand
CTGCGCCGCGCGGCGCAGATCTTGGTAGCGAGGCACGGATTGGCACCATGATCCGCAATCTTGCGAAGGCATATCCTGACAAGCTGCTCAATCATCCTTCGCTCGAAACCCTTCGCGCGAAACGCGCACGCGCGATTTTTGTCGTCGACGATTTCATCGGGTCGGGCAAACGGACGAAAGAGTTCATTACGTCGATGTGGCATTCGCCGAGCATCATGTCCTGGCACAGCCGCCGCCAGATCAAATTCCACGCGGTTACCTATTCCGGAACGGCATTCGGTTTGTGGGCGGTTCGCGCGCTTAAGTGTGCGCCGGATGTTATGATCGCGCGCGATTGCCCGACGTTCGACGACATGCCGTGGCGTGAAGAAACTCGGAATGCGGTCAGGTTGCTATGCGATCGGTACGGACGGCGCACCTCACGTCCGGGTATGCGCTTTGGCTTCCGTGAAACGATGGCTGCGCTGGTCTTCGAGCATGGCTGCCCGAACAACGCTCCGTCGATCCTCTGGGCACCATGGACGGAGAAGAGCGGCTGGCGGCCACTTTTTCCCGACAGGGCCGTTTTGCCGGCCCAAGCATCGGCCTTTCCTCCCGATATCCTGGCACGCGACCCGGTCGCGCTTCTGTCCGATCTCGCCGATAACCCCGAGCATGTAACGATGGCGGTATCGGGCGCACCTCCGTTGGGCATCACGACGACCACAGTGCTCGCACTAGTCGCGACCGGCGTGCGGAGCCGCGCAGCGCTCAGCTATGCCACCGGATATAGTTCGCGCGCCTGCACCGAACTTCTCGATCGCTGCATTGCGCGCGGATATCTGACGGCGACGCTCCGGTTGACCGCTGCCGGGCGAGCCGAACTCGCTGCTGCCCCCGATCGGGGGCGCCGAAAATTGCAGGTTCCACCAATTGGCGAAGACGACTATTACCCGCAGCAGTTGAGGGGGCCACCTTGAGGCTAGTGCGCGTCCGCAAGGGCGCATAGACGCTGCTCAAACGGCTGCGTTGGGGCTCGGAATTCCGTTGCTCTCAGATCAAGCCCGCGCGTGACAGGAGGTTGCATACGACTTCCCTTCACGAGCGCAAGTCTCCTAGAAAGCCGCATGCATCCGCCTGCGGCGGACACCGAAGTAGTCCTTTATGTGGTCTCCTCAACACTATCGCGACAAGGGAATTGAGCAGGGGCACGAGGCAGAGCTCGTCAGTCGCGCCGCGGCAGCGATCGACAGCTTTGTGGACGCACATCCTCAATTGCCTCCGATCCTGACGCTCGGCCACCTCGCGCGCCGCTCCGACATTTCATATTTCCAGCTCCGCAGGCTGGCTGAAGGTCCTCGGTGGAACCACTATACCTTTTTCCGCATTCGCAAGCGGTCGGGGGGTCGCCGCCTGATCAGCGTCCCGGAACATCGATTGATGATAGTTCAGCGCTGGATTGCCGAGCACGTCCTTAAAAAGCTGCCGGTCCACCGGGCGAGTTCCGCGTTCGCCGACGGGGCATCGATTGTGAAGTGCGCAAAACAGCACTGTCGTGCTCGGTGGCTGATCAAGCTCGATATCAGCGGCTTCTTCGGCTCGATAAGCGAAATCCAGATCTATCGTGTCTTTCTGGCGGCAGGCTATGCACCGCTCGTCGCCTTCGAACTGGCGCGATTATGCACGCACGCACCGAGCGGAAGTGCGCGCTACGACCGTGCCCAATGGCGGTCGCGCGATAATTGGCAGCTACCCATCATGCGCTATCGACAGCCGCATATCGGCTTCCTTCCGCAGGGCGCACCCACCAGTCCGATGCTCTCGAATCTCGTCATGGTCGGAATGGACAAATTGCTAGCCGCTTTGGCAACGGCGGAAGGGCTAACATATACGCGCTATAGTGATGATATCACCTTCTCGACGACCGGAGCCTATGACCGTCAACGCGCCACCGAGGTGATCCGTAGTACGTCCAGATTGCTCCGCACGATCGGACTCAAAGTGAACGATCAGAAAACCCGGGTCGTGCCACCGGGAGCTCGCAAGATCGTGCTTGGTCTGCTTGTCGACAACCCGGAGCCCCGACTCAGCAGGGATTTCCGCGACAGGCTGCGCCAGCACCTCCACTATATCGAGAAGTTTGGGCCTGAGGCGCATCGCGCCGCCCGCGGATTTGATACCGTATCGGGCCTATATCGGCATGTTCGCGGTCTCGTCGATTTCGCCAAATCGGTAGACCGTAACTACGCATCTGCGATGCGCGACAGGCTTGACGCGATCGCGTGGTCTCCCGATTTTCCAGTCGAGACATAACTTGGTGCCAAGGTCGCCGAGTGTAGGCAACAGCATCACCGCTACCGGACTGGCGTCATTCCGTTCTGATCTCCCGCGTCGGTTATCCCTCGGCCCCAATCTCCCTACAAAATCCCCGCGCCGTGGAGCGCGGTCGTACGATCACGCGCAAGGCATCGGGGTCAGAAGCTCATAATTATTTTCGCGTCATCGCGAAATACCCTGTCTTTCACCCTCGGCAATATAGTCACGGTAGGCGAAATTGATGAGGTCGCGCACCAGTTCGAGGAGCCCGGCCGCGGGCAATCCGTCGAACGGATCGCCGTGCGCGAGCGAATTGCGCCGCTCGGCGAGCGTCGGGCGGACATCCCCAACCAGCTGGCCGATGGCCGTCCCGCCGCAGCGGACGATCACCGGGATGTCGACGTCGGTCAGCTTCTCCACATCGACCAGGTGCCGCAGCAATTCTGCGAAGCTCGGTTTTCGCTCCGCCACGCGTCTGGCTTGAGCCGATTTTCCAACGCTGTTCGTCCGCTTCAGGTCGCGGACGGCGCCCCCGAGGCGATCGGTGAGCGCCAGTTCGAGTGTCACGAGCGCCGCGAGCTCACCGGCCTTCACCAAACCGGGGTCGATCCAGCCAAGCAGATAGAGAGTCTGCGCCCGCGCGAACTTCGCAGCGACGATATCGGGAATGAGCGGATGAATGCCGAGCGCATCGATGAAGCGGCGCCACTGATCGGGATCGTCGAATTGCACGAAAGCGAGAGGATTGCCCGCAACTGGCCAGGCAAGGATGAGCGGTTCCTGTCGGGGCGGCAGGTCGATATTCGCCAGCGCCATAGCCATTCTCCCTTTCGGACATCCGCAACGCAGCTTTTATCCTGGAGCCGTGAGCGAGGTCCTTAGGCGCGTGCCTTTCGTACACCACGTTTGGTGCGCTTCGCTCCCATCCGGCCGAGGACAGAGGTACGCTTGGCGGACTGTCCGGCAACCTTCCCCGGCACCAGTCGGAATGTGCGAAGCGTCGCAACCTCTTCGGGATGCCGCGCCAGCACCTCGATCAAGCCCACTGCCGCATCGCTCGGTGGCGTATGGCCGCTCTCATATTTCTGGAATGCCCGCTTGCCGCCGCCAATAATGACCCCTGCCTCTTCCTGGGTCAGTCCGAGCTGCTTGCGTACCGTTCTGACATGCGCGGCATATTCCTCGCGCAATGCCTTGAACGTCTCATTCGAAGCCTTGAGATCGACCCCGCTGTGGATGGCATCGCTGTCGTCGTCGGGATACCAGCCCGGCACGTCGACCGTGCGCGAAAGCGAGCCGACGACGATGGTCTGCTGCCGCACGTCGCGGCGCAGTTCCTTGCCGGTCTGCGGATGAATCCGTGTCTCGCTCACTTCACACCTCCTTGAACGAAGTCAGAATGACATCGATCAGCGTCTCGCCGGCAAATTTCAAATACAGGTACAGACCGTCGCAGGGGATATTGTACGTATCGTGCCAAACCTTGTGGTTGGGCGGATTGTGCGCCGTCTCGGACTTCACGAAATCGCCCGGTTCCAGCGCCTGCACCACATCGACAATATCCTCGAGCGAATAGCCTATCGCCTGGGCATCACGGACCGCCTTGGTCGTAATCTCCAGCGATTCCGCATCGGCGAACTTCGCCTGAATCGCCGCCAGATCATGGTGAGGCTTTCGTTTTACCGCCATACCATATACACCTTAAAGGTCACTTTTCAATATCCCGGTTTCGTTCGCATCCGCCTCGCACGATCGAGAGCTTTAGCCAGTCCCGCCGCCGCCCGGCACCCTGATTGTCATTGGCGCAGGCGACCAGGGTGGCTACGGATGATCCAGTCATGAGTATAGTGCCCCATTCGACCTCTCGCGTTATTATCGCCACATCCAAAGCCATCTTCCGCGCGCATCTCGACCCCGAAGTGCTGGCAAAATGGCGGGCCCCCGCGGGGATGGAGGTGCGGTTCGCCGATTTCATGGCGAAGCGAGGCGGCGGCTATCGGATGGAATTGCGCTATCCCGCCGAGTCCGGCCGGGGCAAATCGACTGCGAACAGCGATATCATTCGCGTGCGGTTCGTCGAGCTTGTGCCCGACGAACTCATCGTCGAGGCCGCGGCGTTCGAGAGCGAAGATCCGGACTATGCGGGCGTCGTGACAATCACGACACGGCTGTCGCGCGTCGCCGACGGCACCAAGGTCAGTATAACCGCCGAGAACGTCCCCCCGGGAATCAGCGAAGCGGACCCCCGAAAGGGTTTGGAAACGAGTCTCAAAAGCCTGGCGTTGCTGCTGGAATGATCCCCCGGCGCCGGTCGGTTCATTCCGTACCGTCCGATGCGCGCCCGAGCAGCTTGCGATAGCCGCCTCCCGCCATTCGGCGCGCTTCGTGAACCAGGCGCCGGACTCGTGACCGCAGCGAGTCGGAAACGGTGCGCCAATCCGAAGAAATACGTTCTGGCCCGAACAGCTCGGCGGCGATGGCGCGCTGCGAAGCCCCGGCGAACAGCGCATCATGAACCCTGAGCACCTCAATTGCCCGCTCGACGCGACGCTCATCGGGAAACAGCGCGGGAAGGAAGCGGCCGGTGCGGCACAGGCCGGCGAGTCTGCGGGCGGGCAGGAGCCGCGCTTCGGTCGAATGGCCGATGGTCCCCGCGAGCCTGTACTGGAGAAGCACTGGATGACCCGCGAGCAGGCTTCCCTCCTCAACGTCGATCCGGATGCGACGATAGCCATCCGACAAGACAGCATGTTCGCGACCTTCGGCATCGGTCGCGATGGCAAGCCAGTGATCAAAACATCTGGGGTCAAATCGATCGGCATGATCGGAATGGGCCGGCAGCGCGGCAACGCGCAGAATGTCCCGGTCGACGCTCGCGTCCCAGATCAGGCGGGCATCAGGAGACGCGCGGGCCGGATCCTCGGCGAAAATGAAAACTCCAGATCAGCGGATCGGCCTTCCCGCCATGATCGCGCGTCGCCCTGCTGGCCGAGGTGTACCAAGCAACATAGTCGGGATCGCGCCGGAGCCACTCCCACGTCATGCCCGCGCGGTCGATACCGCGAAGCCGCCGGTAGGGCGCAGGGTCGCGCCAATCGGGTCGAGGCACCGGCGGCGACAATCACCCTCCCCTGCGATGCGACCAGAGAGAAAACAAATGGCCTATAAACAGGGTGTTGCTTGCCGATGCCAGATTGCTATGATCGAGCATCGTTCCAGCGTCAGTACTCGGCGGATACGAAAATTCGCGATCGGGTTCGGATAAGCAGGAAAGGACGGTCGCGAGGGCAACGGCGGCTTGAGACGCTGCCTCCGATCGATATCGCGCTTGAGAGACATGCGTGCCGAAGCCGAGTGGTTCTTGAATGCTATCACGCTCGCTGGCGATTTCAGCGGGCTTGCCATGATACTTGGCGAAATGACCGACCGGATGGGATTCGCGCATTTCGCGCTCACGCATCACGCCAATATTCTTGATGCGCCGAACGCAATCATCCGGTTGCACGATTACCCGCAGTCCTGGGTCGATTATTTCGACCAGCATCGTCTCGGCCTTTCCGATCCGATCCACCGCGCAAGCCACCGCACGAGCGCCGGATTTCGCTGGAACAGTGTGCCCGACCTCATCCAGATGACCCCCGGCGATCAAAGGCTTCTCGACCTCGCGCACGATTACGGACTTGCCGACGGTTTCACCGTTCCCGCCAATGTCGTCGGCGAAGCGATGGGCTCTTGCAGCTTCGCGGTCCGCCCCGGCGACGCGTTGCCGGCGGACGCTCTGCAATGGGCGCAGCTTGCGGGCGTGGCCGCCTTCGAAGGCGCGCGGCGGATCTGGCTCGTCGGCGCCGGGCCGCCCGGACCGCGGCCCCGTCTCACCGATCGTCAGCGCGACTGCATAATCTGGGCGGCCCGCGGCAAGACCGCGTGGGAAAGCTCGCGTATCCTCGGGATCAGCGAAGAGACGGTGGTGCGCCATCTCAAGCAGGCTCGCGACAGATATGGGGTCGAGAAGCAGACATCGTTGCTGATCCGTGCTCTGTTCGATGGAATAATCAGCTTCTCCGACATCTTCGGGCGTTGATATGCCCATTTCTGGGAATAGCGCGATCGCGCCTCGAGCCTGACCCTCCCGTGCACACGCAAGACGGGAGTTTGAGACATGCTGCATCTGGTAGAGCCGGAATGTTCCGCAAAAGAAGACGATGTGCTGCGCGCGATGTTCGCGGCGCGCAAAGAGGTATTCATCGACCTGCTCGGCTGGGACGTCCCTGTCCTGGACGGGCGGTTCGAGATAGACCAGTTCGACGATGAGCATGCCATCTACTTGGTCGTGACCGACCCCGCGGGCGGCCATCTCGCCTCAGCGCGGCTGCTACCGACGACGAGGCCGCATATCCTTGCCGATCTTTACGCGCAGCTTTGCGACGGAGGCGTTCCGCAAGGTCCGGGCATCTACGAAGTGACCCGTTTCTGTCTCGATCGCCATATCGATGCCCAAACGAGGCATTACGTCCGCAACCGACTCGTCACGGCAATTGCGGAGTTCGGACTCGCCGAAGGCATTCGCCTCTACACGGGCGTGGCCGAGGTCGGCTGGCTACAACAGGTCCTGGCTTTCGGTTGGCGCTCCTACCCGCTCGGTATTCCGCGTCGGATAGGTGGCAGGCGATTGGGCGCGCTGGCGATCGAGATCGATCGCGACACGCCGCGCCTGCTCGCCGAGGCCGGTATCAGCGCACTGCCCGTCCGGACACGGGAGCCGTACCATGCGCTCTGAGTCTATGGAAAACGCAGAAACCCGCTTAACTAAATGGTCAGAGCAACTCGTGCGCGAGGGCTATTGCATCATCCCCGACGCGGTGCCCGAAATGCTGGTACGACAACTCGACGAAGAACTGCGACCAAGCTTCGAGGCGACGCCCTTTTGCGAGGGCGGCTTTTACGGGTCGCGCACCACGCGGTTTGGCCGCCTGCTCGCGCGGTCTGCGCTTGCCGAGGCGTTCGTCCGCCATCCGCTCATTCTCGGCATCGCAGAGGAGATACTCGCCCCATGGTGCGATAGGCTCCAGCTCAACCTCACGCAGGCGATCGCGCTGCATCCCGGCGCGCTGCCACAGCTTCCGCACCGCGACCAGGATATGTGGGCCGGTGAAACCGGGCGCATCGAATATCTGGTCAACGTGATGTGGCCCTTCACCGACTATCGCGCCGACAATGGCGCAACCTTGGTCTGGCCTCGAAGCCACGGTGCTGCTGCACAGGCCGCCGAGCCTGAGGGCGATCCGATCGTCGCCGAAATGTCGCCCGGTTCGGCATTGTTGTTCCTCGGGTCGACGCTCCACGGCGCCGGCGGCAACGAAAGCGATGACGTCCGCCGCGGCATGATCGTGAGCTACTGCCTCGGCTGGCTCAAGCCTTATGAAAATCAGTGGCTCGCCTATCCGCCCAATGTCGCACGGCACTTCGATCCCGAACTTGCGGCGCTCGTCGGCTATCGCCAGCACCGACCCAACCTCGGCAATTTCGAAGGGCAGTGCCCATCGATCCTACTGAACGACCGGATCCCCGAACGGATCGGCGCGATCGATGCGCTGCGGCCCGATCAGCAAGAGCTCCTCGAAGCCTATGTGGCGGACCAACGGCGCCGGTCATGAATGCCGGCGTGACTTCCGAGCGCGTGTACGATGCGCTCAAGGCTCGCCTGCTCGGAGGTGGGATCCGCCCCGGTGAGCGCCTCGAGCCCGGCGTTTTCGCCGAGTTGCTCACTAGCAGCGTGACCCCCGTCCGCGACGCGCTGCACCGGCTCGCCGGCGAACATATCGTCGAGATGCGCACCGCGGAGGGGTTCCAGCTTCCTCTCGTGACCGAGCCCGGACTTCGCGACCTTGTCCTATGGAATGGCGACCTGCTGCGTCTTGCCTTGCGGCGATGGCCCGAAGGCCGGACGTCGCAGGAGGATATACCGACGACGGGCGACTATGCGCGCGACCTTCGCGCGCTGTTCGGCGCGATCGCCGGGCGATCGGGCCAGAGCGAGCTCGCGCGGCAGATCGACGCCGCAAGCGACCGCCTCACGCCCGCCCGCATTGCCGAGAGCCGGGTCGTTTCCGATTCAGACCGCGAACTCGCCGCGATCGCCGACGCGATCGCTTCGGGCGAAGCGCGACGGGTCGCTCAGCATATCGCCGCCTATCACCGGCACCGCGCGGCGATTATCTCCGCCATCGTCGAGGCGATGTACCGAGGCCGCTGACCGAGCCGGTTTATAGCCCGGCTATATTCGGCATATCATCCCGATATAAATTTCGGATAGCCGCCCCACTTTCCTACTCTCCTTCGTGCCGCAATCCCGCGGCATCGAGGAGAAGTCTCATGGATCGTGAACATGAAGAACTGATCGACCTCGGCGCGGCCAGCGTCGAGACGCTCGGCCCGCCCGACAAGCAGGTCGAACTCAGCGCTTTCACGCGCGCAATCGGCATCAGCGACGAAGACTGATGCGGGCGGCGGGCGGGACCAGTCGCCCGCCCGTCAACCCGCACCGCCGACATGGACGCCATCCGTCTCCGCCCCGGCATTTCGTATTGCCGCTTTCCCGGTCGTGCGATCGTTCTCGACGTTGATCGTGATCGCTATTGGCAGGTGTCGGACCGCGTGGGAGCGGCTCTCGATCGGGTGGCGAGAGGCGATGGCACACGGCTTGAGCCGGAGGATGTCGCCATGCTCGAAGATCTGGGCCTCGTCGAACGCGCCCAGGGCGATGCGTCGGCAGCGCCCGCCGCCGACATAGCTTCTCCTGCGACAAGTGCGACCGAGCAAGAGGTGATCGGCGGGCGCTTCCAGCTCGCCGAGGCCCTGGAGGTCGCGCATCTGTCCATCGCGGCGCGGCGTCTAGTCCGCCGTCTGCCGCTGCGAACCCTTCTCGACGGCGTCATGCGAAGCCGAAGCCTTGGCCGGGGAAGTGAGGAGACAGACGTGATCCTTGTCGCACAGCATTTCCACCGTTACCGCCGCCTTGTACCGCTCCCGCCCTTGTGTCTGCCCGATACGATAGCCTTTCTTCGTTTCGCCGGGCGCCGCGGCTGCTCTCCGCACCTCGTTTTCGGCGTCGAGGCATGGCCCTTCGCCGCGCATTGCTGGGCCCAGGCCGGAGATTGCGCGCTCAACGACGCGCTCGATCATGTACGCTCCTTCTCGCCGATCCTCGTCCTATGAACGCGCCCGTCTATCTCGCGATGCTGAATCCGGCACACGCGGAGGCGAAGGCCGCATGGAAGACGCGCCTGACAGGCCTGACCGACCTTGTCCCCGTTCTTGACACCGACAGCCTCACCATATTCGCGGCGCCCGGAACGCCCTGGCTTCCTCTAGGGGGGGCCGGTGTCATCGTCGGCGCCGTCCATGCGGCAAAATCGTCGATCAAGGTCGACCGGTTCGATGCCGTCGAGGCCGACGGTCTCGGGAGCGTGCTCGTCAAGCGATATTGGGGCGACTATGTCGCGATCACAGCGAGCGCCGACGAGACGTCGATTTTCGCTACGCGCTCCCCCTCGGGCGGCGTGCACGCCTTCCGCGTGCGACAAGATGAGCTCGTCTTCCTTGCCTCGCACGTCGAGCTGTTGAGGGAACTCGGTCTCGCTCCGCCCCTGATCGACTGGAACTATGTTGCCCAGCATCTCGCCTTTTCGCACCTGCACACCGGCCTGACCGGCATAGCGGGGGTCGACGAGATCATAGCCGGGGACTGTGCGATCGAGACGGGGCACGGCGGCGAGCGGCGAGCGCTCTGGTCGCCATGGACTTTCGCGGTACCGGGTCGGCGCATCGAGGATTTCGGCGAGGCGGCACGGCACGTGCGCGAGGCTGTCCTGCTGTCGGTCGCGGCGCTCGTCGAACCCGGGGCGCGGGTGGCTCTCGAACTCTCTGGCGGTCTCGATTCCTCGATTGTCGCAGCCGCGCTCTCTACTCAGGCGCGATACGCAGTCGGCATTAACCTCGTGACGCCCGGCGGCGAAGGCGACGAGCGTCACTACGCGCGCGCAGTGAGCGAGATGACCGGAATATCGCTCGTCGAAGCGCCGATCGAGGGCGAGATCGACCTCACCCATGTCGAACCTCTCGTCGAGGCGCGGCCGGGAATGCTAGCGATGCTGCGGCCTGCCGACCGAGCCTTTGCCGAGATCGGCGGCGCTGAGGCGGTAGCCGCCTTCATCAACGGCACCGGCGGTGATTGCGTTTTCTGTTCTTTGGGAACGTCGGCGCCCGCGTCGGATTGGCTCCGCGCTCACGGGATTGGCCTAGGGCTCATGACAGCGATAAGGGATGTCGCGCGCGTCCATGGCAGCAATATCTGGACGGTGGCGGGAATGACGATCCGCCGGGCCCGGCGGCCCCGCCCGTCGCCGATCTGGCCGCGAAACCAGCTCTTTCTCACAGAAGCTCGGCTTCCCGCCGATCCCGCCTTTCACCCATGGCTCGAGGAACCGGCAGGTACATTCGGTGGAACACGCGCGCATGTTCATGCAATCCTCGCGTCCTATTCGCATCTCGACGGCTATGGTCGGCATGCCGTCGCCCCCTCGCTCTTCCCGCTGCTGTCGCAGCCGGTCGTCGAAGCCTGCCTCGCGGTCCCAAGCTGGCTCTGGGTGGCGGACGGCCGCGACCGGGCGGTCGCGCGCGCTGCCTTCCGGGCCGAGCTGCCCCGCATCGTCGCCGAGCGGCGCACGAAGGGCGCAATGGATGCCTTCTGCGCGCGCACCTTCGACCTCAACCGCGAGCGGCTAAAACCCTTCCTGCTCGATGGGTTGATTGCGGGCGCGGGACTACTCGACCGCGCCGCGACCGAGACCTATCTCACTCGCCCGTTCGCCAATCGCGACCAGCTTTTCTACCAGCTCCTCCCGATCATCGACACCGAGCTATGGGCGCGTGCGCTCGTCGCCGGCTCACGGTGACCGCGCGTCCTTCATCCCCCGCCAGCGGCGATATTGCTCCGCTTTTGTCGGATCGGGATCGACATAATCCTGGAGCCAGAAGCGGAACCAGTCGAGGTTACGCTCATAGACTGCTGCCTTGTGCCGCGGTTGATATTTGAGATGGGTTTCCTCGGGAAAGGCCCAGAGCTCGACAGGCTTGCCAGCCTGCGCCAACCGCGCCGCGAGTTCGACGTTGAAGCGAAACTCGCGCTCGGGAAGCTGCATCAGCAACGGCGCATGGATCGTGTCGGTCGAAAGCGTCGGCGAAAGCTGCTTCCAGCGTTCGGGATCATCGTCGGGCGCGCCGATGCCCCAGACTTGGTTGAGGATGGGCGGCATGGGGTTGCCGGGAAGCGCGTTGAACCAATAATAGGTTGGCGAGAGCAAGGTATTGCCGATCGATATCGCCGAGAGGATCGAGCTGTGCTGAGCGATCCACATCGTCGTCTCGCCACCGAAGCTCACGCCGCCCATGCCGACGCGCGCCGGATCCACGATGCCGCGACGCGCCAATAGTCGAACCGCCTCGCTCACCCCTTCCTGCCCGATACGATATTGCTCCACCTGATCGCCAAGGCCGGCCCGCATGGGAACGCGATTGATGCAGAGGACCGCCATTCCCGAAGCCGCGAGCTGGCGGAGTGGAAACTCGTCGCCGACGCCGCCCCGCAGATAACCGTCGCAGAGATAATAGGTGACGAACAAAGGCAGAGCGCGCCGCTCGCCCGACGGCACCATCAACTGCCCCGTGAAGCGCTGTCCTGATGCGCCCACCCATTCCATCGGCTCAGACCGCAGAAAGCCGGATTGACGGAGCGAGCGGTTGGGATCGGCGAGCGTGGTAATCTTTCCGGTGGAGAGAGCAATGCGGACGAGACGGGGCGGGTTGTCGGCGTCTGCGGCGACGCAATAGAGCGCCGCGGCATCGACGGCGCAGCCCGCTTCATCGCGCCCACCATTCCAGCGCCCGGTTCCCCCCGCGATCCGCCGGACCTGTCCGCTTCCAGGCGACCAAAGGCGAAGGGTCTGGCCGGCCGCGTGATCGGTGGTGACGAAAACGACACCGTCGCGTGTCCCTTGCCAGGCGATCTTGCCAATCCGCTGCCGGCATTGCGGTCGTTCGCAATCGATCGAGCGGCCGCCCGGACGACGGATCGAAAGGCGCGAAACGAAGTCATCGGCGGTGACAAAGGCGTTGCCACGGCGATCTCCCGATCGCGTCTCGGCGGTAACCGGATACGTGTTGGTGATATCGGATGAGCTCGGTGCGTCGGTGATGCGCGCCGCTTCCGATCCCGCCGCATCGCGCGACGCACCCGTCCCGAGGTCGAGCGCCCGATAGGTGAGCGGCGCGCCCGCCAGCAGATGCCCGAACGTGAACCAGCGACCCGAGAAGCGATCGCTCGCCCCCCGCCCCTCGATCCGCGCGCCGCGATGAAGCTGGCGCGCCGGATCGACCCGCGCGTCGATCAGCACCCCTTCGTCATATTCATGGCCCTCGGCCTCGCTGACTGCCGCGCGTGTCGCCCCGACCGAGTAGATGATTATCCCGGAGTCGGGCTCCAGCGCGAAGCGCCGGACATTGGCATCGTCGTGGGTCAGCGCCTCGCTCGCCGACCCGTCGACCGCAGCGCGCCAGATCTGGATCTCGCCGTTCGCGATCTTGCGAAAGAGAATGGAGCGTCCGTCCGCCGACCAGACCGGCGGCTCCGTTGCCAGTTCGCCGTCGCGCCGTTCGCCCTCGCCCGCATCGGCGATCCGCCGCGGTGGGGCCGATCCGTCGGTCGGCACGATATACCAGCCGAGCTCGAAATCATTCACTGCAACCGACGCGTGCTCGATGCGGAAGGCGAGCCGCTGCCCGTCGGGCGAGACGGCTATGCTCGACATGTCGGCGAGTTCGACGATCTCGCGCACCGTCGGCCCGGGATCGACCGGACCAGCGGCGGCGAGCAAGGCGATGGCGGGGAGCAGTCCGCCTACCATGTCTTCACCAACTGCAGCGCCACGAGGCGACCTACCGCGCTGGCATTGTCGGGGTCGAAGCCCGATGCCGAGAAGATATTGGCGTTTTCGACATAGGGCGGCTTGCGGTCGAACAGGTTCGATATGCTGAGCGACAGACGCGTGCCGGGCAGGAAGTGGCCGAGATCGTAACCGAGCTGCAGATCGACCGTGGTCCAGCTCGACACAGGTTCCGCGGGGACGATCACGGTATTGCGATAGTCGTTCACATAATTCACGAAGGCCGCGGCGTTCCATGGCCCGTTCGAGAGGGTCAGACGTCCGCGCACGCGGAGGTCGACGGGGTTGCCGGTTGTCGACACGACGTCGGCCACAGGCGCCGTCGGGGTGATCCGCTGGCGGGCATGGAAAATCCAGGCGCCGCTCACGCCCGCTGCGATCGAGGTTTTCCCTTCGGTGAACCCGTAGCCGAGATCGAAGTCGAGTCCGCGCATATGGACCGAGGAGAGGTTCAGCGTCCGCCCATCGACGATCGCGCCGATCGTGCCCGCGGCGATGCCGAAGGGATTGCGGAAATTCTCGTCGCGATAATAGAGGTCGAGCAGCGCCGGCGACGGATCGTCGGTGATCAGCGACTGATAAAGTGCGCGGTTGCCGAGGAATGACATATAGTCGGTCCCGAGATTGGCGATCCGGTTCTTATAATTGATGTCGAAATAGCCGACATCGAGCCGGAGGCCCGGCAGCTTCGGCGGCACGAAGACCGCGCCGAGCGTCCATGTGTCCGCCTTTTCGGGTCCGACGTCGGGGTTCGAGCCGATCAGCGCGAGGACGTTAGTCGTTCCGGTTGGTGACGCGGGGTCGGGGACCGGCAGCGGAATATAGGCGCTCGTTCCGCGCCCCGTCCGGATATCGGCGAAGCTCGGCGCGCGGAAGGATTTGCCCCAACTGCCGCGAAGCGCAAAGCCCCCGCCGATCTTCCACGTCGCCCCGATCTTCGGATTAGTGGTCGTGCCGAAGTCGCTGTAGCGCTCGATCCTGCCGGCGAGCGACAGGTCGAGGGCTTCGACGAACGGAACCGACTGCTCGGACCCTATGAGCGGCAGCGACAGTTCGGCATATCCGGCCGTGACGCGGCGCGATATCGGAAACCCCGCCGAACCGCCATCGACGGGTTCGGGCGAGAAATCGAAGGCGATCGAATTCGAACTGTAGCGCTCCGACCGGATTTCTCCTCCGATGGCAAGCCGGGCCGGTCCACCGGGAAGCGCGAATAACGGACCGTCGAGCTTTAACGCGCCCGACCGAACGCGCGATGTTCCATTATTCTCGTAAAAGCCCCGGACGCCCTCAATCGTCGCGCGCGGCGTGAACGAGCCGTCGCCGAACGGATTATAGGCACTCGCTGGGTCGGGATCGGCGAGTGCCTGCGCGAGATGATAATAGTTGGGAATATTGATCGAGCGGTCGCGCTCGCGCTGGACGCCGTAGGAACCGCGCAGTTCGGCGCGCCAGCGCCCGATCGTTGCTTCGAGCCCGGCGTTGCCGCTCCAGGTTCGCACAAAGGCGCGCCGCACCTGCGGTCCCAGATCTTTGGCGAAATCATAGTTGACGGCGATTGGTTCGCCCGTCCCGATCGGGTCGACATAGAAGGGATTGGCCGCCGGCACGACAACATAGCCATAGTTGTCTGGTGTGGTCCTGACGTCGCTGTGCCGCGCCGCGTAGAAACCCTGTGCGGTGAACCGGAGCCATGGTGCGAGCGATTGGGTCAGTGAGGCGAAGGCGGCATGCCGCTTCTGCCGCGGGAGGATATCGCTGTTTGCACGTCCGTCCGCAAGATTGGGCTGGCCCGCGAGCAGTTGGCCTGGCGTCAGCTGCGTGCCGTCCTGTCCGCGCGGGATGCCGTAGACCGACCCGTCGGCGGCGATGATCGTCCCGGGATTGGCGAAGCTCTTGCGATAGTCTGGACCACCGAACGGCCGCAAATCCTCGGTGATATAGGCCCGGTCTGATGCAGCAAGATTGCCGCGCTGATAATATTCATAGCCGAGCGTCAGGTGACCGCTCGACCAGCCGAGACCGGCGATCTGGCCGAGCTGCCACTCGTCGAAACCCTTCGCCGAGCCGAAGCGGGCGCGCGTCTCCGCACCCTCGAAGTCGTTGCGCAGCCGGATGTTCACGACCCCCGCCACTGCGTCGGAACCGTAAATCGCCGACGCGCCGTCCGCGAGGATTTCGACGCGATCGATCGCCGACGCCGGGATCAGCGACAGGTCGACGAACATACCCGACACGCCGCCGAGCGCGACGCGATTGCCGTCGATCAGCGTCAGCGTCGATGTTGCCCCGAGCCCGCGCAAATTGACGCTCGATCCATAACCGAGGTTGGCATTGCTGTTGTTGCGGATCGTAAAGCCGATCGTCCCTTCGTTGAGGCCGCCGCCGAAATTCTGCGGCAGCGCCTGAACGATCTGCTGCGTTGTCGCATATCCGCTTTGTTCGATATCGTTGCGGTCGATCGTGACGACGCGGGCGCCGGCGGGCGGCGCACCGCGAATGCGGCTGCCGGTCACGACGATGTCCTCATCGGCAACTGGCTCGCCATCGCTCGCCGCCGCGACCCGCGCTGGCCGGATCGCCAAGCCGCGTCCCGCCGGCACCGCGGTCAGGCCGCTGCCGCGAAGGAGTTGCGCAACGGCTTCCTCAAAGCTGTAGCGTCCGTCAACCGCCGGCGCACTTCGTCCCGCCACCAGGTCGGAGGACATGCTGACATTGCGTCCGAACTGTGCCCCGACCATGCGCAGCGAAGCGCCGAGCGACTGCTCGGGCAGGCGCACCTGCTGCCGGACCTCTTCACGCGCCATAAGCGGAGCGGGCGCCAGCAAGGCGGCCGAGCCCATCAAGAAAAGAAATAAATCCCCGTTTCGCATCATCGTCTCCCGATCGAGCGGGCACCTTGCGTGCCCCCTTCGACCGGTGAGACGTTGATCGTGCGATTAACCCTGTGACTTTTTCAAGGGTCGCCGGATGCTCACGGTGGCACCCGATGCAGCGGGGCGCAGCACGAGACTTCCGTCGGCTGCGGCCTCGACCTCCATTCCGAAACTCGCCGCGAGAGCGTCGGCGAAGCCTTGCGGATCATCGCGCCGGAACGCACCCGAAACACGCTGCGAAGTCGGCCAGCCACTTTCAAGCCGGACCGTCCGCCCTCCAATCTTGTTGAAGGCGCCGACAGCCTCGGCGAGCGGTGTGTCGTCGAAGCTGATCATTGCGTCCGGCCACGACAGGAAGATCGGGCTCGCGCGCGAGGGAGCTCCCACCTCGCCGCGGACGACGACCAACTGCTCGCCCGGCGCCAGAAAACGCCGCACACCCTTTTCCGATTTCACGGCGTTCCGGTCGCGCACTTCGACCGAGCCCTTGAGGAGAATGACGCGGACCCCGCCACCTTCAATACCAACATCGAAGATCGTACCGTGCGCGACGACGCGCCCCTCGCCGGCGTCGACGGTAAAAGGCCGCGCAAGGTCGTGCGCGACTTCGAAACGCGCGCGTCCGCGCAATAGGACAAAGCGCCGCTCTCCCGCCGTACTCCGATCGCTGAGCAACGCACCGCGATCAATCGTCACGCGCGACCCATCGGGCAGCCGGACCGTACGGACAATATCCCCAGCCGCAATCCGGGTGGCGGCGGGCTGCTGCACGGCGGCAGGGCCAAGCCATCCCATATGGTCGGAAAGCAGGCTTGCCGAAAGCAGGGTGAGCAATGCTACGCCCGCTGCCAGCAAGGCTGCCGGCGGGACTTTTCGTCGCGCCCGCGAAAGATCCCGGTCGCGTCCGACCGAACTGTTCGCAAGAAAGCGGCTGTCGTTCCAGGTCGCCTCGAACCGAGCATAAGCGTCGGCATTGGCAGAGGTCGCGCGCCAATCCTCGAATGCGCGGCTTTCACTGTCTGCATCGGGCCCTCGCATGACGACGAACCATTCCGCCGCGCTCCGCGCGGTTCCGCCTCGGGGTGCGTCGGTCATGGTTTCACGCGGAATTTTTCGAGATAGGCGATGGCACGCGTCATATGCATTTCGACCGTCTTGATGCTCAATCCCGTCCGGGCAGCGATTTCGGCATAGCTATAGCCGTCAATCCGATGCGCGAGAAATATTTCGCGCGTCCGCGGCTTGAGCTGCATGAGCGCTTCTTCGAGACGCCGCAGCCGATCGCGCGCCTCGAGCGCCGCCAAGGGATCGCCGGCTCTCAGGGCGACTTCATCCTCGCTCAAATGCAGGGTAGCGGAGCGCCGCGCTGCCTGCCGCGCATCATCGCGCAGCAGATTATCGGCCGTGCGCCTGAGATAGGCGCCAGGCGCCACGATCCGCTGCTGCTCGCCTTCGGTCAGACCCGCCAGCCTGCAAAAGACCCGCTGGACCACATCACGAGCGCGCTCATCGCGCACGCGCCCCCGAATGAAGCGCAAAAGCCGATCGTGATGCGCTCGGTAAAGCCTGTCGAGAAAGGCGTCCTGCACGGCCAAGGAGCGGTCTTCGGGCGGCAACGGATCCGCCTCCGCGATAGCCGCGAGACCCGGATGATCTGGGACGGAATTCAGGCGCATGGAAGCACCCTGCGCGCGCAAACCGCGCGCCCGGCACATCGACCGCACACGCCGCGCGCGATCGGGAAGCCCAAAGCCATGGGCAGCACTCCGGTATGGAGGCCAGCCGGCAGTGCCGGTTGTCAGACGCCCGTACGGAACATGCGCTGCCGCCTTTAGCCGCCCGCGCGGCCTGGACATTCGCGGCTGCGGCCCGGATACAAGATGTTCCGGCCCAATTTCCCGTTGCGCGGCAATCTTGCCTCGCACGCTATCCTAAGAAGCGCGCGGGTTCAGCATATATTGGCGTGTCTACATTGCAAGCGGATGTAGATCCGGCAAAAAGCCGGGTGACGAAAACATGCTTGAGCATGTGCCGAGACCTTTAGCTCGTCAGGGCCTGGACATACGTCTCGGCCACCCGGCCAGATATTGTGTTGGTGATGGAGTGCCTCGGTTTTCGGTACCGACGAGACCCCCGGGCGCTTGGGAGTCTCGCCGGATGCAAGGTTTACAAGGTACGGGTGCTCTCCTCGAAACTGAGGCGCGGCAGGCGTTCGAAGAGCCGAGAGCTGTCGCCGTGTCCGATCCCGAGAAGAAAATTGGATCGCAAGGACGTCCCGGCGAAGAATGCGGCATCGACCTGCTGTGGATCGAAGCCGGACATGGGTCCTACATCGAGACCGATCGCGCGCAGCGCCATGATGAAATAGGCACCTTGCAGCGAGCCGTTGCGAAACGCCGTCGCGGCGGCGAGCCCATCGTTGCTGGCGAACATCGCCCCGGCCGCCGGATTGTGGGGAAAGAGATCGGCAAGCCGGTCATGGAAGCGAAGATCGTGGGCGACGATCGCTACGACGGGGGCGCTCATCGCCTTGTCGACATTACCGGGCATCAGCGCAGGCTTCAGTTTTTCCTTAGCCTCCAGGCTGCGCAGGAACACCAGGCGCATCGGCTGGCAGTTCATCGATGTAGCTCCCCATTTGGCGACGTCATAGGCGGCCTGAAGCTCCTCGTCCGACACGGGCGTATCCTGCCAGCCATTGTGTGAGCGGGCGTCGAGGAACAGCGCATTCGCCGCTTGGGCGCCAATCATTGTCACAGGCAATATCTCCTTTTGGAATCGAATTTTCGGCTTTTCAGGAAAGCCCAATCATCACGTGCTTCTGAAATTTCGGGCGGCTGGCGATCGCATCGAACCAGCGTCGCAGATTGGGGTTTACCCCTCTCGTATCGAGCGCGAGTTCATACCAGCGATAGGCAAAGATCGCGGTGCAGATCTCGGCCAGGGTCGGATTGCTTCCCGCGAGGAACGGCCGATCCGAAAGTGCTTCATCCAATATGCCGAAGAGCGAGGCGGCCCTTGCATGGTGGCGCTCGAGAGCGCCTTCGTCGCGCTGGTCGGGTGGCGTTCGAACATGGCCGATATAAAGCGGGGTCATGCAGAGATTGAGCGTACCGAGCTGCCAGTCCATCCAGCATTCACACGCGGCGCGAACTTCCGGGACCTCCGGATAGAAAGGCGTGGGGCCATATCGGTTAGCAAGATAGCGAAGAATCGTGTTGGATTCCCATATGACGGCGTCGCCATCGACGAGGGCGGGTACGACGCCATTGGGATTGAGGCGGAGATATTCCGCGGAGCGGTTGCCGCCGAACTCCCCGCCGTAATTCTCGCGAGTGAAGGCGATCTCCATTTCGTCGAGCAGCCACGCGACTTTCTGCACATTAGCCGAGGAGGCGCGACCGAGGAGTCTCAACATGGCGTCCTCATGCCGCCGGGATTGCCATGCCGCGGATAACCGCCGGCCGTCCGCTTAACGCATCGTACCATCGCTGAACGTTGGGGACCTGTGCCCATTCGAGGCCATGGAGCGGGAAGCGCGCGATCCAAGGGTATGTCGCAATGTCGGCTATCGAGTAATCGTCGCCGCCTAGGTACGGCCTGTCGGCAAGAAGGCGATCCATCACGCCGTAGAGGCGATGGACCTCCTTTTCATACCGGCCAAGCCCGTATGTTTCGTGCGGCGCGTAGCGCCGGAAGTGATGCAGTTGACCGAACATCGGCCCGATGCCGCCCATCTGGAACATGAGCCATTGGAGCACTTCCGCCTGGCGGCGCTCGTCCTCAGGCAAGAGTGGGCTAGCAAACCTGCGCGCAAGGTAGAGGAGGATTGCGCCGGACTCGAAGACGACAATGGGCTTCCCTGCTGGTCCCTGCGCGTCCACGATCGCGGGAATCTTGTTGTTCGGATTGATCGCGAGAAAAGCGGGCGCGAATTGCTCGTCCTTAGTGATGTCGATTGGATGGACTTGATAGGACGCGCCAAGCTCCTCGAGCATGATCGAGACCTTGCGCCCATTGGGTGTGCTCCAGGTGTAAAGGTCGATGGTCATGATATCGCCTCCGCATCGCGATTTCCCGTCGTCCAGTTCCACGGGCGGATGGTGACGCTGCCCACCAGTCCAGCGAGTCGGTAAGGATCGGCGGCTGAAAAGGCCTCCACGCTGGCGCTGTCGTCGGCCTCGACGATGATCAACGAGCCGATCATCGTCGCGCCGTCGTCGGCGAGAAGCGGCCCAGCGAGCCGGAGACGAACAGGAAGATCGGAGCCATGGAGATATTCCCTGTGCGCCGGACGCGTCTTTTCACGCAGGTCGCCGGCATCCGGGCGATCGAGGGCGTAGATGACGAAATACATGACCGCTGCGCGTCAGGACAAAGGATGAAGGACGAAGCGGGAGTCGAGCGTGTAAAAACGATCCTCGGCCTCCTCGCCGAAGGGCGTCGTACCGCGCTCGTGCGGCTCATAGGCGCCGATGCACGATCCTCGAACGCCAAAAACAGCGTCGGAGTCGAGATAATCGTCATCCTCGCGGAACACATGCGTGATCAGCGGATCGAAGCCCTCTTTGTCGATTTTGAAGTGAATGTGCGCCGGACGCATCGGGCTGCGCTTCGTCGCTGCAAGCATCTCCCCAACGGTCCCATCGGTTGGTATCGGATAGCTTTTGGGAAGGATCGTCTTGAAGCTTAGTTTTCCGTCAGCATCGGTGCGGAAGGTGGCCCGAAGCCTTGCATCGTCGACTGCCCACCCGTCTTCTTGGACGTCGTAAAAGCCTTCGGCATCGGCGTGCCAGATATCGACTTCGGCGTCGGCTACCGGCTCGCCGTTCGCGAGAACCTGCGCTGTCACGAAGAGCGGTTCACCCTCAATCCCCGCGGCAAGGTCGCATCCATGGGTTGGCAGCTTCGGCGCACCCTCGACGTGAAAAGGTCCGAAAACGGTCTGCTCCGAAACGTCTTCGGGGCGGCTGTGGCTTTGGGCGACGACGAGTTGCGAGAGCCCGAGCGTATCGGATAGCAAGATGAATTCCTGCCGGACGTCGGTGCAGAGATGACCGGTGCGGGTCAGGAAGAGAATGCCTTGCAGCCATTCTTCTTCTGTCAATTTGACGTCGCGCGCGAAGTCATGAAGGTGCCGGATCAGAGAGGCCATGATCTGCTTCAGGCGCGGATCGGGGGTTTCCTCGAGTCTGCGCAAAGCTTCCTGTGTGATCGTGAATTCGTCGAGATTGCGCATGGACAGACCTTGCTCCGAAGCTGAGACATTGTTCCGGCGAGGCGTACGCCGGGGAAATTGCTCCTGTCCTGCAAGTTCAGACCATCGTCAGCGCCCCGGATCAGCGTTCTTGTCGGCATCGCATTGGCGATCGCGCTCACGTAGACCGGCCATCCTCTTCCGAAAATCGGCGGCGTGCGGCTGCCGGCCCGAATTCCCATCCGAAAAAGTGATTGGAAGAATCCGGTTTTGCCGTGCGCCGGACTTCGCATCATCGACTATTCTGGCGGGCCGAGCTGCATGACAAAAAGCAGGGCGACGACCGGGCGCCACCGGCGACTTAGTGGTACGGAGAGGAAATATCCGGTGCTAGACACCAATGTGCGTCCATTTCACCGCGAGCAGACCCATGGTATTCTCGACCGCTCGGCAGGACGAACCTACGGGTCGAGCGAGGCCCTTGGATGGACATCGCTCTTCGTTTCGGAGCAACTAGAGAAGCCCTTCCTTGCCGAAGTGCCCGCCACAAGAGCCCATCTGATTGTTATGCATCTCGGTGGTCCCGTAACCGTGCATGGCGCTGTGGGTGGCCGGGAGGTGCGCAAGAAAGTCGATCCCGGTGGCCTGTTCCTATGGCCGGCGGGCCAGACTTTCCGCGTCGAACTGGAGGGGGCGGTGGACACGCTCCACCTCTATGTCCGGCAATCGGTGGTCGACGACGTCGCGCAGGCGTTCATCGAGGGCGGCAAGGATGTATCGATAGAGCCCTTATTGGGCGAACATGACGAGGTGATCGGGCAGCTCGCCCTCGAGGCTGCCGCGGCAGCGCAATCGGGTGAGACCGGGACCCTGCTGATCGACCAGCTTTCTCGCCTCATCGCGGGGCGTATGCTCCGGCGGTCGGGCGCATCTGGCAGGGCGAGCCTGTTGGCTGGTCCCTTCGATCCCCGGGCGATCGAGCCGGTAAGGGCCTTTATCGAGGACACGCTTGATCAGCGGCACAGCCTAGAGGAGATGAGCGCGATCGCGGGTCTCAGTGTCACCCACTTTACCCGGCAGTTCCGGCGCGCAACGGGCGTTTCCCCGCATCAATATGTCCTACGGCGCAGGGTCGAGCGCGCGAGACACTTGTTGCTCTGGACTCACGCACCGATTGCAGAAATCGCTGACATTTGCGGCTTTTCACATCAGGAGCATCTGACCGGGATCTTTCGCCGTCAGACCGGAGAAACGCCTGCGCGCTATCGCCGCCTGCGCCACCGCTGAGACGAGGCGCGTCGTCATCGATCGCGGTGATGCGGGGCGTCGAAATCGATAAGCGGCCCAAGCGGCACGACACCGAGCGGATTGATCGACTTGTGGCTCTCAAAATAGTGTCGTTTGATATGATCGAAATCGACCGTCTCGCGTATGCCCGGCCACTGGTAAAGCTCGCGCGTATAGGCCGAGAGCGACGGATAATCGATGAGGCGGCGCAGATTGCATTTGAAGTGCCCGACGTAGACCGCGTCAAATCGGAGCAGCGTGGGGAGGAGCCGCCAGTCCGCTTCGGTTACGCTGTCTCCGACGAGATAGCGTTGCCGCGTTAGTCTCTCTTCGAGCCAGTCCAGCGTCTCGAAGAGCGGAACGACCGTTTCTTCATAGGCTTCCTGGGTTGCCGCGAAGCCTGCTTTGTAGACGCCATTGTTCAGCGTCTCATAGACTCGCAGGTTGATGGCATCGATTTCAGCGCGATGCTCGGCTGGATAATAATCGCCGGCGATCGCTCCGGCGCCGTCGAAGGCGGAGTTGAACATCCGGATGATTTCGGACGATTCATTGCTGACGATCGTTGCCCTCTTCCGATCCCAGAGCAGCGGAACGGTGAACCGCCCGTCATATTGAGAATCGGCCGCCTGATAGATTTCGGAGACGAATACGGCGCCCAGAATCGGATCGGGAACGACGCCGCCGCCCGGCTCGAAGGTCCAGCCGAAGCCTCCCATGAACCAGTGAGTGACGGACATGGAGATCATCGCCTCCAGTCCTTTGATCTTGCGGAAGATCCGGGTGCGGTGCGCCCATGGGCATGCAGCCGAGATGTAGAGATGATATCGGCCGGGCTCGGCCGCGAAACCGCCTTCACCGCTCGGCCCCGGGCTGCCGTCGGCCGTGATCCAGTTACGGAACGCGGCGTCCTTGCGGACGAAACGCCCGCTCGTCGTGCTAACCTCGAATCGAGATTTAAGCTGCTTTACATCGGCCATGGTGGCAACCCTTCTCCCGCACGTCGTTCGTGCAACGCCTCGATCGAGCAATGGCCGTCGGAGGCCTCTCCCCCCGACGGCAGCTAGTTTCAGCCGATATGGCGGTCCCATTTGTACAGGAGAACCTTGTCGAACAATCCGACCTTGGTGAAGGGGTCATCATCGTGAAAAGCTTGAACATCGCCGAGCGATTCTGCGTCCACGATGATCATGCTGCCAGCCATATCGCCGCTTTCGTCGAGAAGCGGGCCCGCTTGGACAATTTTGGCGACGCCCGAGCCTAGGTAGGCGCGATGGTCGTCCCGATGCTGATTGCGCAGCTCGAGGGCATCCGGTTTGTCGATGCAAAGTCTCAGGAACAGCATAGTCATCCTCTTTCTCGAATATTTGGGTTGGGCGAGACCGGGCCACTCTCGCGGAGATGATCTTCGCGGCGCGCTCGCGGACGCGGGAATGCCGCCAATGGCGGAATATTCAAACTCGGATTCAGAATAGGGAAAATCGCAATTGGCGATTGTTGTCGGCGCGCGGCCGAAAACGTGCAGCATGGGGTACGTACCGCGCCCCGCCGAGTACAGCCCGGTCTCGCGCCTGAACTGGGCGCTGCGCAAATCTGCAAAGCGACCGCCCCAGCTTTTCTTGGCATTCGCAATGTGAGGCCAATTGGTCGACAGCCGAGCGCTAAGCCGCGCTGGGGTCATCGGACCGTGGCAAAACTGCGCAGTTGGGCTGCCCCTTGGCCTTTCCAGCCGTTTCGTCAGCTCTGCGGATAATCCGCGCTGCGGATTAGGGCTATCCGCGCCGCGTTCTCCACAAGTCCGCGGCCTTCCTCTATCGATACGAAACATTGATTTGGCCGAGCACGTATAACATGCGTGATCGCCCATTAGTAACAAATATAATATAGCAAGATTATCGATATATCTATGATCTATCGATGAAAATTACTTGTGCGATTCTGAATAAAAATCAGATTTAGCTTCTACAACGAGAAAAAATTTCTTCACACGGAAAGGATGTTATGAAAAGCCCACTCTTCAAGTACCGCAATCTCGAGGAAGTTCTCCAAGCGGTTGGCGGTCCGGTCAAGTTGTTGCGCAGTTCACAGCTCGGCCCTTACCAATTCCCGGTCGCAGCGCCGGAATATACGAACTGGCGCGACGAACAGCGGGCCTGGAAAGAGGGCGTCGCGCTGCTCAACCAGTCCTTCCACATGACCGATCTCTACCTCAAGGGCCCCGATGCGCTCAAGGTGTTGCAGAAGGTCGGCCTTACCAAGATGGCGACGTTCCCGGTCAATCGCGGCAAGCAGTTGATCGCTGCGAGCCCCGATGGTTATCTGATCGGCGACGGCATCGTCTTCCATCTCGAGCAGGACCATTTCCGCGTCGTCGGCCCCCCGGTTATCAGCGACTGGACGCAGTATCATGCCGAAACGGGCGGCTATGATGTCGAAATCGACCGCGACGAGACCGTCAGCCTGCGTCCCGGCGAACCGCGGATTTGGATCTACCAGATTCAGGGGCCGCACGCGCTTGCCCTGATGCAAGAAGTCACCGACGGAACGCTGCCCGAAATTCCCTTCTTCGGTATCGGCAGCTTCGAGATCCGCGGCAAGAAGGTCCGCGCGCTGCGTCACGGCATGGCCGGCGAACCCGGCTTCGAGATGTTCGGACCCTGGGAAGATCAGGAAGCCGTCATGGACGCCCTGATGGAAGTCGGCGAGAAGTACAACATCAAGAAGGTCGGCTCGCTGGCCTATCCGACGACGTCGATGGAATCGGGCTGGATGCCGCATCCGGTTCCGGCCGTCTATCACACCGACGAGATGAAGGGTTTCCGCGAATGGCTTCCGCCGCAGTCGCTCGAAACACTCGGCTCGATGGGTGGCAGCTTCTACTCCGATGACATCCGCGACTATTATATGGACCCGATCGAAGTCGGATACGGTCCTTTTATCGACCCGAAGCGCGACGACTTCATCGGCAAGGCAGCTCTCGCCGAGAGAGCCGCTAACCAGCGCCGCAAGAAGGTGACGCTCGTCTGGAACCACGACGACCTGATGAAGGTCATCCATGACTCGCTCTATGCCGATCCGCCGGCCCGCTTCGTCAATTTCCCACTCGCCGCCTATTCGACCTTCCACATCGACGACGTCCAGAAAAACGGCCGCCACATCGGCGTGGGTCAGTTCTCGGGCTTCTCGGCCAATGCGAACGAGTTCATCACGCTCGCGGTCGTCGATATGGAGCACGCGGAACCCGGCACCCAGTTGACCCTGATGTGGGGCGAGGAAACGATGCCGCGTCCAACGATCGAGCGCAACACGCTGCGCGAGGTTCGCGTCACGGTCGCCCCGGCGCCCTATTTCGAAAAGATCATCAAGAAAGACTGAGCTCTCTCCTGCCGGTCTCGCACCTCCTCCCAGGGCCCGCGAGACCGGCCATTTTTCGAAAGGCCGCACCATGACACTCGCTGTTGCGCGCCAGGCAGCCCCTGAGCTGAACCTGGTTCGATCCTTCTCGCTCGAAATGACGGCAAAGGATGTCGAGAGCCTCGACGACGCCGCGCCGCTGATCCCACCGGGTACGCCCATCTCGGTCACCTATCTGCCGGGTGAGGAAATGCCAGCTCGCGTCGCCGCCGCCAAGGCAGTGAAAGCGCTCGGCTTCGTCCCCGTTCCCCATATCTCGGCACGCCGGGTCCTCTCTCGCGAGGACCTCATGGCGTTCCTCAATGCGCTGCGCGACGAGGTCGGCATCGAACGTGCTTTCGTCATCGCCGGCGATCCGCCCAGCCCGATGGGCCCGTATGAAGATGCGCTCGCGGTGATCCGCAGCGGGCTCCTCGACACGGCGGGCATCGAGATGGTGGGCATTTCGGGCTATCCCGAAGGCCATCCGGACATCGATAATGCGAAGCTCGCGCAAGCTATGAAAGACAAGATTGCGGCACTGGCCGAACAGGGCAAACAGGCTGAAATCATGACGCAGTTCGCATTTGACGCCGACGCCGTCCTGGCCTGGCTCGAGCGCATCCGCCAGGACGGCATCACTGCCCCCGTTCGCGTCGGCGTCCCCGGCCCCGCAAGCGTCAAGAAGCTGATCCGCTTCGCCGCGCGTTGCGGTGTCGGCGCATCGGCCAAGGTCATGATGAAGTATGGCACGTCGATCACGCAGCTGTTCACAACCGCCGGACCCGAGCGTCTCATCGAGACGCTGGCCGAACGCTGCGATCCCTCGCGCCATGGCGAGGTTTTGCTGCATTTCTACCCATTCGGGTCGCTCGTCGATACCGCACGATATATCGACGAAAATTATGGAGCGTCCGCCCGCTAAGGCGCGCCTTCGAACTGATTAAGCAAGGGGGCAATCTGGCGGTTGCCCCCTTTTCTTTTCAATATTGACCGCCTCTCCTTAAGAGCCGCGGCACCGCGAGCCGTCTCCACAGCCACCGCGCACCCTGTATCCGAGGCCGCGACCAATTTGCGCGATACGGATATACACCGCATCGCTCCGCTCGATCCGAGCGGCGGCTGATCCGCAAAGCCAATTTCCGAGGCGGAGCATTCAGACAAGAGCGGCCGCTCATTTGCTCGAGAAATACCCCACCAACCACCACATTTCGTGGTAATTTGGGTTAGGATCTCGATCCCGACCGGCGCCTGTTAGAGCGCCCTTTTCGCGATATATCCAAAAACCGGATAGACTCGATCCCAATTACGAACTTGCTAATCCCGGAATATGGATATCCAATAAGTGAAAATGACGCGCATCAGTGAAAACGGGGTGCCGCCGCGGGAGAGCTATCGATGAATATCCTTGCATCCGGACGGGATCGGGCGGCGAGCCTATCCTTTTTCCATCTTACGGTCTTCAACGCCATTATGCGGCTGAAGAGCGTTACCATGGCAGCTGACGAACTGGAACTGCCCCAGTCGTCGCTCAGTCGCAATCTACAGACGCTGCGCGAGCATTTCAACGATCAGCTGTTCATCCGGACGCGGCAGGGCATGGTTCCGACAGCGGTTGCGCAATCGCTCGCGAAGGACATCGAGGAGGCGCTGCGCATATTCCGCTTCAGCCTGAGCGAACGGCGCGAATTCGATCCAGAAACGTCACAGCGCAATTTCCGGATATCCGCTTCGGACCTCGGCCATTATTGCATCTTGCCTCTGGTGATGCACCAAGCTGCGAAACGCGCGCCCTTCCTCAGATTCACAGCAGTCACGATCGGCAAGAACAAACTCGTGGCGGATCTGGAGGAAGGATATGCCGATGTTGCCGTCGGAAGCTATCCGGCGCTCTATGCCAATATCAAGGAGCAGACCCTCTTTCGCGAGGATTATGTCTGCATCGTCCCCCAATCGGTGGCGACCTCGGGGTCTTTAAGCATCGCAGACTTCAAGGCGCTCGATCATATTGTCGTCGACGGCCGCTACTACAGCCACGGCCATCAGGAGGCCGAGCAACGCATCCTCGATATCATTCCGGAAGATCGCGTCCGCATCGTGGCCGAGAATTTCATGGTGACCGCGCTCATAACAGAGCTTTGCGCCGATCTCGTCCTGACAATCCCGCGTTGGGTCGCGCGCTGCATCAAGGCCCCACACATGAAGGTCGTCGCACCGCCTGCGGAGCTTGATCTGCCGATCATCGAGGTCAAGCAATATTGGCACGAACGCTACGATCACGATCCGGGCAACATGTGGCTTCGATCGTTGATCTCGGACTGCCGCCTCGAACATAATCTCGAGACCGAACTGGTTCGAGCGGCCTGCCCTTCGTCCTGTTCCGCTCCCGCTGAATGCGAGTGAGCGGCTAGCTCTTGGCTGGCAGACCTTTATTCTCTTCATGGATGAGCTTTGCGAGGTGCCGCCTTGCCATGAGGGCCGTCTGGTCAGCCTTGTTGATGTGCGGACGTAACGTAACCACATCGGTCTCCGAGCCCATGTTGCGCTGCACCGCCTCGATCATGAGGCGATCGTCTTCGAAGGCGTGAAAGACGGCATTCATCCAGAAGTCGGTAACCCATCGCTCTTCATGGCGGTACTGGTGGGCCATCCCGTAGAAATAATGAGTGGTGGTCTGCGTTTCGGGCGTCATGAGATTGAGCCCGATGATGTCGATCCCGGTTCCTCGCGCCGCGCCGGGCATGACCAGGCCCGCGTCGAGCAGCATATTCGCCGGCGCATACCAATAGGTTTCTTGCCAATGGTCCATCGCTCCATCGAAAGATCCGAAGGCGTCGCCATAAGCCTTTGCCCAGGCTGGGACGGCGGGACGATTTGGGAAGGAGCGTCGATCGATGATGTGTCGCGGCCCCTGATCCCAGGAAAAGTCCCAGTTGGCCATAGTATTCTTATCGCCCAGCAGACCTTTGTGGACCCATGGCGCATGGCTTAGATCGAGAAGATTATCGATAAGCAGCTGGTAGTTGCCGGCGATAAATTTGTAGGCCGTATCGAACCCATAATCCTCGCTCTCATATTGCGGGAAGTCGGGCATGAGTTCGGGATCCGGATCCCCTTCGCCGGCCCAGAACCAGATGAAGCCGTACCGCTCGATCGCGGGATAGGTTTTGACGCGGGCGCGGTCGGGAAGCCGCTCGTCGGGTTGCGTGGGATTTTCAACGCAACGGCCATCGAACGCAAAGCGCATGCCATGATAGCCGCATTCGATGCTGTCGTCGCACATTGCGCCCAAAGAGAGAGGCGCGAACCGGTGCGGACAACGGTCCTCCAGCACCGCTGGAGTTCCGCTCCGATCGCGAACGATGATCATCGGGATATCGATCAGCGTGCGACTTACGATCTTTCCCGTTTCGATTTCGGAGGAAAGTGCGGCGACATACCAAGCGCTTCTTAGATATGCCATCGCACTTCCCCCGCCATCTTCATTTGTCGATCAGAAGGAATACCGTGCTGTCAGATACCATTCGCGCGGACGCCCATAGACGCCATCGGCGAAGGATGAGTTGCGCAGGTCGGCGAAGCCCGACGCGAGATAAGCCTTGTCGGTCACGTTCGTCACGCCGGCGGTGATGCGCCAGTGCTCGTCCAGCGTTTCGAACGTAGCCGCGAGATTCGCGGTGTGGTAGCCGGGCTGCGAAATGATCGGATCATTCGGCGCGTTGAAGAACACCCGGCTGCGATAGTTCCAGTCGCCGCGCAGCGTGAGCGTGCCGGCATTCCCCACCGCAAATTGATAGCTTAATCCACCGCTGACCGACCATTTCGGCGTGAACGGCAGGACGGCATTGGCCGGGATGGCCGCATTGGCCGCGATCCTCGTATATTCGGTGTCGAGGTAGCTACCGCCCAGCGTCGCGGTCAGGCCATCGATCGGCTTGATCGTGGATTCGACCTCGATGCCTCGGATGCGTGCGGTGCCTCCATTGACCTGCAGCGGTTCGATGCTGAAATTCGGATCGAATACCGTGATTTGCAGATCCTTGTAGTCCGACCAGAAAGCCGCGACGTTCAGGCGGACATGCCGATCAAAAAGGTCGGTCTTGGCGCCGATTTCATAAGACGTCAGCTTCTCCGGCCCGAACGTCGGCTGTTGAAGCCGCGGCAAAATGACGCGTTGCTGAAAGCCACCGCCCTTCACCCCTTGCGAGAACGAGACATAGGTCATGACGGTCGACGACCAGCGATGGTCGATCGACACCATAGGCGAGACATTGCGCAGACGCACCTTCGAGGGATTGTCGATGACCGTCGCAGGGTTGGGGTTCGGGTTGTTGGCTGCGAAGGGCGGCAATCCGAAGCCGATATCGATGTAGAAATTGTCCGGATCGTTACGCTTGGTCTCGTTGGTATAGCGAAGGCCGGCCGTGATGTTAGTCCGGTCGCCGACCGCATAGGTGCCCTGGGCGAAGGCCGCATAGCTATCCGTATCGAGCTTCGTTTGCACCGCGGTGCAAATGAACGAGAAACAGGCGGGATTGTCGAAATCGACCTTCTCGTTGAAATAATAAAGACCAACCAGCCAGTTGAGATGGCTGTCGAACGCCTTGCCGGAGAACTGGAGTTCCTGGCTGATCTGCTCGGCGGTCTGGCGGGTCTCCAATTCCAGCAGATGCAGCGGCATATTGTCGTCGCGCATAAAGTGCGACTTGGTGTGGCGATAACCAGTGATCGACTTGATGCTGACGTCAGGCGCAACATCCCAGTTGAGGACACCCGTCAGACCCCAAAGATCGAGATCCGAGAGCGATCGGCTGGGCTCATAGAAGGTCGTATACGGATTACCCGTGACATACTGATTGTTGAAGCACGCCGGGTTGGACTGGTTGAAGGGATCGCCGCCGGCAAGCGGGTTGCATCCCGCACCGCCGGCCCGGATGAGGTTCCAGAAGCCACCAAGGGTGGCAGCGTTCGCCGGGAAGAAGTTCGGATCGTTCGTCGGAATTCCGGGAACGAGCGGCTGCGTAGCCAACAATGTACTGCCTGACGACTGCTCGCGCTTGCCCGTATAGTCGAAGCTGAGGTCTGCGCTGAAAGCCGAGCTGGGCTCCCAGCGCACAGCGGCGCGACCCGCCATGGTCGAGATATCGCCAAGTTTATCCGCGTCGGCTTTCGACACCGCACCGGTGACCGGGTCCTTCTGAAGGATGGTGACATAGCCATCACGGTTCAGCGTCGCGACCGAGAAGCGCGCGAAGAACGTGTCGCTGAAGGGAATGTTCACGCTTCCCTTGACGTCGATCCGGTTGAAGCGGCCGGTCGTTGCCTCGAGATAGCCCTCAAACGTGTCCGACGGCTTCTTGGTCGCGATCTGGACGGCGCCGCCGATCGTGTTCTTGCCGAACAATGTACCCTGCGGCCCGCGCAGCACTTCGATCTGCTCAAGATCGACCGTATCGAGAACCGACCCGAGCGTGCGCGACACATAAACGCCGTCGAGATAGATGCCGACGCCCGGATCGATCGTGGGGAAAAAGTCGTCCTGACCGATGCCGCGAATGAAGACCACGGCGGCATTGCTGGCCCCCGAGTTGCCCGCGGTTGTATTGAAGGTCACGCTCGGTACCGACTGGGCGATCGCCGAAATGTCGGTTGCGCCGCGAGCCTCAAGCGCCGCGGCGGTGACCGCCGAGACTGCGACGGGCGTGTTCTGGAGAGATTCGGAGCGGCGCCGAGCGGTGACCACGATGTCGCCGATCGTGCCCCCGGAATCGGTCGATGATGCCTGCGGATCAGCAGCCGGTGCGCTCTGCCCGGTTTCGGGCGCCGCCTCAGCGGCGGGCTCGGTCGTCGTCGGCGCCGCAACCTCGGTCGTCGACTGTGCGCTTGCCGGCGTCACAACAAAACCACAGGCGACAACAGCGCTACCCGCCATCAAAAAATTGCAGAAAGCACGGATGCCTCCATTAGGCCCAATATTCATCCTCTATCCCCTCCACGTGCCGTCTCTATCGCGGCGCCGATTTCATTGTTGCCGCAGCTCCGGTCTGAGCCGCCCGCGGTCACAAAAGGGATGACAACAAACATTGCCGATGAACATGGCCGCTTCTGAATAGGCCATATTCGAAAATCGGATAATCGAGGGGATACAAATTTCGCGCCGACCAAGGTCATGTCCGCGCAGGGCTGTTCATCGAGCAGGAATTGCTCGAATGAACAACCCACCCTTCCGCAATATGCCCCAAATCAGCTGAAATATGCGAATAAGCATTTAATTTCATTATTAAATTTGTCGAAAGGTCGGCGCAGAACACGCCTGCACCGCCACGCTCTGACATACAAATCCTTCGCTGTATGTCGGCAGGACGATCCCGTGCTGCCGACCTCTTATCCGCAATTTACATGCACCGAATTCGAGATCGAGATGCTGTTCGATCGCCGAACAGGCCCTGCGCCGTAGGGGCAGCTAGCTTCGGCGTCGGCCCACGCGCCGCTCATGCCGGGCCAAATTCAACGCTGCGCGGGAACCGGCGGGCCGGCAGAGGCCCGCTTCCGAATGGCTTCTCCTGCACTATCCGGAAATTGGAAGGATCAAAGCCGCCGCGCGGCGCTGCCAAATGCCGATACGCGCGCTAGGCTGATCAATGAACAGCGCGTTCCGATCAGGGACGCGGGATAAATCATAACAATTTTTGGGAGCGTGATGTGCCTGGAGAGCAAACATTAACTCTGTCGTGTGCCAATCGTCCGGGCATCGTTTCTACCGTAAGCACTGCGCTTTTCGACGTCGAAGCCAATATCAAGGAATCGCAGCAGTTCGACGACCGGGAGACTGGGCAATTTTTCATGCGCGTTGCGCTCGAATTCCCCGACGGTGCGGGGGCAGCGTTCCGCAAGAGCTTTGGTGCGACCGCGCGGCAGTTCGATATGCGCTGGAGCCTCCGGTCGCGAAACGACCGGCGCAAGACAGTGATCCTCGTCTCCAAGTTCGATCACTGTCTTGGCGACCTTCTCTATCGCAGCCGAATCGGGGAGATCGACATGGATGTCGTCGGGATCATCTCCAACCATCCGATGGAGCATCTAAAGATCAAATCCTGGATCGAGGACGTGCCCTATTACCATCTGCCGATTAGCGCGGACACCAAACCGCAACAGGAGGGGCGGATCAAGGAGATCGTCGACGAGCTCGGCGCCGAGCTGATCATTCTCGCGCGGTACATGCAGATTCTCTCGGACGATCTTGCATCATTTCTCTCGGGCCGCTGCATCAACATCCATCACAGCTTCTTGCCGGGCTTCAAGGGCGCGAAGCCCTATCATCAAGCGCACCGCCGAGGCGTGAAGATGATCGGAGCGACCGCGCATTATGTGACCGAGCACTTGGACGAAGGTCCGATCATTCATCAGGATGTCGAACCTGTTTCGCACGACGACAGCCCCGACGATCTGGTGCGCAAGGGCCGCAATATCGAGCAGCGAGTTCTGGCTCAGGCCGTGCGCTATCATGTTCAGGATCGCGTCTTCATCAACGCCACCAAAACCATCGTCTTCCGGGACTGATCGATGGCCAAGATCATTTCAGGTACCGCGATGGCCGCACAATTGAGGGCCGACCTGTCGGTATCCGTCGAGCGTTTCGTGGCCGAAAAAGGCATTGTGCCCAAGCTGGCGGTGGTACTCGTCGGCAACGATCCGGCGAGCGAAATCTATGTCCGGCGCAAGATCCTCGAGTGCCGCAAGGTGGGCATGGAATCCCTCCAGTTCCGGTACGGCAGCGATTGCGGGGAAAGTGAACTGCTCGAGCTCATCGCGCGCCTCAACGCAGACCCGGCGGTCCACGGCATTCTCGTCCAGCTCCCGTTGCCCCCCTCGATCGACAGTTCCAAGGTCCTCGACGCCATCGACCCTCGCAAGGATGTCGATGGTTTTCATCCCGTGAATGTGGGGCGGCTATCGACAGGCACCGGCGGGCTCATCCCGTGTACGCCGATGGGTTGCCTCCTCCTTCTCCAGAGCGAGATTCCCGACTTCAAGGGAAAGAAGGCGGTCGTCATCGGGAAATCCAATATCGTCGGAAAGCCGGTCGCTCTTCTTCTCCTCGAGCAGGAATGTACCGTTACGATCTGCCATATCTACACACGTGATCTGGCTTCGATTTGTCGACAGGCCGACGTTATCGTGGTGGCCGCGGGAAGCCCCGGACTTGTCCGGGGAGACTGGGTCAAGCCCGGCGCGGTCGTCATCGATGTCGGGATCAACCGCATCGTCGATGAGGTTGGCGGCACCCGAATAGTCGGAGACGCCGTGTCTGAGGAACTCGATCATGCGGGCGCCTACACACCCGTTCCCGGCGGCGTCGGGCCCATGACGATCGCATGTCTATTGCTGAACACCTTCAAGGCGGCGAGCAGCTTAGCAAGGGGCGAAGCCAGCGCCGGCTAGGGCCAGCGCTGGCGCTGGAGGTTATCCAGAAGCCAGGCGCCGGCAGGCCCCAATGGCCTGTCTCGGTGAAAGGCGGCATAGATCGGAATCGGTTCCGGCACGATCGACGGATCGTCGATCGGAAGCGCAACGAGGTCCCCCGCGCGCAGATGCTCGGCCACCGAATGGCGCGGCATGGTTCCCCAGCCCAGCCCTGCAAGTAGGAATTCAAGCCTCCGCGCAAGATCGACGAAACGCCAGATCCGGGGACTGACGACGCTATAGCTGATACCACTTGCATCGTCGGGGTTGGTGAGGATCAACTGCACATGGGCAGCAAGCTTGTCCCTGGCGATCGGTCCCTTCTCGATCGCGAGCGGATGCGACGGCGCGACGACGGGAACCAGTTCCAGATGGGTAAGCCGCGTCGCATGAAGGTCCTGCACCTCGACTGGCCGAAGCGTGCAAATGGCGAGCGTCGCCTCGGCGCGCCGGACGCGCTGTTCCCCACCCCATATCGCCTCGGTCCGGTAATTGACGACCAGATCTGGAAATTGGCGCATCAGGCCGCCGAGCGTTTCGATGATCGGATGCGTTGCCACCAAGGCATCGACCGCCAACGTCAACTCGGGTTCGAGGCCCCCCGCAATGCCCGCCGCCGTCCGCTCGAACAGGTCTGCTTGCCGGAGCACCTGCCGGGCTTGCAGAACGAGCGCGGCGCCGGCCGGCGTCAAATGCGGGCGCCGTCCACCACGATCGAAGAGGGCGACCTGCTGGCTTCGCTCGAGCGCTTGGACCGCATGGCTGACTGCCGATTGCGCACGCATCAGTTTGCGGCCTGCGGCCGAAAAGCTTCCGGAATCAGCGATGGCGACGAGAACGCGTAGCTGGTCGAGTGTGAGCGCTCCGAGCATACTTCCATCTACATAATAGATGGGAAATATCAATATTCCATCGCTTCTTTGGCGGAAAGAAGATCCTAAATCGGTGATTGGGCACGCGCCATTCGTCGTGCGCATGGACTTTTTTTCTTGAGGCAAGTCAAATGAACGAGCGCATTCCAACCGAACCGGCCGACACGCCGCGGCTACCCGCCCTATTTTTGTCGCATGGCGGCGGGCCATGTTTCTTTCTCGAGCCGGGCGAACGGTTCCCCGCTGGAACATGGGATCGCATGGGCCAACATCTCACCAACGTCCCGCAGGATGTGGGCGCGAGCCCGTCCGCCATTCTTATCGTCTCGGCCCACTGGGAAGAAGAGACACTACAGATATATTCGCCGGACAAGCCCAAGCTATATTTCGACTATTATGGCTTCCCTCAGCGCACCTACGAATTCTCGTACCCCGTCTCCGGCGACCCCATCCTTGCAGGCAAGACGATCGACATGTTGAACGACGCCGGCTTCCCGGTCAGCTTCAACCGTGACCGAGGATATGATCACGGCGTATTTATTCCGCTGATGCTGGCCTATCCGCAGGCGCAGATCCCGGTCGTGCAATTATCGCTGCTCGCGAGCCACGACCCCGAAGACCATATCGCGATCGGCCGCGCGCTCGCGCCGCTGCGCGAGGAAGGCGTTCTGATTGTGGGGAGCGGAATGAGCTATCACAATTTGCGGGCATTCGGCTCGAACCAGGCGAATGCCGACGCATCCGCATTCGACGATTGGCTGCGGACAACCATCGCCTCACCGGATCTTCAGAGCCGCGCCGCGAGGCTCGGCAATTGGGCGAAGGCCCCGGGCGCGGTAGCATCCCATCCACGCGCCGAACATCTCGCTCCACTTTTTGTTGCGGCAGGCGCGGGGCACGATGAAAATGGCCGTAACATCTATCGGGATGCCATCTTCGGAAAGGCTGTTTCCTCGTTCGCATTCGGGTGATCCATCCGGGTTGCGTGAAAACCCGGCGACGGCCCGCTCCCACAACCAAGCTCAAGCCGAATTCCAGATAAACGGCATTCAAGATGCGGGTTGGGCGTTTGGATCGCTGCGCTTTAGGTAGGGGTGCATCGGCTTCCGGCAAATGAAGCGAAGATAGGCGTGTCCAACTGGACAGATGTTCCAACAATGATCGGGGTGGATGGTGGGACAGGCATTTCAGGCAAGGCTTCTGTGTACCCAAAGTCAAACAATGGGTGCGGCATGACGATGCCGCCGGACCATAAGGATGTGCTCGCTGCCTATCTTATTTCTGCACCCAACACGGGCACATTTCGAATGTGCCGCGTCGAGCGAGGCCTAGTCGAGCGAATGCGAGAGCAGCTGCCTGCGCAGACGCCTCCCTGCGTAATGGCCACCTTCGGAATCAGCATGAACTCCTGGGTCAAGCTTCGGGATGATCTGCCGGTACGCCGTTCACTCGCCGAGCGCCTGGTTCAACGGCTCCTGCGCGCCGGTTTCGCCCAAAACAGCCTTAGTCATGAGAAGGCGCTCGCAGACTGATGGTGACTGCCACCCTTGCGCTTGTTTGTGCTGGCAGCGCCATCGCCGCCGTCGTCGCACGGTGGGTTCCGAGAGCATTGATGCCGGCGCTGGTATTCGAGATCGCCTTCGGGATCGCGATCGGCCCAAGCGGCCTCGGCCTGCTGGCCCCTTCATCCGTCATGACTGTGCTCGCCCAGCTCGGCTTTGCCGTGCTGATGCTGATAGCGGGGCTTGAGATCGACCTCGATATGTTGCTCGGACGGCAAAACACGCCGCGAGGCGCCAGCCCCCTCAAGCTTGCGCTGACTATGTCTCTGACGACGTTCGCTCTCGCAGCGGTGGGTGCCTGGCTGCTTCTTGATCGCGCGACGCCGCTTCTTCATATTGCCATCTATGCGGTGATCCTCTCGACAACGTCGGTCGGAATCGTCGTGCCGACAGTGCAGGAACGAGGCTTGGCGGACAGGCCTTACGGTCAGACGATCCTTTCGACGGCGCTCCTCGCAGATTTCTTCACCATGATCGGCATTTCAGCCTTGGCGGGCATCATCGTCGCGGGCGGCGCATGGGGGGCGTTGGGTAGCCTCACGCTGGTTGGAATTGCGTTTCTCCTGATCTGGCTCCTACCGCGCTTCCTTATTCGCCTCCCTGCCTCCAGGTTCGATAGCCGGACAAGCCTCCCTCTCGTTCGCGCAAGCTTCGCCCTTTTGTTTGTGGCGGCTTTCCTTGCCGAGGGGCTGGGCTCCGAGTTGGTTCTTGCAGCCTTTCTTGCCGGACTTTTGCTGGGCAGAGTCATCCCAAGAGGGGGGCAAAGGCGCGAGATGATCGAAGCTATTGGCTATGGCTTTGTCGTTCCCTTCTTCTTCATCAATGTCGGGCTGAAATTCGATCTTGCTGCCCTCGTCTCATCGTCGACGGCGCTGTGGCTGGTTCCCGGGTTTCTCGCCGTCGCGTTCGGCAATAAATTTCTGCCGTCCCTTCTCATGATCCCCGATTACGGGACCCGAAACGCCATTGCTGCGGGAACCTTGCTGAGCGCGCGCCTGAGCCTGATCGTGGCTGCCTCGGACATCGCGACCCGGATCGGTGTTTTCGATCCTGCCACCAATGCGGCAATGGTGCTCGTCGCAATTCTAAGCTCCGCGATGGGGCCGCTCCTGTTCAACCTACTTGCACCAAAGGTCGAGTCTGCGCCAGCCGCCGACTGCACAGAACGCGCAATTTAGCATCGCTTCGGGCGGGAACTTCATCCAAACTCGATATGCGCGGTCGCGGGCACCCTATTCAAAAACAATGGTCTGCGTCCCGTTCATCATAACGCGGCGGTCGAGATGCCACTGGACCGCTCGACCGAGGACGGAGCATTCGACCTCCTGCCCGATGACGACGAGATCCTCCGGTCCGCGCGCATGATTCACGCGACGGGTATCCTGTTCGATGATCGGCCCCTCATCGAGATCGGTCGTCACATAATGCGCGGTGGCGCCGATCACCTTCACGCCGCGCGCGTGCGCCTGATGATAGGGCTTGGCGCCCTTAAAGCTCGGTAGAAAGCTGTGATGGATGTTGATGCAGCGCCCCGACAGCACGGCGCACAGGGTCGGGGACAGGATCTGCATGTAGCGGGCAAGCACGACCAGGTCGACATTCGCGCTTTCGACGAGATCGATGATCTTGCGCTCCTGCTCCGCCTTGGTCTCCTTGGTGACCGGAAAATGGTGATAGGGTAGCCCGTTCCATTCCACGAACGAGCGCATGTCGTCGTGGTTGGATACGACGCCGACGATGTCCGCCGGAAGCTGTCCCGCCCGCCAGCGATTCAGCAGGTCGAACAGACAATGGCCGAACTTCGACACCATGAGCAGGACGCGCGGCTTCACCGTGCGATCGTGGAAATGCGCCTCCATTGCCAGCCGTGCGGCGATCGGCCGAAAGCGTTCTTCCAGCTTGCTGATCGTTTCGTCATTCGCCCCATCTGTCTCGAAAGCGACGCGCATGAAGAACATGCCGCCATCCTGATGTTGATGGGCTTCGACGATCGAGCAATCCTGCTCGGCAAGGAAGGTCGTCGTCGAGGCGACGATGCCGCGCACGTCGGGGCAGCGGACGGTCAGGATATAGGGTGGCCGCATCAGTGGAGTTTCCCCAGTTGAAATTCGATCAGCGCATCTTCGAACCAGAGTTCGAGATGTCGTGCCAAACTCGCGTCCGCATAAATATGGAACGTCTGTTGATCCGTTCGCTCGATGAGCACTAAGGTTTGGGCCAGCGCGGACTGAGCGCAGGATTGGGGCGCGAAGGCGCGCGGGTGGAAGTCTAGCGTGCAGCCCTTGGCTAACAGGGTCTCTGCATTGGGTCCGGCGACCTCATAGACCACGCGTCCATCGGTGACCTCCACGATGTGCGCGACCGGCGCGGCCGCTTCGATTGCGCCGCCCTCGACCGCGTGATCGACGATGAGCCATTCGCCGGGCGCCAGCCACAGCGTCCGCGCGGAGCCGACCGCCACCGTGTTCGGCTCCAGCGGCAATTCCGAGCTAAGCGCCTTGGCAATCGACGCGACCACGGCCTCGTTCGGCTTGCGCACGCGAAGAACCGACAGCCGCGCCGCCGGGAGACGGGAGATGCGGATTGCGTCGGCCGATGCCGTCCAGCCTGCCTCAGTCACGCAGCCGCTCCCCTTGCTTGTCGTAGAATGTCGGATCGACGATCGTGGCAGTGAAAGTCTCGCCCCCGCAGATCAGGCGGACCGGCTCGCCCAGCCGCGCCCGGCCGTTGCGCAGCATGCCGAGCGCTACCGGCCTCTGAAGGAAGGGACTGAACGCCGAGGAAGTGACATAGCCCTCGCTCTCGCCTCCGCCACTCGTGATATGGGCGCCGATGGGCAATTTGGGCTGCCCCGGCGCGGCGGCGAGGCCGACGAAATTGAGCCGGTCGGCGTGCTGGTCTGCGGGCCGCAGCAGCGAGCGCTTGCCTATGAACTCGTTGGTCTTCTTGAGGATATGGGACCAGCCCACATCCAGCGCGTTGGTCGTGCCGTCGGTATCGGCGCCGATATGGAGATAGCCCTTTTCTGTCCGCAGCACATCCCATGCGTCGATGCCGATCGGCGTGATCCCGTCCGTCTGCCCCTCGGTCAGCAGCAAGCGCCACAGCCCCTCCGACGCGCGCGCCGGGACGTTGATCTCATAAGAGGTTTCGCCAGTATAGCTGACACGGAACACGCGCGCCGGGATGCCGCCAACATGGCCGATCGCGAAACTCATATGGGGGAAGGCGTCGAGATCGATATCGGTGCCGACCTTGGCAAGCAGCGTCTTGGCGCCAGGCCCAGTCAGCGTGACCACACCCCAGGAGGTGGTGACGGGCGCGACGAGAACATCGAAATCGAGCCACTCGCATTGCAGCCATTCCTCCATCCACGCCGCGATCCGTTCGGCTCCCGCGCTCGAAGTGCCGACGAGGAAATGGTCGTCGCCCAGGCGGGTTGCCACGCCATCGTCGATGACGACGCCCGTCTCGCTCAGCATCAGGCCGTAACGGACCTTGCCGGGCTTCAGCGTCGACATGGTATTGGCATAGATGAGGTCAAGAAAGCGTGCCGCGTCGGGGCCCTTCACCTCAATCTTGCCCAACGGGGAGCCGTCGAACAGGCCGACCGTGTTGCGCACGGCCAGCGCTTCGCGCCGTTCGGCCTGATGCCGGGTCTCTCCCGGCTGCGGATAATAGGCGGGCCTTGCCCAGCCGCCGAAATCTTCGAACACTGCGCTCGCTTCCGCATGGCAGCGATCGGCGGGCAGGCGTCGCAGCGGCCGGAATATCTCGCCGCGGGTTTGACCCGCGAGCGCGCCGAGCGCCATCGGAACATAGGGAAAGCGATAGCGGGTGTGCCCGGTCTCCTCGACGCTGCGCCCAGTTAGCGACGCCATGATCGCTAGCGCATTCACGTTGGAGGTTTTGCCCTGGTCGGCCGCCATGCCGAGCGTGGTGTAGCGTTTGAGATGCTCGATCGACTGGAAATTCTCACGCGCTGCCAGCGCGATATCAGCAGCACTCACGTCGTTCTGGAAATCGACGAACGCTTTGTTGCGGCCGCCTTCAATATGCCAGGATGGAAGCAGCGAGGCCTCAGCGCGCTCCGGGCCGCTTTCGGGCACCGGTTCGGCCCCGGGGTCGAACCCGGCGGCGACGGCTGCCGCGCGTCCCGCTTCATGGCCCTGGGCAAGCGCATCGCTGAGACCGAAAGCGCCGGACGCCGCGCCGACCGAGACCTCGGCCTGCGCCGACCGCGCGGGAACATAGCTCGCGATTGCTTCGTCGAACCGAAGCTGCCCGCCCGACTGGCTGAGCAGGTGGACGGTCGGATTATAGCCGCCCGACATGCACAGCGTGTCGCATCGCAGCCAGCGCGAACCCACTTTGACGGCGGATAGGCCCTTTGCGCCCTTCGTATCGGTCACGCTGCTGCCGGTCAGGAGCGAGATGCCGCGGGCGTCGAGATCGCGGATCAGGTCCGCCGAGACATGGGGCCGAAGATCGACCACCGCCTCGACCCTGCCCCCAAGATCATGGAGCGTCATTGCGGTCCGGTAGGCGTCGTCATTGTTGGTGAAGACGACCGCATTTTTGCCGGGCAGCACGGCATAGCGGCGGGCATAGTGCCGCGCGGCCGAGGCGAGCATGACGCCCGGCCGGTCATTGCCCGAAAACACTAGCGGTCGCTCGATGGCGCCGGTCGCGAGGATCACTTGCCGCGCGCGGACCAGCCAGGTCCGGTAGCGCGCCGTACGCGGGTCTGCCGCGCAGGCCGCCTCGTCGCCGACCTGCTCGACCAGGGTCAGGCTGTTGTGATCGTGATAACCGACCGCCGCGGTGCGCAGCAGGATCCGCGCTTCGGGGAATTGCGCGATCGCAGCGGCGGTGCGCTTCGCCCAGAAGGTGCCAATCTTTCCGTCGATCGTGCGCTCATCCTGATGCAGCGCGCCGCCGACCTCATTGTCCTGCTCAACCAGGATCACTCGCGCCCCGGTCCACGCCGCTTCCAGCGCTGCAGTCAGCCCCGCCGGCCCGGCGCCGACCACCAGCACGTCGCAATGGGCGAAACGGCTTTCGTAGCGATCGGGATCGGCTTGCTTTGCAACCTTGCCCAGGCCCGCCGCGCGCCGGATGAACCCCTCATAGAGGTGCCAGTCCGGCCACATGAAGGTCTTGTAGTAAAAGCCAGCCGACAGGAAGCGCGACGCCAGATTGTTGACCGCACCGACATCGAAACGGGCGCTGGGCCAGCAATTGACCGGGTTCGCTACCAGCCCGTCGTAGAGACGGATCTCCGTCGCGCGCATATTGGGCGTGCTGCGGGCGCCGGTTCCCAACTGGACGAGCGCATTGCTCTCCTCGACCCCGGCGGCGATGATGCCGCGCGGCCGATGATATTTGAACGACCGGCCCACCACCCGCACGCCATTTGCGAGCAGCGCAGAGGCTAAGGTATCGCCTTCGAAGCCGGTATAGGCCCTGCCCTCCCAGGTGAAGCGGAGCGGCTTCAAACGGTTGATCTCGCCACCGGCGACCCGCGCGGTCATAGCGCGCCTCCGGACGGCGCGGGCTCGTGCATTTCGTAGATCGCCTCGATCCGGTGTGTCGCGGTATGTCGCGCTACATTGAACCAGCGCCGACAACCGAAGAGGTGAACCCAGCGTTCGTAATGCATGCCCTTGGGGTTCTTGCGCGTGAACAGATAATCGCCCCAGCTTTCGTCGGAGACCGTCTCGGAGGGACCCGGGCGCTGGATATGGCTCTCGCCCCCGCAGCGGAATTCGAGTTCTTCGCGAGGACCGCACCAGGGGCAGGTAATCAGCAGCATCTTGGTAATACCTCAGTGAGCGATACCGGAGGCCGCGGCCTCGTCGATCAGCGCCCCGGTCGAAAACCGTTCGAGCGAAAAGGGGCGTGCGAGCGCATGCGGCTCGCCGGTTGCCAGATGATGAGCGAGCATGGTTCCGCCGGCCGGGATCGCCTTGAAGCCGCCGGTGCCCCATCCGCAGTTGATCAGAAGTCCGGGAATCGGCGTGGCGCCGAGGATCGGGCTGGAATCGGCGACGACATCGACGATGCCTGCCCATTGCCGCAGGAAGCGAACCCGCCCGAGCGATGGATATTGCTGCGCCACCGCGCCGAGCACGTTGCGCACCGTCGGTATATTCCCTCGCTGGGCGTAGGAGGGGTAGAGATCGAGAGAGCCGCCGATCACCAGCCCGCCCTTGTCTGACTGACTGAGGTAGACGCCCGTCGCCAGCGACAGCACGACGGTGTCGAGCACGGGCTTAAGCGGTTCGGTGACGAAAGCCTGCAGCGCATAGCTGGTGACCGGCAGGCGGAAGCCCGCAATGTCCGCCAGCACGGTCGAATGGCCTGCCACTGCCATCGCGACCTTCTTGGCGCCTATGAAACCACGCGAGGTTTCGACCCCGGCGATCACGCCGTTCGGATGCCGGCGGAAGCCGGTGACTTCGCATTGCTGGATGATGTCGACGCCCAGCATGTCAGCAGCGCGGGCATAGCCCCAAGCGACGGCATCATGGCGCGCTGTCCCCGCGCGCTTCTGCACGAAGCCGCCGAGCACCGGATAGCGGGCCTCGGGCGACATATCGAGGATCGGCACGCGGCGCGCGATCTCTTCGCGCGAGAGGATGTCGGTATCGACGCCGTTGATGCGCATCGCCCCGACCCAGCGCTGCACCGCGTCCAGATCGTGCCGGCTGTGCGCTAGTGCGATGACTCCGCGCTGGCTGAACATGACATTATAATTGAGCTCGCGCGACAGCCCTTCGTAGAGTTTCATCGAATGATCGTAGAGCGCCGCGCTCTCGCGATAATAATAATTGGAGCGGATCACCGTCGTGTTGCGGCCGGTATTGCCGCCACCCAGCCATCCCTTTTCCAGAACCGCGATGTTCCGAATCCCGTATGTCTTCGCAAGATAATAGGCGGTGGCCAGTCCGTGGCCGCCGCCGCCGATGATGACCACGTCGTAACGGGATTTCGGCTCGGGGCTTCTCCACGCCCGTTTCCATCCGGCCTGATCCCTCAGACCTTCCCGAAATACTCTCCAGCCTGAGTACCCATGGATTCCCACATGCGATCCTTTGACGATACAGTAGTGTATTGCTTGTCATTAACTGGCCATATAGAGGCTTGCAACTCCTCAGCGTTCCTCCAGCGGAGACTGAAATGGCCGCGAAAATCATCGACGGAAAAGCCACTGCTCAGCGGATTCGCGCTGAGATCGCCACCGCCACCGAGCGGTTAGCCGCCGAATTCGGCGTGCAACCGACGCTTGCCGCGATCCTCGTCGGCGACGACCCCGCCAGCGCCATTTATGTCCGGCGGAAGGGCGAGCACACGCAGGAAGTCGGCATGCGGTCGCTTAGCTTCAAACTTCCGTCCGAAATCAGTGAAACCGAGCTGCTGGACTTGATCGACCGCCTCAACGGCGATGCCGGCGTCCACGGGATCCTCGTTCAGCTCCCGCTGCCGGCGCATATCGATCGCGGCCGCGTATTGAGCGGGATCGATCCGAACAAGGACGTTGACGGTTTTCATATCGTCAATGCCGGCAAGCTCGCGGTGGGGGCGCCGGCCATCGTCCCGTGCACGCCGCTGGGGTGCATGCTGCTGTTGTCCGAACAGCTCGGCAATCTGGAGGGCCTCCACGCCGTCGTCGTGGGGTGCTCCACCATCGTCGGGCGGCCTATGGCGGAGCTCCTTCTGCAGGCGCGCTGCACGGTGAGCATCGCGCACATCCATACCCGGGACCTGCCGGACATCGTCGCACAGGCTGACATTCTGGTGGTCGCGGCGGGCGCACCCGGCCTGGTGCGGGGATCGTGGATCAAGCAGGGCGCCGTCGTCATCGACGTCGGTATCAATCGCATCCTCTGCCCGGAGACCGGCAAGGCGCGGATCGTCGGCGATGTACGATTTAACGAAGCTGCTCCCGTAGCCTCCGCCATCACGCCCGTTCCGGGCGGAGTGGGACCCATGACGATCGCATGTCTTCTCAAGAACACTTTGGCGGCGGCGGAACTTGCTTGCCGGGATCGGTTAGGGTCTTCGGGCACTCGCGCCGCTTGATGCCATCGAAAATGCTCGCAACGATGTGCGAGTCCGACCTCATGAAAATTCCGTCGGGCCGGATAGAGACAGCGCACGTGGCTGTGGCAACGTAGCACCGGAACAGGCGAGCATCGCCGGCCAGGGTGGAGAAGTGACATGATGCGGGGGACTGAATCCGATTTTAGCCGGGGCAAGGTGGTAGCTTGCTCGATGTTGGCGATTGCGCTTGCGACAAGTACGACGGTCGCACACGCGCAGGAAGCTGAGAGCGAAAGCAAGGCCGCCGCTCCCTCCGACCCAGGGGAGATTGTGGTGACGGCGGCTCGCGGCCGCGCCCAATCCCTGCAAACCATCCCGATGGCCGTGTCCGCGATCCAAGCGAGCACGCTGTCGACCAAGGGCATCGACAACATCGCCGACATCGTGAAATCGGTGCCTTCGGTGAATATCGTCGAGCGCGGACCGGGTCAGTCGCAAGTCACCATTCGAGGCATCTCCTCGGGCGCCTTCTCGATTACCGAGACCGGCGACCGGCCGCTTGTTTCCATTTATCTCGACGATGTCCCGATCTCGATCCAGGGCGCAAATCCCGACCTCAAGGTGTTCGACCTCGAACGCGTCGAAGTGCTACGTGGCCCGCAGGGCACGCTCTATGGTTCGGGTTCGATGGCGGGAACGATCCGTTACATCACGATCAAGCCATCCACGGATCGCTTCTCCGGTTCCGCCGAAGGCGTGCTGAGCGGCACCAGCCACGCTGGAAACCCGAACTGGAACATCCGCGGCAGCATCAATGCGCCGCTCGGCGAATCGCTTGCGCTGCTTGCGTCGGCGTATACCGGCCGCGATGCCGGCTGGATCGACAATCTCGGCACGGGCAAGAAGGACGCTAACACCGTCAGAACGACGCAGGCGCGCGGCGCTCTCCGATGGACGGGCGTCAGTGACCTTACCGTCGATGCAAGCCTCCTCTACACACGCCTGAAGACCGGCGGCCTTCCCGTCGGCTATTCGACTCTGACGCGCTATCAATATGACAGCCTGTCACCCGAAACATTTCGGGATCGCATGCTGGTCGGCAACCTCACGATCGACCTTGCCGTCGGAGGAGGTCACCTGACCAATTCGGCGAGCTACGTCGATCGCGATTTCAAATCGATCACGGGCGGCTTTAGCTACGAGTATCTCAATGACTTCATTTTCGGTGGCGTGCGCACAGCGAGCCCGGCCTCCGTTGTGCAAAATGTCCAGACGTTCACCAACGAACTGCGTTACGTCTCGGATCCGAGCCTGCCGTTCACATACTCCTTTGGCGGGTTCTATGAGCATACCACGCGCGATTATGAGCAGAACAATCCACTCGCGGGACTTGACGCCGCGGTCGGACTGCCATCGGTCCCGAGCTTTGGCACACCGTTCGCCGACGACTTGTTCTACGGCACACAGCATATCAAAGAACGGCAGTACGCCCTCTTTGGCGAGGCCAATTACAAATTCTCCGAAGCTTTCGACGTTACGGCCGGGGTTCGCTATTTCAATTTCCGGCAAAGCTTCAATTTGGCGTTCACTGGTCTGGCCGGTTCCGCCTTTGAAGCGAACCCTTCCGGATCGCCGACTTTCCTGCCGCTCACGCAGTCCGGCAAGCCGAAAGCCGATGGCTTCAATCCGCGCTTCGTTGCGAGCTATCACGCGGATAAAGATGCGATGATCTTTGCGGAGGTATCCAAGGGCTTTCGCTACGGATCGGTCAATGAACCAGTCGCGCCCGCCTTCTGCAATGGCTCCCAGGGGCCAACAACCGTCGGTGCGGACAGCCTGTGGAACTATGCAATGGGCCTCAAGAGCCAATTTGCGGATCGTCGGGTGACTTTCAACGTCACCGGCTTCTTCGTCGATTGGAACACTCCCCAGACCCGAGTGGACCTGTCGTGCGGCTATTATTATCGCATCAATGCCGGGAAGATCGAAAGCAAGGGCATCGAACTGGAAACGGCTTTCCGTCCATTTGACGGATTAACGATCGCGCTCAACGGCAGCTATACTGATGCGAAGGCCAAGCAGGGCGTTGCTGTGGTGGGCGCCGACCCGATCGTGGCGAGCGGCGATCGCGCCCCGTTGTTTCCGCGCTGGCTAGGCTCGCTTTCCACCCAATATGAATTCCCGCTCGGCGAGGGCGAGATGACCCTTTCCGGCGACGTCCAATATCGGGGATCGTTCTACAATCGGTTTAGTCCGCTGAACGTGAATTATCGGGAAACGCCCGCCCAGACGCTTCTCAACGCCTCGATCAGCTATAGCACCGGCAATTACGAGGTCGGCCTATTCGGCACGAATCTGGGTAACAGTCGGAACCTGGCGCTGGTGGATAGTGTCCGGGATCGGCCGGGGACGATCACCGCCCCCGATGCAGCTCTATTCTATGGGAAGCCCCGTACGATCGGCGTGCGTGGCAAGGTCAAATTCTGACATCCCGAAATGCGATGAACATTCTGGTCGGCGGGCATTGGCCCGCCGACCTTCGTTGTTGACATTGCCGAATTGAAAAGAGGTGATCGTGAAGACCCGTGCTGCCGTTGCGTTCGAAGCGAAAAAGCCGCTCGAAATCGTCGAACTCGACCTCGAAGGCCCCAAGGCGGGCGAAGTGCTGGTCGAGATCATGGCGACGGGCATCTGCCACACCGACGCTTACACGCTCGACGGCTTCGACAGCGAAGGCATCTTTCCGAGCGTGCTGGGGCATGAGGGGGCAGGCGTCGTGCGCGAGGTCGGCGCCGGCGTCACCAGCGTCGTCCCCGGCGACCATGTCATCCCGCTCTACACCCCCGAATGCCGCCAGTGCAAAAGCTGCCTTTCGGGCAAGACCAACCTCTGCACCGCGATCCGCGCCACGCAGGGCAAGGGGCTGATGCCCGACGGCACGACGCGCTTTTCGTACAAGGGGCAGCCGATCTTCCATTATATGGGCTGCTCGACCTTCTCAAACTTCACCGTGCTGCCCGAGATCGCGGTCGCGAAAATCCGTGAGGACGCGCCGTTCCAGTCGAGCTGTTATATCGGCTGCGGCGTGACCACCGGCGTCGGTGCGGTGATCAACACCGCCAAGGTTCAGGTCGGCGACAATGTCGTGATCTTCGGGCTCGGCGGCATCGGCCTCAACGTGATTCAGGGCGCGCGCCTCGCAGGCGCCAACAAGATCATCGGCGTCGACATCAATCCCGCGCGTGAGGAATGGGGCCGCAAGTTCGGCATGACCGACTTCCTCAATAGCAAGGGCATGAGCCGCGAAGACACGGTGGCCGCGATCGTCCAGCTGACCGACGGCGGCGCTGACTATACCTTCGATGCCACGGGCAACACCGACGTGATGCGCACCGCATTGGAAGCCTGCCACCGCGGCTGGGGCACCTCGATCATCATCGGTGTCGCCGAGGCGGGCAAGGAGATCGCGACGCGTCCGTTCCAGCTCGTTACCGGCCGCAACTGGCGCGGCACCGCGTTCGGCGGCGCCAAGGGCCGCACCGACGTGCCCAAGATCGTCGACATGTATATGACCGGCAAGATCGAGATCGACCCGATGATCACCCACGTCATGGGCCTCGAAGAGATCAACAAAGGCTTCGACCTCATGCATGCGGGCGAGAGCATCCGGTCAGTCGTGGTGTTCTGATCCGCGTCAACTCCAAAGAATAATATTTGCCGGTGATTGCGCCGGCCAGTGAATATTCGGACGCCAGCCCAGCGTTGTCGATCCGGCGGCCCCGACGGCGTCTGACGGTTCATATCTGGATTTCCGGCCTGAAAACGATAGCCACGTTGGCGGTAGGGTCATGTTTTTTGCCCGCTCGGACGCCCCACCGGGTTCGCAGGAGCACAGAAGGCGTGGAGCGCCTATTAGCAATTCAGTGCAGCGTGCTCGATTTGGTCTGGAATGATTTCGAGCATCCGGGTGCAATACCAGTCTACGAAACTGTTCACATAACTCTCGGCCTCGGGCGAATAGGGGCCTGGCACATAGCCTGATCCGCTGACGCCGCGCTGATTGTTCTCGGCAAGGTCGCGGTCTTGCCGGTTGGTCTGGTCCCATACATGGATCAGCCGGTCGATGTGATAGTCGACGCCCTCGACCGCGTCCTTGTGGACAAACCATGTCGCCGTCACGTCGGTGCGCAGCACGTCCACTGGATCCATGTTGACCATGATCGCGCAGTCGCCTGTCGCATGGCAGAAATTGTTGGGCTCGATGGCCCATCGCAGCGATCCGATATCGCCACCGTTGAGATCGCAAAGGCGCTTGTCGGCCAGGGGTTTGCCATCCACCGAATAGGATACCACGCCGTCGCTGAACGGGAAGCGGCCCACCTGCCACCAACTGTCCTCGACCGCGGCGTGGCCCAAGCCGACTTCGCGCATCCGCGCCATGAAGGGCATCTCGGCAGTGTTCTCGTGAAAGGTCGCGCCATCAGCCATGTTGATTGGGAACGCCTTGATCAGTTCGGGATGGCAGACCGCGCAATGATGGCATTCGCGGCCATTCTCGACGACCAGCTTCCAGTTCGCATGCTCCTCAAGTCGGGCGACGTGCGCGACCTTCGCATTGCGCAGTCCCTGCGGCTCCAGTGCCGCCTCGAGCGCAGCGCGAAAGGGCGTGAAATCGGGTGCGTCCTCGGCCAGGCAGGCATAGATGCAGCCGGCCACCGTCTCGATCCGTATCGGGCGCAGTCCGTGCTCACCCTTATCGAAATCCTCGCCCATGCGGCGCGCGACGAGCAGGCGCCCGTCGAGATCATAGGTCCATTGGTGGTAGGGGCAGACCAGCCGCGGGACCCGCCCGGTTCCAGAGGCGCAAATCTGCGCGCCGCGATGCCGGCAGCTATTGTAGAAGCCAGCAATGTCGCCTTCCTTGTTGCGCAGCACCATGACGGGCGTCGAGCCGATTTTAGTTGCGATATAGGCGCCCGGCCGGTCGAGCTGCGCCTCAAGTCCGATCATTGCCCAGGAGCGTTCGAAAATCGCCTTTTTCTCGATCTCAAAGATCTCTCGATCGAGATAAAATTGCTGGGGAAGCGAGTGCCAAGGGCGTCGCGTTCCGATCAGATGCCGCAGCTGGTCAAGATCCATTCCAAATTCCTCCGTGTGCCTGAGGTCTGTTCGGAAGCGGTTGCGAAATCCAATGCTATGGCGCAGACATGTTATGCCTAAATGAGATGGATATTGTTATGACATATTCGCGTCGCGATCTTCCACTCAACGCCTTGCGGGCCTTCGAAGCGGTTGCGCGCGCGCGCAGCTTTACGCTCGGCGCCGACGCGCTCAACATCGCGCAAAGCGCGTGCAGCCGGCATATCGCCCGGCTGGAGGAGATCGTCGGCAGACGCATGTTCCTTCGTTCGGGCAAGGCCATTCGCCTGACGGAGGCCGGAGAGCAACTTTTGCCGGCGGTGCAGCGGGCATTTGACGTCCTGGTTCGCGCGCTCGATCAGGTCAGCACAGATGCGATTCTCACCTTACATGTTCCGCCCACCTTCGTGCAGACCATGGGACTGCCGTTCATTCAGCGGTTCAAGGAGGAGCATCAGGGATTGGGGCTCACGATCATGAGCACCTACAGCACGGGCATACCGTCCGGGGACTATGATATCGCCATCATCTTCGATCATATCGGCGATCATAAAGACGGCCGAACCCTGCTTTGGCCGATCTCGATGACGCCGCTCTGCAGTATCGACGATGCCCCGCGGATTAAGGCGATCGGGCTTGAAGAAGCACTGCGGCAGGAGGACTTGCTTCATGTCCAGTTGGAAGGCTACCCGCAGGATCATTTGTGGCGAAGGTTCGCGCACGCCAATGGGATCAATGCGTTCAAGCCATCGTCGCTCGCGTTCGAAACTGCCGCCTTGGCGATCGAATTTGCGCGTGCTGGTGCCGGGCTCGCGCTTGCGGACACCCGATTGGCAGACAGAAATCTTGCGGCCCAGGGCTTGGCGGCGCCGTTCGACGTCTCACTTGCCACCGGCTTCGCTTATTATCTCATCTGGTCCGCGCCGTCGCGTAAGCGGACCGGAGCCTCGGAACTGAAAGGCTATATAGAGCGGTTGGCCGTGCCCGGCATTTAGGCTGCGACGGTCGGTGATTGATCATAAGCCAAGGGATCGCGCCTGTAATCCTTGGGAAGAACCCCCCACCTGCGCCGGAACGCAACGGTGAAACTGTTTTGATATTCATAGCCCAACTCGGCTGAGACCTGCGCGATCGGCCGATCGCACTTGCGAAGCATTTCCTTCGCTGCCGACATGCGAAGTTCGTTAGCAAATTGCGAGATGGTCTGCCCGAAGAGCATACGGAATCCGCATTTCAGCTTGGTTCCGCTCATACCAATCCGGCGGCCTAACTGCTCGATGGTGGGGGGCGGTGCATGCTGCTCGAGCAAAATCTGCCGGGCGGCGCGGAGGCATTTGAAATCCTGATCACTCAGTCTCGTATGCGATGCATCCACCCTACCCTGCAGAGGCACATTCAATAGGACCTCGCTGATGATCTGCACCGCAAGGCTCTCTGCCTTGACCAGTAGAATCCCCGGACGGTCGCTGGTGGACGCAAAATCGATAATAAGGCGAGACAGTGCCGGGTACAGCACGGCCCGCAGCAGCTGAAGCTGATCGCATTGGGCGCCTAATGTCTCCGCAAGGCCATCGTCGAGCAAAGAGGCCAGCCCTCCAAAATGGCGCTCGAAAAAGCTGGGGCGACAGTAAAAGGTTACGGATGTTTCGCGCTTCCCGTCGCCGTTGAGATACTCGATGATATCGCAACCCCTGGGCTGCCGCCAGATCAGCAGGCTATCCGGAGATACATCGACGCAGTCCTCACCTTCGACTAGCTTCAATTCCCCAGAGAGACGAAAATGAAACTCAACCCAATCCTCGCCTACCACTGGGATCGTGACGGCCTGAGAATAGAGGACATTTGATACGATTGCGAATAGGTCCGGGCCTAGCCTGAGGAACTCCCAATAGCCCTCGCCCTCGCGGCTGCAGACATCGAAACGTGCGGAGGCCAAGGTGCAATCCGAACGCGGCAAGGTATGGATCGAGGAGGCAAGACTGTCCTCCAGCCCGTCGAAAGCCTCCTCCAAGCCTCCTTGCCGTCCCATCAATGCTTCGCGAACCGCTAATACACCCATAAACGAGCTTCCCGCAGCAAGACTAACCGTCAATTCCATCTGCGAACCTGGGCAAATCTGATGTCCGCCCCTTCATCGCTTCGTAACAGGAACGTCGCGATCCGTAAATGTAAAATACACATGTGTCTTGGCGCGCGATCGAATGTGTCGCAGAACCGCCTTCGGTGTGCGGATTCGTGCGGAGCGACGGATTTTTGCTGCGAAGCGACCGGCCATCCGAAGACGTTGGACAATGGGCGCCTGTGAAGGAATGCTCCGCCGACGATGAAAGGTAAATCGGGGATGGCTTTAGAGATCGAACATGAAGGTGGGATCATTCCCGTTGTAGAGGGTGTGTCATCAGGGAAGGCGCCGATGCGAACGGTGGTCGCGGCCTGCGTTGGAGCGGGTGTCGCTCATCTGGGCACATCAACGATGCCGTTCCAGGTCGGTGCGCTGATGGACGGCCTGGGGCTCAGTGCAAGCGCCGCTGGAACATTCGGCTTTTTCGAAGTCGGCGCACTCTCTCTGTCGATGTTGCTCGTTTCCCCCTTCATTCATCGGCTCACGCCCGCACGCGTCGCGTTCACGGGCGCCCTAATCTGCCTTCTCGCGCATGTTGGTCTCTACTTCGCGCCGAACATCCTGCCTCTGCTGTATCTGATCGCGGCCATCGCCGGCGCCGGTTATGGGCTGGTCTTTGCCGCGATGGTCTCGGGCGTGGCAGCCTCCGGCAATGCCGACCGGGTCTATGCGATCGCCAATGGTGGCGCACTGGTGGTGATCGTCGCGCTGATGGCAGCACTTCCATTCGCTAGCGCGCGCTTCGGGGCGCTCGGCCCGTTTCTGGGCATCGCCATCCTGCTCGGGATCACAATGCCGGCCTATGCGGGGTTCAGGAACCCGCCACGCGCGCCCGCACACCAACCCCAGATCTCCTTCAAGCAGAAGGGAGTTTTGCCGCTGCTCGCCATCTGGTCCGCCTTTTCATTCGGGACTGGCGCGGTGTGGAGTTTCGCCGAGAGGATCGGCCACGGCCTGAATGTAGACGCAGAAACGATCGGCATCGTGCTTTCGGCGAGCACCTTCTGCGGCATTCTTGGAACCGGCGTGGCGGCGGCCTTCTCTGGACGGATCGCTAGAATACCGGCTCTTCTGCTCGGCTTTGGGGCCACGGCCTGCGCTTGCCTCCTTCTAGGCTTCGCCACAGGGATCGTAACTTTCGGCCTCGGCGTCCTGATGTATTGGATCTTCTATATGTTCCTCTACTCCTATCTGCTGGGTTCCGCTGCCGCGCTGGATCCCAATGGACGCATCGGGACAGCCGGTGGCGGCTGCGAGCGCATGGGTTTTGCCCTGGGGGCGCCGCTGGGCGGCTTGTTGATTGAGCATTTCTCCTTCGGAGCCGTTGGCATCCTCGGGGCTGTCGCCTGCGTCGGACTGCTGCCATTCTGCCTGCCGGCCTTGCGGGCCGCCTTCAAATCCAATGACCTGCGCAAAGCATGACCTACCATATCAGTACGATCGACCGGGCGGCCCTGCGCGCCTATCGTCTGGGTAGAATTCAGCAGCAGCTGCGCGAACGTGACATGCCGGCGGCCTTGCTGTTCGATCCGATCAACATCCGCTATGCGACCGACTGTCCCAATATGCAGGTCTGGCTGTTGCACAATCGCGTGCGTTATGCCTTCGTTCCGGCGGACGGCGGAGTCACCCTGTTCGAGTTTCCGGGCGCGGAGCATCTTTCGGCCGACATCGAAACGATCGCGGAGACGAGGCCGGGCAAGAGCGCGACATATCTGATCTCGGGTTCGGACATCGACGCCGACACCCGGGCCTGGGCGATGGACATCGACGATCTATTGCGCCGTGCAGGCGGCGCCAATCGTCGACTGGCAGTTGACGTCGTAGATCCTCACATGACCGTCGCGCTCGCAGGACTCGGCATCCGCAGCGAGAACGGCACGCAGGTGATGGAGCATGCTCGCTGGATCAAGAACGACGTTGAAATCCTGGCTATGCGCGAGGCGATTCAGGCATGCGAGAAGGGAATGGCCCGGATGCAGGCAGCGCTGCAACCCGGCATCACCGAGAATGCTCTTTTCTCAATCCTCCAGCAGACGAACATCGAGCTCGGAGGAGAATGGATCGAGACCCGCCTTTTGACCTCCGGCCCCAAGACCAAGCCTTGGTTTCAGGAATGCGGTCACCGGCAGATCGAGGCTGGGGACCTCGTTTCCTTCGACACCGATATGATCGGGCCGAACGGGTACTGCGCAGATATATCACGTTCCTGGCTGTGCGGCGATGTCGCGCCAACCGACGAACAGCGCTTTATCTATCGGATCGCCCATGAACAGATTCAGCATAATTTCGACCTGATCCGGCCTGGGGTAAGCCATCGTGACATATCAAATGCTGCCTACCGTGTTCCCGAGCGATGCCAGGGCACCTATTATTCGATGATCGCACATGGTGTTGGAATGTGCGACGAGGCGCCGATCATTCGCCATCCCTGGGATCTGCGAGATTCGTCGCGCGAGGATGTGTGTCTCGACGCGGGAATGGTAATCTGTGTCGAAGCGCTAGTGGCAGTCGACGATGGACGAGAAGCGGTGAAGCTGGAGCAGATGGTCCATGTCACCGACGACGGCCCGTGTTTGCTCAATGACTATCCTTTTGAAGATGCCCTGCTTGCCTAATTCCTAGGATGGAAGGGTTTGATATTGGCTCACAGATTGTTAGCTATGCCTAGAGGGCGGATTGGATTGGTTCAAAACATTGAGCGAAGGCGAAGATACGGATCTGATTGAGACGCTGTCGACGCGGGACTGGCTCGATGCCGCGCGCGCACTTCTGGTTCGGGATGGAATAGATGCGGTCAAGATCGGCCGAATTGCCAAGGAATGCGGGGTTACCCGTGGCGGCTTTTATTGGCGCTTCAAGGATCGCGGTGAACTGCTGGGCCTCCTGTTGGATGAATGGCGCCAGACCAATACCGCACCGTTGATCGCCACACTCCGAGGCCCTGGCACGCTCGCCGAACGATTCCGCGCGGCGGCGTCACTGTGGATCGAGGAACGAGATTTTGATCCACGCTTCGACACCGCCGTGCGCAACTGGGCGCTGGTATCACCGGACGTGGCCGCCATCGTGCATCAGGTCGACGAAGAGCGGATCACCGCCTTCGCGGACCTTTTCAGGGAGGCAGCCTATGACGCGGATGAGGCACTCGTCCGAGCCAGGATCGTCTATTTCCATCAGATCGGTTACTATGCGCTCCATATTCAGGAGACCCCGCAGGAGCGCATGAGGTTGGCGAATATATATTTCCGCGTTTTGACGGGCTTTGCTGATTTCTAATTGTCGGGTCCGCCGCCACCGGTAGTCAGCCCGTGAAAAACGGCGTTTCGACGATCGTCGCGCGGTGACGGTCGCCAAGCACGGTCACTTCCAGTTCGGCGCCCGGCGCAAAGGCGTCCTCCTCCAGAAACGCCATGGCCATGGCAAACCCGACCGTGTGGCCATAATAGCCCGAGCTGGTTTGGCCGACATAGCGTTCGCCGATCCACACCGGTTCCTCGCCGACTGGATCGGCATCGACCGTCTCGACGCGCAGCCCCGTCAGACGATATTTGGGTTTTTCTGTCAGGGAGGCGAGCGCTCCGGCGCGCCCGATATAGTCATCGCGGCTGTCGTCCAGCAGCGCTTCATAACCGCATTCCGCGACGCTGCGATCCTGCGATATCTCACGGAGCGTGACACCTGGCGTATATTCCATCACCAATGAGCTGAAGGCGCGGATACCGACATCGCGGACGCCCAGATCCTCGCCCACCGCCATGATCTGCTGATAGAGCGAATACAGATAGACGATCGGCGTGTAGAGTTCGAAGCCGAGAACCCCAAGCCGGTTCGATGCGATGATCCGGCAGGGCGCGGAGCCAACTGCGCCTTCGGTCACCTGGCCGTCCTCGAGCGCGCTGCCGTACCGGTAATGAGCGGTCAGCTGGTCGATCAACTCCGGCGCCTTGGGTCCTACCACGAAAAGGCCGCCAAGATTCTCCGAGACATTTTCGACCGTTACGGCAAATGCCTGCCGATGTTGCTCGAACCAGCGCATATAGTGGGCTTGCATGAAGGTCGGCGCCGTCACGAAATATCGCCCATCCGATAGCTTCGCGACATTGAGATCGCCGATCATACGGCCGTTGCCCGATAGCAGCAGTGCCGGCACATTCTCCCCCGCACCTGGCAGAGGCGATGCGATCAGGCGGCGTAGAAAGGCTTCGGCATCGGTGCCGGCGACGATATATTTTGCGACCGCCGTGAACTCGATGACGCCAACCGCTTCGCGAACCGACCGGGCTTCGGCGCCGATGGTCGAAAAGGCATTGGATCGGTAAAAGGTCGGCGTTTCCTGCCAATCTTCGTCGGAGTTTGGGAAATAGGCCGGAACTTCCATGCCGAAGGTGCTGGTGAAGACCGCCTTCTTCTGCTCGAAGACCGGATAGAGTGGCGAGGTCTTGAGCGGGCGTCCGGCCGGCCATGTTTCGTTGGGATAGGGGATGTCGAAGCGCCGCGCGTAGAACTCCTTGGCGCGCGCGATCATGTTGGGCTCGGGCAGTTTCGGGTCGAAACGAGCAATGTCCATTCCAAAGACGTCCATGCTCGGCTGACCGTCGATAATCCATTCGGCAAGCGAACGCCCGATGCCGCCGCCTTGGACGAAGCCGGCCATGCAGCCGCAAGCGACCCAATAGCCTGGCAGGCCTGCGATCGGACCGACCAGCGGATTGCCGTCAGGAGAGAAGGTGAAAGGGCCATTGATGATGCGCTTGATCCCCGCTTCCGCCACCGCGGGGAAACGAACGAAGCCATGCGTCAGGTCATCACCCAGCCGCTCGAGATCGGGGATGAGTAGCGCATCCTCTGCATAGTCCCAAGGCGTTCCGGGCACCGCCCATGGCACCGCATTTTTTTCGTAAACCCCCAGAAGGATGCCCTTATGCTCCTGGCGCAGGTAAAGACCGCCATCGAGATCGGCCACCTGCGGAATTTCGGTCGCGAGGTCCTTGAGATCCGGAATATCCTCCGTGACCAGATAATGATGTTCCATGGGAATCAGGGGCAGCTCGACCCCGACCATCTTGCCGACTTCGCGCGCCCACAGCCCCGCCGCATTGACGACATGCTCAGCAATGATGTTGCCCTTATCGGTCTGGACTTCCCATTCTCCGCTGTCGAGACGCGCGAGCCCTTCGACCTTGGTGTGACGATGGATCTTGGCCCCTGCGGCACGGGCGGCCTTGGCATAAGCATGCGTTGCACCGGACGGGTCGAGATAGCCCTCGACGGGATCGTAGATCGCGCCCAGGACATCCGAGACGTCCATGATGGGGACCATCTTCTTGATCTCTTCCGGGCCAACAAGCTCGGATTGCAGGCCCAGCACCTTGTGGCGCGCATGTTCGGCGCGCAAGAACTCCCAGCGAGGCTTAGTCGCCGCGACCAGAAGACCGCCGCAATAATGGGCGCCCACATCCTGACCCGAAAGTTCCTCGATCTCCTTGTAGATTCCACAGGTATAGGCCTGCAGGCGTGAGATATTGGCGTTGCCGTTCACCGTGTGGAAGCCGCCCGCAGCATGCCAGGTCGACCCCGCGGTGAGTTCCTTGCGCTCGATGAGGACGACGTCTTTCCAGCCATTTTTGGTCAGATGGTACAGCACGCTGCACCCGATGACTCCCCCGCCTATGATAACTACGCGCGCATGTGTCTGCATCTGGCTGCCCTTTTCATAGTGAATCGCACCGGCATGGACGCGAAAAACCTCAGCCTGAACGTTAAGCTGATGGCGAGGCCGTGCCAGCGTTGGGCGGACAAGAATTTCATGCGATTGGGCGGCGGCCCTCTCGTCCTCGATCGATGCACCGCTCCTATGTGTTTCAACACAATGGACGAGAAAATAGGGCCAAAGGACGACTTGGCAGAATTATGCTTTGCCGGACGCGGAGAATGCGCGAGCATTCGGCAAGAACGACAGTCGGCATCCTAAATCAGCCTGGAAGAGAAGCTTGCATACCGCCTTCAAGATCAAGCAGGAGATGTTTCGCATCGAATTGACCGGAGAGCCGGCAAGTCGTGACGACATTCTCGACTGGGACGCGCGAGATCGGCTGGGCGTCGTCATCAATAGTCCGTTCGGCGCAACCGGCGCGAGCCTGCTGATTCAACTCGTTGCGACAGCCTTTTTCGACTTTTCCGGAAGCGAGCGGCGACGCCGGCCGGTCTATCCCGATATGCATTTATTCCACTTTGGCGGCCCCTGGGGCAATCACTGGGCCTTCGACTTTTGGCCGGACTATAAGGAAGTATTCGTCCCCGCCGATCGCGGGGCCATGCTCGCCGCGATCAACAGTCGAGGCATAACCCATTTGCTCGTGCCGGATTGCACACCCGACATCGACCCTTTTCGTTATACGATGAAAGAGGAAGCCATCATGCGGCTCAAGCGATCCTTTGCCTATGGAGCAGATGGAAAGGTGAAGGATGCCGACGTTACCGTGACGACGTCGGACGCGATGGCGCTGGCCGACTATCGCCGGACGGTTTTTCCAAAGGCGTTTCTTACGAAAGCCCTCGCAACGATCAAGAGTGATCCGGCACGCCCGGCGGGAACGGCGGCGGAAGAGGATGCGCGCATCGGCCTTGCCAGAACACAGGAACGATTGGTCGAAGTGCGAGAAGACGACACTTTTCGACTTGCGGCCGTGCAACGGCTCGAACGGGCCGAGCAGCTAGGCGGCCTGACGGAGACATTCCGGCGGATCGACCAAGGTTCCGCGATCGACATGCTCGGCCCCTATTCGCTTCTCGCGTCGGGGAGTTTGCCCGCATGACCGCGCCTGCCCAGCTCGATCGGAATCCAGTCGCCCCCGACGCTTTTGCTGCTTTGACTGCACAGCCCGCCGACGCACTTCTCGGGCTTATTGCGCTTTACCGGGCGGACCCCCGTGCGGACAAGATCGATCTCGGCGTAGGTGTTTTCCGCGACGACGAAGGCGCTACGCCCGTCATGCGATCAGTCAAAGCGGCCGAGGCGGTGCTGCTGCGAGAACAGACGACCAAGGCCTATCTTGGCGCGGAAGGCGACGCCGCTTACACCGATCTGCTAGCTGCAATCGTCTTCGGCGAGAAGCTGGCGGGTTCGGGGCGGATCACCGGCGTCCAGACACCGGGCGGAACCGGGGCGTTGCGTCTCGGCGCAGAGTTACTCGCACGCGCAAGGCCCGCGGCGACGGTCTGGATCGGCACCCCTACCTGGCCCAATCATGGTCCTATTTTCACCGAGGCCGGGCTCCCTGTGCGGTCGCACCGCTTTTACGATGTGCCGACCGCTATGCTCGATTTCGAGGCGATGCTAGAGGATCTCCAGCAAGCGGCCCCCGGCGATATCCTGCTGTTGCATGGCTGTTGCCACAACCCGTCCGGCGTGGCGCTCTCGCAAGAGCATTGGGCGGCGATCGTCGACCTGTGCGAACGCAAGGGTCTGCTTCCTTTCGTAGACCTCGCCTATCAGGGGCTCGGCGACGGACTGGAGGAAGACGCAGCGGCCACCCGCACGCTGATTTCGGCGCTTCCGTCCGCCATGGTCGCCTATAGCTGCGACAAGAATTTCGGTCTCTATCGCGAGCGGGTGGGTGCACTCTGGGTGCAGGCACACGCCCCATCTACGGCCGCCATTGTACGCGGGAACATGCTCTCGCTGGCGCGCAGCCTCTGGTCGATGCCGCCCGATCACGGGGCAGCCATCGTTCGCACGATCCTCGAGCATGACGATCTACGCGCCGACTGGAGCGCAGAACTCACCGACATGCGGCTGCGGATCAACGCACTGCGGCAAGCGGTCGCCTCAACGCATGTGGGCCTCGATTTCATCGCCCGGCAACGCGGCATGTTCGCGATGTTGCCAATAAGCTCGGATGCCGTTGCTGCCATGCGAGAAGGCAACGGCATCTACATGGCCGGCAACGGCCGCATCAATATCGCCGGCCTCACCCTGCAAAATATTTCGACGTTCGTTGCGGGCCTCGCACCGCATCTTTGAACCCTCGAGAGGATCGCCACCGTGACCAGCACAATAGCTTTCAATTTCGAGAGCCGTCACGTCAGTCGACCAACACTGTCTCTCAAAACCCAACTCTTCCAGCTCAACTATGACGCGTGCTGGTTGATTTTCTGAAAGCGCAGCTAGCCAAATGAGCCTCCCCCAGATCGACCATACGCACGATGCCGCTGCGACCAGTTGGGTCGAAAGCGCCAACGGCCATGGTGACTTTCCGGTTCAGAATCTGCCTTATGGTGTGTTCTGTCGCGGTGGCGGCAGGCCGCAAATCGGCGTTGCGATCGGTGACCATATTCTCGATCTCGCCGGCACTGCGAGCGCCGGGCTCCTGCGGGACGCCGACGCAAGCTGGCTGGCGGGCTCCAGCCTTAACGCGTTGATGGCGTTTTCGCCTGACGAGCGATTGACGTTACGCCGCGCCCTGTTCGAGCTGTTGACCAACGAACGACACCGCGCCGCCGTCACGCCTCATCTCAAACCAGCCGACGCCTGCACCTTGCATTTGCCGGCCGCGATCGGCGATTACACCGACTTCTATGTGGGCATTCATCATGCCAATAATGTCGGTGCGCTGTTCAGGCCGGATAACCCACTGCTGCCGAACTATAAATATGTGCCGATCGGCTATCACGGCCGCGCCTCCTCGATCCGCCCTTCCGGCGTGCCGGTGGTGCGTCCCAAGGGGCAGCGCAAGGTACCCGAGCAGGACGCGCCGATCGTGGGACCGACCGTGCGGCTCGACTATGAACTGGAATTGGGGGTGTGGATAGGGGAAGGCAACGCGCTGGGCGAACCGATCGCGATGACGGACGCCGCCCGCCATATTGCCGGATACTGCCTGCTCAACGACTGGTCTGCACGCGATTTCCAGGCATGGGAATACCAGCCGCTCGGGCCGTTTCTGGCGAAGAGCTTCCAATCCACCATCTCACCCTGGGTCATCACGGCCGAGGCGCTTGCGCCATTCCGGATCGCCCAGCCCGCACGGCCTCAAGGCGACCCTGCGCCGCTCCCCTACTTGTTCGACACGGCAGACCAAGCGAGCGGCGCGCTCGCGATCAAGCTGTCCGCGAGCATCGTCACGGCCCGGATGCGGCAGACAGGTCAGGCGCCCTATCGCCTGAGCGAGGGGCCGGCATCGAACATGTACTGGACCGCAGCGCAGATCGTGACGCACCACGCCTCCAACGGCTGCAATCTGAACCCGGGCGATCTGCTGGGCACTGGCACCATATCCGCGCCTACTATTGATGGCTACGGCAGCCTGCTTGAGATCAGCAATGGCGGGAAGACACCGATTACCCTGCCTTCCGGGGAGGCGCGAACCTTTGTCGAAGACGGCGACGAGATCCTACTGACGGCAACGGCCCATGCAGACGGCTTTGTATCGATCGGTTTTGGGCAGTGCCGTGCGATCGTCCTGCCCGCGCAATGAGCGCTGACTTCATCCTGCACGGCTATCGGCGGTCAAGTGGGGCCTATTCGGTACAAGGCTTCGGTATCTGTCCTGCATTGGTCGCAGTCGGTGTGGCGGCAAATGCCCTCACAGCTGCCCACCCCGATCGTCAGCCCGACGCGGACCAGTCGTGAGCGAGGCGCGCCTCTATGCCACGCCGGCGGATGTGAAGCTTTGCCGTTTAGAGGACGTCGGTGACGGGCAGGCGCGCAACTTCGTCCTCCAGATGCGCGCTGGCCGCTTTCATGGCTTTGTGGTCCGGCGCGACGACGCAGTGTGGGGCTATGCCGATCGCTGCCCTCACATCGGCGCGATGCTCGCACATAAACTCGATGAATATCTCTCGCCCGACGGAAGTCTCATCGCCTGTAGGTGGCACGGCGCGCTTTTTACCATCGAGGACGGCATTTGCATCGGCGGCCCATGCGTCGGGCAGAGGCTCATCAAATGGCCCGTCTTCGTCGAAGACGGGTGGATCAAAACCGGTGTACCGACACAACCAGAATCAGACTAAGCATGAGGGATGTGGCGGTGTGGGCGGCGTCCAGGGAGATGACGGTGTCGCCGCGGCGCACCGTCTCAGGCCGCAGCTTGTTGGTTGAGCTGCAAGATTTCGCCCGCAAGGTGAAGAGAACCGGCAATCAGCATCGCGCCGGGTCTTCGATCTTCGCTTCCTAGCGCGGAGATCGCCGCATCCAAACTTGAATGCGCGGTCGCGGGCACACCCTCGATTGCAGCAAGCTTCGCCAAGTAGTCCGACGGATGACATTGCTGTCCCGCTAGCGGAACCGCATGGAGATGAGCGATCAGGGGAGCAACGGCCGCGATGAAACCCTGTGCATCCTTGCCGGCTAGCATAGCGAGAATGACCGTCAACGAATGGGGTCGCATTCCCCCTTCGAAGAAATGCCGACGCAGCATATCGCCGGCGGAGGGATTATGGCCGCCGTCCAACCAGATTTCTCCCTCGACCGCCCGAACGCGTGTCGTGAAGGGACCGGAGCCGAGCGGCTGAAGCCTTGCGGGCCATGTTGCGGTGGTAATTCCAGCGCAAAGCGCATGCTCGGCTACCGGAAGCCGCGACTGATGCCGCAGCATCGCCACCGCAAGCGCAGCATTTTCCGCCTGATGAACGCCGGCAAGCGAGGGCATTGGCAGATCCAGACTGCCAAGATCATCGCGATAAGCGACGCCTCCCTTAACCTGGCTCGACCAGCTCTTCGCGCGAGGTAGCCAGACGGCACCTGCCGATCGAGCCGTGCGGCCGACAACATCGGCAACGGAGCCCGGATAGTCCATCGTTACCAGCGGCACGCCCGCCTTTGCGATTCCCGCCTTTTCGGCCGCGATCGAGCAAAGATCGTTGCCGAGGAAAAACTGGTGGTCGAGCGCGAGCTGGGCAATGCCGGTTGCCACGGGCGTACGCATGACATTGGTCGCATCGAGACGACCGCCGAGACCGACTTCGATAATCGCCGCATCGGCCGGCTCGCGCGCGAAAGCCAGGAAGGCTGCGGCCGTCATTACCTCGAAGAAACTAATGCCCAGCCCTTCGCTTGCGTCTAGTACCTCGCCGAGCAGCTGAGCCAATAGCCCGTCTCCAATCAGCGAGCCACGGACGCGGATGCGTTCGTTCACCCGAACCAGATGGGGGGATGAGTAAGAATGCACTCGATATCCAGCCGCCTCGAGCATCGCGCGCAGAAAGGCGCAAGTCGATCCCTTTCCATTGGTACCTGCGATGTGAAACGCCGGCGGAATCGCATATTGCGGATCACCCAGCCTCCCCAGCAGCATCCGGATGGCGTCTATTCCGAGCGGGTCGTCCGGATGCGGCGGTTTGATCCGATCGAGTTGCCGCTGAACGTCCGGATCGCCGGAAACGGCATGGTCCGATGGCCGCATCCACTTATCCCCTCAGGCTATTCTTATTGCTTCACACTGACCCATAGGCGCGACGACAAGTATTCTCCATTCCGCCCGACGGATTTGATCGTACCGAATTCGTCAGTTTGCCCTGGTTTGTCTCGCGGGCCTCGTCGACCGGGCGTGCCGGCAATTCGCCGAATTGGCCGAGTGGGCGCGTGCGAGACCAATATTCTCTACCGTCTTCTTCCCGCCTACGGCGAGATTTGCTGCGCCGCGTTCGACGAACTTCGCTTTAAGCAGGCATTCCTTCCATTCGTCGTGAAGCTCTGAGTCCGCGACCACCGCCGACCCAATCCCAAATTCGGCACGACCGCCTTGCCCCGATGCATCCGTGGAAAGCCGGAGGGTCCGGATTGCAACGTTGAACCGAGCGTAGGCGCGCTCATCGGCGTCCGTACCGTTTCGATCGACACGCAGCTCGCCGATAGCACCACAATAGGGGCCACGTACCCAACGCTCCACATCACGGATGACCTCCATCGCCCGGATCTTCGGCGCACCGGTGATTGAACCGCAGGGAAAAAGCGAACCCAGCATGTGCTCAAGCGAAGGCCGCCCGCTGAGCGTTGCCGACACACCCGTCGTCATTTGAAAGACCGTAGGATAGGTTTCGATCCGGAAAAGCGAGTCCACACGGACGCTTCCCGGAACGCCGATCCGCGAAAGATCGTTGCGCATCAGATCGACGATCATGAGGTTTTCGGCGCGGTCCTTGGCGCTCGACGCTAGGTCGTCGGCATTTCGCCGATCGCTTTCCGCATCGGTTCCTCGGGGGCGTGTCCCCTTCATCGGTCTTGCGCGAATCTCGCGGCCGTCGAGCTCGAAAAAGAGTTCGGGCGAAAAACTCAGCAGCCAATCGACGCCGTCGAATATCAGCGCGGCATACCCTGCGTTGGCCTCGGGACGTATGGCGCGATAGATCGCGATCGGATCACCCCGCCAGGCGGCGTATAGCGGAAAGGTCAGGTTTGCCTGATAGATGTCACCTGCCAGGATCGCCTCCTTCACCTGGCCGAACGCTTCGGAATATTGATCGAACGAGATACCCGGCTGAAGTGCGCTGAGTTCGCCCGCCCCCTCAATCTGGCTCACGAGCCAGCCGTCTACCTCGCAAAGGTCCAATTCAATGCAGCCATCGAAGGCGAAAAGCGCGAGAAGGCGATTGTCTCGTGCAGCATCGGCGCGGCCGCCGAGCCGCGCCTCAAGCGCATAGCCGGCTTCATAACCGATCCAGCCCGCGATAGCGTGCCCCGTCGCTGCAAGCGCGTCGGCTTGCCGGAGCGCGGGAGCGACTTCGCTCTCGGCGGCCGCGCTGATCGATCGCCGCGGCCCCTCGAACAACCGGGCCTTCCCTCTCTCGAGATCCTCGAGCAGCACGAAGGGGCGACGTTGCGACAGAAGCGACATCGTGATCAGCGCTCGAAAATTGCCGCAAGCCCCTGCCCGCCTCCGATGCACATCGTTTCCAAGCCATATCGAACATCGCGGCGCCGCATTTCGTTGAGCAACGTCGCCGCAATGCGGGCGCCCGTGACCCCGATCGGATGGCCTAGCGAAATTCCCGATCCGTTGACATTGAGGATATCGTGCCGGCCGTCATTCTCGCTCCAGCCCCACCCCTTGAGCACGCCTAGCACCTGCGGCGCGAAGGCTTCATTAAGTTCGACGAGCCCCATATCGTTCCAGCCGAGACCCGTGCGGGAGAAGAGCCGCTCGACCGCGGGCACCGGGCCGATCCCCATTCGCGAGGGATCGCAGCCCGCGGCGGCCCAGCCGACGAACCATCCGGCCGGCTTGAGGCCGAGTTTGTTAAGCTGATCCTCCGCGACCAGCAAACAGGCGGCCGCCGCATCATTCTGCTGGCTCGCGTTACCGGCAGTTACGACACCTCCCTCGAGTGGCCGGAGCGCTGACAGGGTTTCAATCGAGGCGTCGGCCCGATAGCCTTGGTCATGGTCGAAAATCACGGGCTCTCCGCGCTTCTGCGGAACCGCCACGGGAACAACTTCGTCCTGGAAACGGCCTTCGCGCCAGGCCGCGGCCGCCCGCTGATGCGAGCGCACCGCATAAGCGTCCGACTGTTCGCGCGTGATTTCATGGTCGCGCGCGACATTCTCCGCTGTCTCGATCATTCCGGAGATCGCGCCATAGCGTTCGATCGGCTGCGACATGAGCCGCGCACGCGTCAAGCGGTCATATAGCTCGATGTTACCGAGGCGCGTTCCATTCCGAAGGCTTGTCGAATAATGCTCGACGTTCGACATGCTCTCAGCGCCGCCTGCAACGACCACGTCGGCGGCGCCGGTCTGCACCATCATCGCGGCCTCGATGATCGCCTGCAGACCCGAACCGCAACGACGGTCGAGCTGGAAACCCGGCACCGTCTGGGGAAGCCCCGCGGCAAGCCACGACCATCGGCCGATGCTAGGCGCTTCGCCGCTCGCATAGCCTTGGCCGAACACGACATCATCGACCCGCTCGGGATCGATGCCGCTGCGTTCGACGAGCGCCTTGAGAATTGCGGCACCCAACTCGCCCGCGGTAAGCGTAGAAAGGCCGCCACCGAATTTCCCTACTGCCGTACGAACCGGCGACACGATGGCTACGCGACGCAATTCCATCACTCAATCTCCTTACATGGTCTCGTCGAATTCAGATGGCCCGTTCGAGCTGCGCCGCGGCAGCCCTCAGTTCGGGCAGATAATTCTCGATCAGATCCTCGCGGTTGTGCGCTCCCGAGAAAGTCGCGACATTGAGCGCGGCAACCACCGCCCCGCTTCGATCACGCACCGGGACCGCCAGCGAGCGCAGCCCCGGTTCAAGTTCCTCTTCGACAAGACTCCATCGCTGCTCAGCCACCGCGACAAACTCATCGCGAAGCCGGGTCTTGTCGGTAATCGTGCGATCGGTGCGACGTTCGAGCGTCGTCCCGGCCAGCCAGGCTTCGCGCTCCCCACTGTCCCGCGCCGCGAGCAAAATGCGCCCCATCGAGGTGCAATGACTGGGAAGCGTGCTCCCGACCATGAGCGGCGCCGCGATGATTTGGTTTCGTTCGGCTCGCGCGATGTAGATGATACGCCCGAGGTCCGATGGGTCGAGTGTCGCGACCGACACCGTTTCCTGCAATCGGTCGCGCAGCGCATTGGAGATGGCCTGGCTCGCGCTCGCCAGCGGCGCCGAAGACAGATAGCCGCAAGCAAGCGGCAGCAATCCGGGTGTCAACGAATAGCGCCCATTTTGCTCCCGCACATAGCCTAGGCGCACGAGCGTATAGAGACAGCGGCTGGCGCTCGGTCGATTGAGGCCGGTAATCCGTGCAGCTTCCGCAGCGGACAAGGAGGGTTGGCCCTCGAAGGCACGCAGCACCTCGAGCCCGCGGGCGAGCGAGAGCATATAGTTGGGATCGCCGGTCTCGTCCTTCGGGCTCATCGTATTGACCTTTTCGATAAAACCGATTATTGAACTATTTGTCCGATATTCGGACATTAGGGGCTTTTATGGCGAAGCACAAGATATTTCCGAATGCCGATGCAGCGCTCGACGGAATCCTGTTCGACGGTATGACAATCATGTCGGGAGGCTTTGGGCTTTCGGGAAATCCCGAGCATTTGATCGAGGGGCTGCTCCGTAGCGGCATTACGGGTTTGACCGTCATCTCGAACAATTGCGGTGCGGACGGATTCGGGCTCTGGACGCTTCTCAACAATGGCCAGATCCGCAAGATGGTCTCGTCCTACATCGGCGAGAACAAGCTATTCGCCGACCTATATCTGTCGGGGAAGCTCGAACTTGAGCTCAATCCGCAGGGCACACTGGCGGAGCGCATCCGTGCGGGCGGCGCTGGAATCCCAGCCTTCTTTACGAAGACCGGCGTCGGCACCGTGGTCGCAGAAGGCAAGCCCGTCGAGGAATTTGAGGGCGCGCTCTATGTGCGCGAGACTTGGCTCCGCTCCGATCTCTCGATCGTGAAGGCATGGAAGGCCGATCCCGAAGGCAATCTCGTCTACCGAAAGACGGCTCGCAACTTTAATCCGAACATGGCAACCGCTGGCGCGGTGACCATCGCGGAGGTCGAGGAAATCGTCCCTGCAGGCAGTCTCGATCCGGACCATATCCATACGCCTGGCATCTACGTAAACCGGGTGATCCAGGGCCCGTCGTACGAAAAACGTATCGAATTCCGTACGACGCGATCGCGTGAGGAGGTAACTGCCTGATGCCCTGGACACGCGAAGAGATGGCAGAACGGGCTGCGCTCGAACTCAAGGACGGCTATTATGTCAATCTCGGCATCGGGATTCCGACACTAGTTGCCAATTTTGTGCCGGCTGACATTCAAGTTATTCTCCAGTCTGAAAACGGCATGCTCGGTATCGGTCCCTTCCCATATGAGGACGAGGTCGACCCCGACCTCATCAACGCGGGCAAGCAGACGGTCACCGCGCTGTCCACGTCGAGCTTCTTCAGCTCGGCGGACAGCTTCGCCATGATCCGCGGAGGACATATCGATCTCGCCATCCTCGGGGCAATGGAGGTCGCGGGAAACGGCGATCTCGCGAACTGGGCGGTGCCCGGCAAGATGATCAAGGGCATGGGCGGCGCGATGGATCTCGTCGCGGGCGTCAAACGTGTCGTTGTCGTGATGAATCACGCCGACAAGGCGGGCAACCCCAAGATCGTTGAACAATGTAGCCTGCCGCTGACTGGAACCGCCATCGTCGACGCGATCATCTCGGACTTTGGGCGCTTCATCCTCGACCGCGAGAATGGTCGGCTGGTGGTGCAGGAACTTGCCGATGGCATGGACCTTGAAACCGTCCGCTCGCAAACCGGAATTACGGTCGCTGCGGGATAACGAACTGCGCCGACGAGGGCTGGGCGATGCCCGAGGTCGAATACGAGCATCCACTTTTCGGATGGAGGCAATCCGGATTTGGAAGCTTCTCGGTTGACGCTCGCCCTCCTATCCGTCGCTTAGGAATTGGCAGTTTTCGAAATCGGATGAGCGTCCTAGCGTCCAAGCTCACGGTCATGCGCCGGCAAAGCCTCAACCGCGCGCAGCGCGGCAGCCCGCCGCCCAAGTCCCAAAGCTCCGACATTTGGCGCCGCAGCCTGCGATCGACCGTTGGCGCTTGCCGGCGGGCCGGACGGATGCGGAAGACCGCGAAGTCCTCTGGCACTTCTAAGGACTTCATGCCCAGCACAAGGAATGGCAATGAGTAGTACACAAACCCCCATCCTGCTTGTCGGCAGTATTCCCCTCAAGGACGAGGCCGAAGTGTTTATTGCAGCGTCGGCCAATCTCGGCGACCGCCTCGGCGCGATCCCGGATGGCGAGACGGGTGAGCGTACCAACTGGATCAACTGGCAGAAAAATGTCATGGAACGCGCGCCGATGCTCGAACGGCTCCGCCACGACGATGGCTATGGCGCGGTTCAAGTCGATCTCTATGCGGAGAAGAAGGATCGGGCCTGCGAACGACAATTTCCCCCTCTTGGCTATGCCGAGGCGGCAATCCAGTCCTACGCATCCTTCCGCCAGCTCGTCGAGAGCGGCAAGATCGCGGCCGGAACGCGCTTCCAGGTGGCGTTGCCAACGCCCTTTGCGCCGATGATGTCTTTTATCGAACCCGAAAGCTTTGCCGCGATCGAGCCGCTCTATGTCGAAGCGATGCGCCGCGAGGTTGACCTCATTTGCAAGGCCATACCCAATGAACAACTTGCGATCCAATGGGACGCCGCGCTTGAATTTGCAGCACTCGAAGGCGTCTTTCCTGCATCGGTCAATGATTTCGGGTCGCTCCTCGGCCGCATGATCGAACTCGCCTCCTGGGTTCCCGACAATGTGAAACTCGGCTTCCATCTTTGCTATGGCGATGCTGGGCACCAGCATTTCAAGGAACCGGATGATACGTTGCTGATGGTTCAGGTCATGAACCAACTCGCTGATCAGGTTCGCCGCTCGATCGACTGGTTCCACTTGCCGGTACCGATCGCCCGCGACGACGCGGCCTATTTCGAACCACTCTCGAAGCTTGAAACCGATCCCGAAACAACGATCTATCTCGGCCTTGTCCATGCCCGTGACGGCTTGGAGGGGGCGCTTCGCCGCGCCCGCGGCGCAAAACAGCATCTGCGCGAATTCGGCATCGCTACCGAATGCGGGTTCGGGCGCCGGTCGCCCGAGACGGTGTCCGGCCTCTTGGCATTGCACACGGAAATCGCGCGAACGCTCGACGCGGCATCCGCATAGCATCCACCGATCGCGGGTTCAGCTTATGGAATTAAGAGGGGGGTGCATACTAATATGGATCTGCCGCGCGGCCGCACAAATTGGCTTGATTCGACACCAAGCCGCCCCGTCCAGCACGAGCTCGATGATACCGACTTTCGTCTGATGCGCGCCCTAGTCACCCAAGGGCGCGCATCGGATGTCTGGCTGGGCGACAATGTGCACCTGTCCAGCACGGCAGTGGCGCGGCGACGAAAAATTCTGGAAGAGACCGGCTACATCACCCACTATTCGGCGCACCTCAACGTGCGATCGCTCGGATATGGTACGCTAGTCGTAGTCTCGATCGAGCTGGTGTCGCAGGCTGAAAATGTCCTGCAGGATTTCGAACAGGCGGTATTGCAAAGCCCGTCGATGCGCTTTTGCGCCTTTGTTTCTGGCGACACCGATTTTCTGATGATCCTGAATGTCCAGTCGCTCGAAGATTACGATATGATCTATCGCAAGGAGCTGTCGGTCCTGCCGCATGTCGCCCGCATCCGCAGCAGCTTCGTGTTGCGCGAAGTCGCGAACCGCCAGATTGCGCCGGCAATCTTGCAGTCACGACGCTAGAGCTTTGGGCTTGAGATTGAACCGAAAGCGATGCCCCACGGGGTGATTTTGAGATTTAAGCTTTCCTCTGATTGGTAAAGAGCCTGTGCTAAGGTATCGATCAGATGCCGCCCTTCCAGTTCGGCATGACCCGCGCCCGCTCGAAGCTTGGACGTGCCTTCATGCGCTGATAATAGGCGAGCACATTTCGGCGATCATTGATCAGCGCCGTCAAGTGCAGCATCTCGATCCGGGCGAGGAGCACCGTCCACACAATGTCCGCTACGCTATATTCGTCGCCCGCGATAACTGGACGCTCCGCGAGATGCGCGTCGAGTTCGTCTAACCGCGCTGCGAGATCCGCTTCGGCAGCGGCTGTCGTCGCCGTGTCGTAAGCGCGGTTTCCATGCTCGACGATCCGCTCATAAGCGGCAAGATAGATCGTGCGCAGTTGGGGATATTTGGCGGCGTATTCTTTCGTCCGTTCACGCCGCGCGATCAACAGTTCGTCGCCACGCGGAACCCCTTTTCGGCCGTAGGTGATAACCTGGAAATTGACCTCGTCGCCCTTCTTGAACCAGTCCAAGGCGAATTGCCGCGCGGCCGGATTCGACGGCAGGCCCATCGAGGCGAGGCGAGCCGCTTCGAGAATGATATTATAGGAATCGGTGACGATCGCGTCGCCCACCACCAGGGTCGGAACCACGCACTTGCTGTTCAGCCGCACATAGTCCGGCTCGAAATTCTCGAGTGCGAAGCCGATGTCGATTTGCTTGTCATTGTAGACGATACCGAACTCGTCCATCGCTAGGCGGGTTTTCATCGAGCAAATCGACATGGTGTAGTTGAAAAGGTCGATCTCGGGCATTTCCCATAGCTCCTGCTCTTTGGGGATGTCGGCTAGCACCGATCTCGCAGCCGCCTCATATTGCGATCCGGATTGTCCGGTTCCGTTTTATGAATAGGTCTTGGCTAGGTAGTAGAATCCTCCCCGACCCGCCTCGCTTCGTCAGATCCCAGCTTGACGGCTGCCATGAGCGCCCGATGGGGCGAGCCGACACACTAAACTTATGCGTCGGCCCGCCCGCTGCGCATCCGTCGACACGATTGGGGGATCGGCCGTCAGATACACATGCCTATCCGCTGTTCCGCGAGCGCGATGCCGCGAAGATGCAAAAAGGGCTCCAGCATGATGTGCCGGAGCCCTTCTTCCGCCGCCCCCCGACAGCGGTTATGCGGTCAAACGACGATCGGATCGTCCTGCATCGCCTGTTCGATTAGATGTTTTTTGTCGTCGAACTGCGGCGAGACCTTGAGGTCCGTGCCGAGCATCGCTTCATCTTCGTCGTGCGTGAAGCCAAGACTATGCGTCGCTTCGAACATCACACCCCCAGGGGTGCGGACATAAATGGATTCGAAGTAGCCGCGGTTCTTGCGGTCCGAAAAGTCGGTAAAGCCCGCACCTTCGGTATCGAACTTGATCCGGGCTTGAACCTCCATGTCAGGTACGGCGAACGCACCATGGTGGATGATGCCTTCAGCGATCGTCCAGCTGCCTTGGCGGCGGTCGGGCTCATGCAGGATGTCGATGATGGTACCTGCAGCATCGGTGTCTTTGACCCGATAGCGGTGCCGATTTCCTTCTTCTCCGATCTTCTCGAAATTCCAGCAACTGCTCATGAAGACATCCATGTCCTCAAGCTCACGCACCGAGGCGGTCCAGCTGTGGAAGCCGCGCTGCGCTTTTTCGCGAGGGACATAGGGCGAGTCGAACGGTTCGCGATTGTCATTCTCGTCCTCGAGCACCTCGAAGTCGATGCCGCATTCGGGGTGGGAAAAGCCGATGAAACGCTGTCCAAAGCGCGTCCCCGGTTCACCGGTCGCGATGCCATGCTTGTTGAGATGATCGACCCACCATTCGAGCGAACCTTTCGGAATCGAATAGGTGCAGACGGTGAATTGGTTCGATCCCTTGCGGCCCTTGAGGCCGGTACGACGGGTCGGGAAAGTAGTCATGACCGTACCGGGCGTGCCCGTCTTGTCGGCAAAATAGAGGTGGTAGATGGGAATATTGCCGTCGTAGAACAGCGTACGCTTGACGAAGCGCTGCCCGAGCACCTTTACGAAGAAATCGATGTCCCCCTGCGCCGTACCGGTGCAGATGGTGATATGGTGCAAGCTGGTGATATGGTTGTTGTCCACGATCGCTCTCCAAAATTATTGGTTTGAACTGCGCAGCGAGCTATCCGCCCGATCCGTCGCAGCATCCTCGTCTGAAATAGCACCGTGACCGGGGCCGCTCCACGTGCCTTCGTGAATGTTCTCTATTCGAAAAATGGATGAGGATGGCGCTTGAAGAAGTGTCGCTTTCTCTCCGATGGAGGAGAGAGTGAGCTTGTGGGGGCAGTAGAGTCGATCATGTTGTCGTTCCTGCATTTGACGGTCTTCGAGGCCATCATGCGAACGAAGAGCGTAAGCGGTGCTGCCGAGGCACTGGACGTGCCGCAGCCGACATTGAGCCGCTATCTTAAGCAGCTGCGCGAGCATTTCGGCAACCAGCTGTTCGTTCGGACCCGCAACGGTCTCGAGCCCACTTCGGTCGCCATCTCGGCGATGGTGGCCGTTTCGCAGGCGCTTGAACTGTATCGGACGCGGCTCAGCGGTCATACGGAATTTGACCCTTCGCTGTCCGACCGGAATTTTAATATCGCCGCCTCGGACGTGGGGCATCTGCTCGTTCTGCCGCGCCTTGTGGAATGGGTGCGGCCGATCGCACCGCGCGTTCGCTTCAAGGCGGTGCCGCTCGGCGGCGAGAAACTCATCGCCCGCCTCGAGACCGGCGAAGTCGATGTCGCAATCGGGAGCTTTCCCGCACTCTTTGCGGGGGTGTTGGAACAGGCGCTGTTTACCGAGGAATATGTATGCGTCGTCCCGCGCAGCTATCTTCCCGAAGGTCGACTAACCGTCAGCCGGTTCAAGGCCGCCCGGCACATTCTCGTCGACGGCCGCCATCTCGGTCATGTGCATGAGGATGTTGAGAAGATGCTGCGGAAGATGGTGGGAACCGCCAACATCACTGTTATGGCCGAAAATTTCCTACTAAGCGCCCATATCGCTGAGCAGTCGGAACTCATCCTCACGGCACCGTCGAGGCTCACCGGCCTACTCAAAGCTGAGAGGGTGCGCATCTTGCAGCCCCCGATCACTTTGCCGGGCTTCACGGTGAAGCAATATTGGCACGAACGCTTTCACGAGGACCCTGGCAATCGCTGGTTGCGCACCATCCTTAGCCGCATGCGGGGTCTGAGCCACTAGTCGCGGGCGTCTGCGGATTCCATCGCACCGGCCTATTCGTTCGGGGCGAACCTCCCTTCGCCGAAGGCCGCAATACTGAATTCAGTCTCGAAAGACGACGGTCTTGCCGTCGTTGATGAAAACCCGGTCTTGGACATGATAGAGAACAGCGCGCGACAGCACGCGCTGTTCGATGCTCCGGCCCTTGCGTACCAGATCGTCGGGAGTTTCGGCATGGGACACCAACTCGACATCCTGGTGGATGATCGGCCCTTCGTCGAGATCGGCAGTGACATAGTGCGCAGTGGCTCCAATCATCTTCACGCCGCGCGAATGCGCTTGATGATAGGGCTTGGCACCTTTGAACCCGGGCAAAAAGCTATGGTGGATATTGATGCATCGCCCCGACAGAAACGCGGCCAGGTCATCGGAAAGGATCTGCATATAGCGAGCGAGGACGACAAGCTCGGCGCCCGAAGCATCGATCACCTGTTTGATTCTCGCTTCTTGCTCGGCCTTCGTATCCTTGGTGATTGGAAGATAGTGGTAAGGGATATCCTCCAGCCACGACCTTATAGTGAGCGCCTCTTTCGGATGGTTCGAAATGATCGCGACAACGTCCATGTCGATTTCACCGATCCGGCTCCCGTAGAGGAGATGCCCTAGGCAATGATCGAACTTCGATACGAGCGCGACCACTTTCCGGCGCTGGTTGATCGGACGAAGCGACCAGTCCATTTCATATCGCTCGGCGATGACGGCGAACGTGCTGCGGAAGGCCCCGCTGCCATCACTTTCGAAGTTGGCAACGACGCGCATGAAAAAGCGCCCGGTTTCCGGATCGTCGAACTGTTGCGCCTCGGTGATGTTTGCACCGCTGTCAAAAAGCGCCGTGCTGACTGCGGACACGATGCCGGGTCGGTCCGGACACGATAATTTGAGAATTTCCTCTGAAGACACGCCACATCCCGCCTATATTTTGAGCTATCCGTCGACCGACGGACTTGTGGCGTTCTAATCAAGCCACAATGGGGTCAAAGGCAAGACCGCGAACGGTCCGTACAACGGCTTTGCCCCTTCCATTTTGCGGATAGTTTGACTGCGAATATCCACCCCTCGACCGCTCCAGCCATGAATAGAATCAATTCGGATTGCGGATAACAGGCACACGTGGCCACCCAAGCGGCCCCGCCGCCAATTCGGCTTCGAAAATTGAAGCGACAAATCTATATGTAATTCAATGTGATAACAAATCCTTCGGATTGGATTGCCAAATTCTGAGCCGTGCAGGCACGAGAGATTCCCTCACCGAAGCCGCTGGCATGGCGCCCGATCAACGAGCTGCCCGGCTGGGCAGCGACGCCCCGTTCTTCTATCTCTTGGGAAGGAAGGCGGTTCTCCGATTGCGCTGCACGCGCGAGGGATGCCCGCCCGGTCTGAGAGGAAATTCCGTGCAATTCATATTCGAACCGCACCCCTATCGCGTAATCTTCGGGGCCGGAACACTTGGCAGGGTCAACGAGGAACTGAATCGGATCGGGACACGTGCGCTCGTTCTCTCGACACCCGAACAAAAGGCGGATGCCGCCGCGCTCGCCGACGGGCTTGGGCCGATGGCGGCAGGCCTCTTCACCGATGCGGTCATGCATGTGCCGGTACCGACCGTCGACGCCGCGGTGGCGCGTGCGGTCGAGCTCAAGGCGGATTGTGTTGTCGCGCTTGGCGGCGGCTCGACGATCGGCCTTGCCAAGGCGCTGGCTCTTCGGCTTGAGCTACCGACGCTTGCCATTCCGACTACTTATGCGGGTTCCGAAGTCACTCCGATCTGGGGGCTCACGGAGAATGGGGTCAAGACGACCGGCCGCGACCGCCGCGTACTTCCGAAAGCGGTGATCTATGATCCGGAGCTGACATTGACGCTGCCAGTCGGCATGTCGATCGCTAGCGGTCTCAACGCCATCGCCCATTCCATGGAAGGCTTATATGCCTTCGACGGCAATCCGATTGTTACCCTCATGGCCGAGGACAGCATTCGGGCGCTGGCTGCAAGCCTCCCCGTGATCCACAAGGATCCCACAAATGCCGCGGCCCGAGCCGAGGCGCTCTATGGTTGCTGGCTCGCCGGCAGCGTACTTGGCGCGGCGAGCGTAGCGCTGCATCACAAGCTTTGCCACACGCTTGGGGGTTCGTTCGACATGCCGCATGCGCAGACTCACACGGCCGTGCTGCCGCATGCGATCGCGTACAACGCTCCAGCCGTTCCGGAGGCGATGGAGCGCGCGTCGCGCGCGCTAGGCGGTGGCGATCCCGCGACACGGCTGTACGAGCTGGCGGCCGGGCTAGGCGCGGAGATGTCGCTGGCGAAGCTGGGAATGCCGCGTGAAGGCGTTGCGATCGCAGCAAAGCTTGCCGTCTCCAATCCCTACCCCAATCCAAGGCCGATCACCGAAGAAGGGATCACGCATCTTCTCGAACATGCGCTCGATGGGCTTCCGCCAGTGGCCTGTTGAGCCTCTATTCGATCGGCCCAGCGCGCTCCTCCGCGGCAAGCCATGCGCGTACTGAGGTCGTGATTGTCAACGGTAGCTCGTGACCCCCTTCATAATCGAAAAAGGTCACGTGGGCGCCACTACGGTCCCTTAGGTAGGTCTCTGCCTGTTCGAATTTCCTGTTGGGAATGACCTCATCGAATTTGCCGCGGCAGAAAAGGATGGGTTTGCCGGCAAGGCCGCCCGTGGGAAGCTCCGCATCTCCAACGGCAAAACAGCCGCCGATCATGAGAAGCCCGGCATAGGCATCGGGCTCGTCCAGCAGTAGGGCGCTCGCCATCGCTGCGCCATTGCTGAAGCCGCAAAGCCATGGACGTCGGCGGCCCGTATCGGCGGCGATCCATGCACCCACCTTCCTGACTTCAGCGGCTAGGCTCTCGGGGATCGCCTCGCCGATTCCGGCATTGAGGAACCATGCAAATCCGGCACCTTGTGCGATTGGCCCTCGATAGGAGCGCACGTTGGCATTCCCGAAAAGCGAGAGGGCCATCCCTGCCTCGCGTTCGCTACTGCCGCGACCATGAAAATAGACAAGTTCGCGGCCTTTGCCAGCGGCGTCGGGATTGTCATAACGAATGACGATTGCCTGATCGCGCGACATCTGGTGCCTCCTTGGCAAAGCTTAGACCCGGATTTGCGATGGCGCCCGTCCGCACGGTCGCTGCTGCAGTTCAGATCGCGGCGCCGAAAGATTCTGCTTCCAAGCTGGTCGATGGCTGACTGGTTGCGATTGTCACGGCCAGTCTCCGGCGATCTCTCGCTCATCGGGTTTGGCGATCTGATAGCGAACCGATGCCATGGCGGGCGGGATCGCCGCTGGCTTGTACAGTTCGAGATCGACCGCATTGACCCGTTCGATACCAATAATGCGCCGGCCCAGTTCGCAGATGAAAGTTTCAATCAGCTCGAAATGGCCTTCGGCAGCGAGGCGCTCGGCCGCGTCGACCAACGTACGATAATCGACGGTTTCGGCAATCCGATCGTCGTCGGGTTCAGAAACTTCGGCGGCGATATTTAGCAGGATCGTCTGGCGACTGCATTTCTCGCCCCGATAGATGCCAACGCTCGCCTGGAGCGAGACCTGCTCGGCACGCACCCATAGTCGCGTGTTCAGCAGACACCGATATCCGTCGCCGATGTCAGGAAAGATTGTAATTTGCTCGTTCATCGGAAAGCCCCGTCTCCCAACATGCTTTGCCAGCCCATTCCGATCGCCGCTGGTGTCAATCAGTCGTCGATGGATCGCCGTGCTTCTGCTACAATTCTCTCTCGGCCGGGCTCGGCCGGAGCGATCTTTCGAAATTCACTCGATTATCTTAGTCGAGACAGAACGATGGGCCTATCGGCCGGGCAGATAGGCCCGATCCGCCTTCAGCATTTGGCTTGCCCGCGATCCGCGACATACCCGGAATAAGCCATGCGGCGGCAGACATGCCGACCGGCACGCAACCAGATCATTCGCGGAAGGCCATGCGATGTTGAAACTCTACTATAATCCAGGTTCCTGTTCGCTGGCGTCGCATGCCGCGCTCGAAGAGGCGGGTCTCGAATATCAGGTCGAGCTCGTCGATCTCCGTAAAGAGGTCCAATACTCTTCCGAATATCGCCAGAAAAATCCTTGGGCGCGGATACCGGCGCTGCAAATCGGCGATGAGATACTCACCGAGAATGTTGCGATCCTCCATTACATTGCGGATCTAGTTCCAGAGCGCGAGCTTCTCCCCAGATCTGGCCTCGAGCATGCGCGCGGACTGGAATGGCTCGCACTGCTTTCGAGCACAGTGCATGTCGCATTTCGACCAATCTTTCGCCCCAACCGCTTCGCCGCGACGGATGACGCCCAGCGGGATGTTTTATCGACGGGCCTGGGAACTCTGCGCAGCGTTCTGACGCTGCTCGATGAGCGCTTGGGAGACGGTCCCTATGCTCTCGGCGATCGCTTCAGCTTTTGCGATCTCTATCTCTTCGTCTTCATATTATGGTCGCGTCGACCCGTTCTTGACGGAAAACTCCCTCCGCTACATCGGCTCGCGGCTTTCGGCGACCGCCTCGCGGCGCGACCGTCGATTGCAAGCGCGCTGAAACAAGAAGATTTGGCTTGGCCGGGCGAGGTAACGAGTTAACCCGTCGCTAGCCCGTCGAGCTCTCCGGTATCGCCAAATCGGCAACTTGCCCGGACGGGTCGATGCGTGATGGCGAGACCAAAAGATATCAAAGGGGAGCATCCCCGAACTAGTCGCTAGGCCCAAGGCTTCGCGCGCTGAATTCCCATACAATAAGCGAAAAACTTGCAGGAAACTGTCTCTGCTTGCGTCAGCTTCATTGGCTTTTGGCGTGTAAGCGACGCGTTGCGCTGCTTTCCGAATCACTTCGCTCGAGTTAATCGCAAATTGCGATTTGGGCCGATGGCGCGCACAATTTTAATACAGTATCCGCTTTTGAGGACAGAATCGGTCATAACGGGGCCCGATGCACTTCATCTTTCGTGAGATCGCCCGCCTGCTTCCAGCTAAGATCGCAGTCGCTCGGTAAGGAGCACCGGCGGCCACGATGCCAACGGGCACTTCCGACGGATGGTCCTCGCAATTGCTGCGGGGTTAGGTCGAAACGATGGGAAAACGGCGGGGTGTTCCGCTGACCGGCACTTCGCCGGTGTGACCAAGCTCGTACCTACCATTTTCATGGGATGGGACGCCTACGGCAGACAGGGATCAGGCCGCAGGGAGTTTTACGATGCAAGGGGTCACGTACAAGAGCACGGCAGAAGGGGGGCGAACTTCGACCGTACGAAACATGTCGCGAAAAGCGGCGATCCAGATGCTGCTGGCTTCGGCGGCGCCGTTACTCTCGATCGCGCCGGCTATGGCACAGGAAATATCCGCCCCCGCTGGCGAGATTGCCGAGGAGCCGACGAGCAGCATCGTCGTCACCGGTTCGCGCATTGTGCGTGACGGCTATAGTGCGCCAACGCCCGTCGCAGTCCTGGGTGAATCCGACATCGCAGCGCAGTCGCCGGCCAACATCTCTGATTTCGTCAACCAGCTACCCGCGATTGCCGGCAGCAATACCTCAGGTTCGTCGTCGGGCGGCTTATCCAGTGCCGCCGCCGGCATCAATTCTATCGGCCTGCGCGGGCTCGGCGTCGGTCGCACGCTGATCCTCGTCGACGGTCAACGCTCGGTCGCTTCGAGTGTTGGCGGCACGGTCGACATCAACACGATTCCGCAGGATCTGGTTAAGCGTGTCGAGGTCATTACCGGTGGCGCCTCCGCCGCTTATGGTTCGGACGCCGTGGGCGGCGTCGTCAATTTCATCCTCGATACCGGCTTCGACGGCGTGAAGCTTTCCGCGGACACCGGCGTCTCAACCTATGGCGACGCCTTTAACTACCGCCTCTCGGGGACGGCCGGGTTTTCGCTGCTCGGCGACCGGCTGCACCTTCTGACCAATGTCTCGTGGTTCCATCAGGACCGTGAGGAAGGGATCAACCGCGGCTGGAACGACAGCGGCTATTTCCAAATCAACAACCCGGCATATAACGGCACCAACGGCCAGCCCCAACGACTGGTTGCCGGTGGGATCGGGCCCTCCGGTTATACGACGGGCGGCCTGATCACCAGCGGTCCGCTGCGGGGCACCTATTTCCTTGGCGAAGGTCAGACCGCGCAACTGACCTTTGGGACGATCGCGGGCCCCTGGATGATCGGCGGCGATTGGAAGACGACGCTTTCCGGTCACGCAGGTACGAACACGCTGGTGCCGCTGGACGAGCGTCTGAGCGTGTTTCAACGCGTTGCCTTCGACGTCACACCCGACATCGAGATCTTCGGTCAATTCTCTTATAACCGTTCGGTCAGTGCCAGCTCTTATCAGCAGACGCCGAGCACCGGCGTTTCGATCCTCGCGGACAACGCCTATCTTCGCAGCCAGTATCCCGCGATTGCAGCGACGATGGCCGCGCGGAACCTCCCCTCGATCACCATCGGCACCTCAAACGCGGGCTTCCCGCTTCCGGGCAGCGATAACAAGCGCGCCGTGTACCGCCTCGTAGCCGGAGCAAAGGGCAACGTCAGCCTGTTCGGATCTGCAATGTCCTGGGATGCCTACTACCAGAAGGGCGTGACCAAGACGCGCGAAGCTCTGACCAATACCTGGCAGAACGCGCGCATGGCGTTGGCGCAGGACGCCGTCTTTGCGCCCGATGGGAGGATCGTGTGTCGCTCCACCTTGACCAACCCGGCCAACGGATGCGTACCGATCGATCGTCTCGGCACGGAAGGTCCGTCACAGGAGGCGCTCGACTATATCTTCTTCGACGGATTCCAGCCGTTGCGTCACCAGACGATCAAGCAGGATGTCGCTGCTAGCACCCTTTCGGGCGATCTCTTTGCGCTCCCAGCTGGAGACGTTGCGTTCGCAACGGGTGTTGAGTGGCGCCGCGAGCAGATCAACGGCGAAGTGGACCCAGTCCACAACTCCGGCTGGCTCTATGGCAACTACCGGGTCAACCAGGGCAAATATGACGTCTATGAGGGCTTCCTCGAACTCTCCATCCCCATATTCGACGGAATGAATCTGGATGCTGCCGCACGCGGCACCCATTACTCGACTTCCGGGTGGGTGGGCACATGGAAATTTGGAGCCAGTTACCAGATATTCGAGGCTCTGCGTCTGCGCGGCAACATCAGCCATGACATCCGCGCACCGAACCTGGAGGAACTGTTCGCCGCCGGTACCGCGCGTACCAATTCGGTCATCATCCCGGCCGGCGCCAATACGCCTGTTACGGGTTCGCAGCAATTTGTACAGAACGCCTTCGGCAACCCGAACCTCAAGCCTGAGGTGGCCGACAGCTGGACCGTTGGCGCCGTTTTCACCCCGCCGTTCCTGCCAGGTTTCAGCGCATCCTTCGACTATTACGCGATCGATATCGACGACGCGATCGGCTCCGTAACGGCGCAACAGACTGTTGACCTGTGCTACGATCAAGGCATCGCGGCATATTGCCCAAACATCAAGTTCGTGAATGGTGCACTCAGCACGATCGACCTGACGCCAATCAACTTTGCGACCCAGAAAACGCGCGGTTTTGATATCGAGGCAAGCTACTCCACACCGATCGGCCCGGGCGAACTACGGCTTCACAGCCAGGTAACGCATTACATCAAGAATGTGATCGACGACGGCATCAGCTTCCCCATCGACTATGCCGGGGTGCTTTCGGCCGGCACCTATAACTCGCCTAACTGGGTCTATCGACTGAGTGCCTTTTATGAAATCGACCCGGTCACCTTCAACCTAGTCGCGCGCGGCTTCACCAGCGGGACCTACGGTAACGACTGGATCGAGTGCGACGGCGCCTGCCCTGCCAGCACGTCGCAATTCCGCACGATCAACAACAACCGCATCGATGGTGCGACCTATTTCGATGCTTCGGTTGACTTCGAGTTCCAGGCGATGGCCGGCACGGGCCACCTCACCTTCATCGTGAACAACCTTCTCAACAAGGACCCCGTCCTCGTCGGCAACGGGCCCGATGGCAACAACGTGCCCGCCTTTGCCCAAACCAACCGCAGTCGTTTCGACGTCGTCGGCCGGTCTTTCCGCGTCGCCGCCAAGATCCAATTCTGAGCGAGAAGTAGGGACTATCCGCAAGATGAACAAATTTGATCGCGCCGTCATTGCTGCTGCCTTGAGCACGTCCGCTGTTCTGGCCCCGATCGCGGCCACGCCGGCCCATGCTGAGGCCCCGAAGTCGCTCAAGAAGGAGGTCGCGGCCGAAGTCGAAGCCCAGCGGAAGCAAATCCAGGTCATGGTCGACCAGATCTTCAGCTTTGCCGAACCCGGCTTTCAGGAGATCAGGACGTCCGAATATTTGACCGATATCCTTGCCGAAAACGGGTTCACCGTGACCAAGGGCGTAGCGGGTATCCCTACCGCCTTTACCGCCACCTGGGGAACGGGCGGTCCCAAGATCGCGTTAGGTAGCGACATCGATGACGTTCTGGGCGTGTCGCAGATGCCCGGCGTACCATATCTCAAGCCGATAATCGAGGGCGCGCCGGGGCATGGCGAGGGCCATAATTCTGGCATGCCGATGATGGTGGCAGCGGCGATCGCGACGAAAAAGGTGATGGAAAAGCACGGCATCCAGGGGCGGTTGATGCTCTGGCCCGGTGTCGCCGAAGAGCTGTTGGCTACCAAGGCCTATTATGTGCGCGCCGGCCTGTTCGATGACGTCGATGTCTCGATCTTCGGGCATGTCAGCAACGACTTCTCGACCGGCTACGGCGAGATGGGCAACAATGGCCTGATCTCGGTGGAATATTCCTTTAAGGGCAAAACCGCGCATTCGGCGGGGATGCCGTGGGAAGGACGGAGCGCCCTGGACGCCGTCGGGATTATGGACGTAGCGTGGAATTTCCGGCGTGAACATCTACCGCTGACTCAGCGCTCGCACATGATCATCACCAATGGCGGCGGCCAGCCCAATGTGGTGCCGGACAAGGCAAGCGTTTGGTATTACTTCCGCGAACGCACCTTTGACGACATCCGCAAGCTCTATGAGGTCGGCAACGACATCGCAAAGGCCGCAGCGCTGGCCACAGGGACGACGGTAACCCAGCAGACGCTGGGTTATGCGGCGCCCAATTTCGGCAACAAGCCGCTGGCCGAGGCCGCCTATGCCAATATCAAGATGGTAGGCATGCCCAAGTGGAGCGTGGACGACCAGGCCTTCGCGAAGGCTGTGCAGACCCTCAACGATCGAAAGATCGAGCCGCTCAAAGACGAGGTCGCCCCGCTCTCCACTCCGGAAAACCGCAAGCCCTCGACCGGCGGTGGCTCGGACGACATCGGCGACGTCATGTGGACAGTTCCAACCATCACCATCCGCTACCCATCAAATATTCCTAATTTGATCGGCCACAACTCGATTGCGGCCATCGCGATGGCGACACCGATCGCGCACAAGGGGGTGGAAGCAGGCGCAAAGGCCGTCGCGATGACGGTACTCGACATCCTTACCACGCCGAAACTCGTCGCCGAGGCGAAGGCATATTTCAAAGACGTCCAACTAAAGACCGACACCTACGCTCCGATCCTAACCGACAAGGACGTCCCGGCGATCTGGCTCAACGAGCGCAACATGGCGCTCTACCGCCCGCTGATGGAGAAATATTACTATGACCCCTCCAAATATGAAACCTATCTCGACCAGCTCGGGATCAAATACCCGCTGCTCGACGCCCCTGGCGGAGTAGCGCCGCGATGATCATGAAACTCAAGAAACGCGCTCTCTACTTTGGGATGGCGCCCATGCTGGCCGGAGCCATTTTACCGCCGGTCCCTGCGCATGCAGCGGCGACCCCTGCGCTTAAACAGGAAGTCCTCGCCGAGGTGGAAGCCCAGCGCAAACAAATCCAGGTCATGGTCGACCAAATCTTCAGCTTTGGCGAGCCTGGCTTTCAGGAGATCCGGACGTCAGAATATCTGATCTCCATCCTCGAGGAGAACGGCTTTAAGATTGAGCGTGGCATCGCTGGCGTTCCCACCGCCTTTACCGCGACCTGGGGCGAGGGCGGCCCCAAGATTGCATTGGGAAGCGACATCGATGGGCTTGTCGGCATCTCACAGGTCCCTGGCATCGCCGATATCAAGCCACTTACGGAAGGCGCATCCGGACATGGCGAAGGGCATAATTCGGGCATGCCGCTGATGGTAGCCGCTGCGATCGCCGCCAAGCATGTGATGCAAAAACACGGCATCAAGGGCCGGTTGATGCTGTGGCCCGGCGTGGCGGAAGAATTGCTGGGAACCAAGGCCTACTATGTGCGCGCGGGCGTATTCAAAGACGTCGACGCCTCAATCTTTGCCCACGTCAACACCGGCTTCGGCACTGGATGGGGCGACCTCGGCCTCACCGGCATGATCTCGGTTGAGTATGAGTTCAAGGGCAAGACCGCCCATTCCGCCACGTCGCCCTGGGAGGGCCGCAGCGCGCTCGACGGTGTCGAGTTGATGGACGTGATGTGGAATTTCCGGCGGGAGCATCTGCCGCTTTCGCAAAGATCACACAATGTCATCACTAATGGCGGTGGGCAGCCCAACGTCGTGCCCGATAAGGCGAGCAGCTGGTATTATTTTCGCCAGTCGGACTTCGCTTCGCTCCGCGACTTGTATCGCACGGGCAACGATGTGGCGGAGGCTGCTGCACTCGCGACCGGCACCAAAGTCACCCGCAACGTGCTGGGCTTTGCCGCCCCAAACTATGGCAATAAGCCGCTCGCCGAGGCGCTCTATGCCAATATCAAGGTGGTGGGCATGCCCCAGTGGTCCGCGGCCGATCAGGCCTTCGCTGGGGCGGTGCAAACCCGGAACAGGTTGAAGGTGCAAGCCCTACCGACCACCATCGCGCCTCTCTCTACGCCCCAGACGCGCGGCGGGGCCAGCTTCGGGGGGTCGGACGACATCGGCGACGTCATGTGGACTGTGCCGACCGTGACTGTCCTCTATCCGGCCAACATCCCCAACGTGATTTTCCACCACTCGACCGCTGCGATGGCGATGGCTACGCCGATCGCCCACAAGGGCACGGAGGCAGGTGCCAAGGCGGTTGCCATGACGATCCTCGACATCGCCACGACACCAAAGCTGGTGGCCGATGCCAAGGCGTGGTTCCGCGACGTCCAACTGAAAGAACAGGCCTACGATCCGTTGATCGCACCCACCGACATGCCCGCGATCAACCGCAATGCACGGACGATGGCCCAAATTCGGCCGGCCATGGAGGCGCAATATTACCAGCCGGACAAGTATGACAGCTACTTGCAACAGCTTGGCATAGATTACGACGCTTCGGGTCGCGAAAGCGCGGGTGTTGTCAGATAGCGCTCGGGCCATAAGGCAGCCCTGCTGTCAGCTCAGACGGCAACAGGCCTGACGCGGGGCACGCCGAGTAGGCGACTGCGATGGGAATAGCCCAGCGCCCCCTTCCGCGGCCCGAGGCACCTGCGCTCAAATTTTCAAATTTACGACAAGACGTATGTTTGCAGGAACGATTTGGAACAAGTGATTTAGACCAAAGGCCGCGCGGACAACTGAAGCGGCTAACGATGGGGGAGCGACGACACATTGCACAGGGGGCAATATGATCACGCGCCGCGTTTTATTGGGAAAGATCGGAATAACGGGAGGCGCCGGGGCGACCGCGGCGGCCATGCAATCTTTAGGACTGTTCGGCGTTTCACCTGCAAACGCGCTTCCGGCCTTGCCGCCGGATCACGGCAAGAACGGCCATGTCATCATCCTCGGTGCGGGAATCGCCGGGCTCGTCTCGGCCTATGAGCTGGAACAGGCCGGATTCTCGGTCACCCTACTCGAGGCGCGCGGCCGGGTCGGCGGGCGCGCCTGGACGGTGCGCGACGGCGACAAGATCGAGATGATCGGCGAGGCGACGCAAACCGCCAAATTCTCCGAAGGCGTCTATTTCAATGCGGGGCCGGCGCGCCTCCCAAGCTTTCACCAGGGCATCCTCGGTTACGCGAAGAAATTCGGCGTCCCGCTCGAGGTCGAGGTCAATTCGAGCCGTTCTGCCTTCCTCGTCGCCGATGACGGGAAAAAGGTGCGGATGCGCAGCGCGATCAACGACACGCGCGGCCATATTGCCGAGCTCCTCTCGAAAGCCATCGACAAGGGCGCGCTAGACCAGGCGGTGACCGCCGAGGACAAGGCCAAGCTGATGCCGTTCCTGCGCATCTACGGCGATCTCAATCAAGAGGGAGCCTTCACCGGAACCACCCGGTCGGGCTTATCGACGCCGCCCGGCGCGGGCACATCGAGTTTCGAGACGCCCGCCAAGCCCGCTCCGCTCTCGACACTGCTCGCCAACGAGCAGCTGCCGATGTCGCTGTTCGAGGATGCCCTCTACATGCAGGCGACGATGTTCCAGCCGATCGGCGGGATGGACCAGATCTCGATCGGCATCGAGCGCAACCTCAAGAGCCGCGCGATCCGCCATGCCGAGGTGCAGCGCATCCGGCACGATGCGAAGGGCGTCTCGGTCACCTATGTCGACCGGCCGAGCGGCGCGGCGCGGACGGTCAAGGGCGATTATATCGTCTGCACCATCCCCTTCCCCGTGCTCGCGAAGATCGACGCCAATTTCTCCAAGCCCGTGGAAAAGGCCATCGCCGCCGTTGTCTATGACGACAGCAACAAGGTTGCATTCGAGGCGCCGCGCTTCTGGGAGCGCGACCATATCTATGGCGGGATCACCTTCGTCGGCGGGGACACCAGCCTCATCTGGTATCCCTCGGCCAACCTGCACAGCGAGCGGGGCATGCTGCTCGGCTGCTACTCTTCGGGCCCGAAAGCGGCCGAATTCCAGTCAAGGCCGCTCGCCGGGCAAATCGCGGCCGCACGCGCCGCGATCGAGAAAACCCATCCCGGCCATGGCGGCGACTGCGTGAGCCCGCTCGTCGTGAACTGGAAGAAGGTGCCGTTCAGCCTGGGTCCCTGGCCCAACTGGAACCCCGGGCAGCCGGGCCGGCAGGAGGCTCATATCGACACGCCCGAATTCCGGCTTTTGAACCAGCCCGATGGCCGCATCTTCTTTGCCGGCGCGGCCTTGAGCCAGACGCCGGGTTGGCAGGAAGGCGCGATCCAGTCCGCGCATGCCGCCGTCGCGGCGCTCGCCGGGCAGGTGTCGGCGCGAGCGCTGACGCTGACGCAGTCAGCAGTGGGATCGGCCCAGGCCGCCTGACAGATTCTACCAGTTTCGGAGCCATGCGCAGACATGACCCGCGATCGGAGAGGCCACCGTACGCAATATAATCAAGGGGCCGTTTTCATGAAAATAGTAGGTTTCATTTCACATATCGCGATTGCCGTTGCGGGTCTTTCGCTCAGCCAGGCAGCGTTTGCGGCCGAGGCAGAAGCCGCAGCAGAGGACGCAGTAACCGCCGGCGACCAAAGCGGCAGCGAGATCATCGTCACCGGCACGCGCACGTCCGGGCTGACAGTCGCCGAAAGCCCGACGCCGATCAAGGTGCTGGGCGAGGACACGATGAGCCATGTCGGCCAGCCGAACCTCAACCAGGTGCTGACGCAGCTGGTGCCCTCCTTCACCGCCCAAGCCTTCGGCGGCGATACCGCCAACCTCACATTGTCCGCCCGCCTGCGCGGTCTCAGCCCCAATCACACGCTGGTGCTCGTCAATGGCAAGCGGCGGCACGGCACCTCCAACCTCGCCGTTCTCGGCGGACCCTATCAGGGCGCGGCGACGGCCGATCTCGACCTGATTTCTCCCTCCTCGATCAAGCGGATCGAAGTGCTCGAGGATGGGGCGGCTGCGCAATATGGCTCCGATGCGATTGCGGGCGTGATCAACATCATATTGAAGGACGATGACGAGGGCGGCTCGGGCTATGCTACCGCCGGCAAGAATTACGACGTCGGCGGCGATACCTATGCCGGCACGATCCATCTTGCGACCCGGGTCGGCGATGCCGGCTTCATCAACGTCACGCTCTTCCACCGCTACCATGATTTTACCCAGATCGGCGGGCTCGACCGGCGCGTCACCGATATCAATGGCAATCTGCTCACCACGACGACCAACCCGGCGCTGTCGGCGGCGCAGCAGGCGCTCTATCGCAACATTCCGGGCTTCCCGTACGTCAACAAGATCAACGGCGACGCGAAGTCGCACCTGACGAACCTGCAGTTCAACTCGGCCTATGATTTCGGCGACGTCGAGGCTTATGCGTTCGGCTCGTACAGCAAGCGCATCGCCAGCGCGTATGAGAATCTTCGCGTTCCCGACCGGGTCATCGCCTCGCCTGTGCTGGGCGTCGCGGGCACGCTTACGACGCCGGGTGAGCTCGTTCCCTTCCCGATGGGCTTCAGCCCGCGCGAGGGGATCCGCGAGGACGATTATTCGATGACGGGCGGCTTTCGCGGAACGCTCGGCGGCTTCAACTTCGATTTCAGCACGACCTATGGCGAAGACAAGAATCTGATCTACACGCTCGATTCGGCCAACCGATCGCTGTTCATCGACACGCATTTCACGCCGCTGGATTTCTACAACGGCTTCTTCAAGGCCCGCGAATTCACCGCCAACGCCGATTTCAGCAAGGAATTCGACGCCGGGATGGCGGAACCACTCAACGTGGCGTTCGGACTAGAGTATCGAAAGAATTCCTATGAGATCGGTTCGGGCGATCCGGCGTCGATCTACAAGGAGGGCGGCCAGTCCTACCCGGGCTTCCGCCCCTCGGATGCGGGCTATAATTCGCGCAACAACAAATCGATCTATCTCGATATCGCGGCGTCCCCCGTCGAGGAGATGAAACTCGACGGCGCCGTGCGCTACGAGCATTATTCGGATTTTGGCAGCAATGTCATTTTCAAGGGCACGGGCCGCTACGACTTTAGCGACGCCTTCGCCCTGCGCGGCACCGTATCGACCGGGTTTCGTGCACCGACGCTCGCTGAATCCTTCTATTCGGCGACCAACGTCTCGCCAACGTCGGCGTTCGTCCAGCTTCCCGCAAACTCCGCGGCGGCAAAGCTCATCGGCTTTGACAATCTGAAGCCGGAGAAATCGACGAACTTCAGCCTCGGCGTCGTGCTGGAACCGGCAGCGAGCCTCACGATCACCCTCGACGCCTACCAGGTCCGTATCCGCGACCGCATTCTCGGTACCGGATCGATCTTTGGCAGTGGCGGCGCGACGAACTTCCCGATCGTGACCGCCGCGATCATTGCCAATGGCAACATTCTCGATCCGACGGTGAGCCAGACCGGCATCAACATCTTCACCAATGGCGCGACCACCCGGACGCAGGGCCTGGAAATGACGGTGAGCTACACGACCGACCTCGATGGCGGCGGCATCGCATGGACGCTTTCGGGCAATTACAACAAGACGAAGATCACGAAGCTAGCTGCCGCGCCCGCCACACTAGGCGGGATCCCGCTGTTCGATGCCAGTGCGCAAAGCAATCTCGAGACGGCATCGCCCAAACTGAAGGTCATCGCGTCCGCCGATCTCTCGCTTGGGCGGTTTTCCGCGACGGCGCGCGGGACAGTCTATGGCAAGAGCTCCAACTTCGCGAGCCCGGACGGCGGCACATTCTACAAGCAGGTGATTGGCACCGCGTTCATTGCCGATCTCGAACTCGGGTACGACCTCACCGACGAGCTGACGATTTCGATCGGAGGCAATAATTTGTTTAATATGCGGCCGCCGACCGTCGCGCTGGTGCCAGGAACGACCAACTCGACGCTGGTCAATGGAGGCAATGTGCTCGATGCCCCGCTGACCTTCAGCCCGTACGGGATCAATGGCGGCTATTATTACGGGCGTGTGAATTTCAAATTCTGATGGCCGGGAATTGGCATGGGGCTCCAAGAGCTCCATGCCAAACCGCCGCAATATAGGGAGATGGACATGAAAGCCTTGAGTATCTTGATCGCCGCATCGCTGCTCGGCGGGAGCGCCGCAGCCGCAGAGCCCGTGCCTTCCGCGATCGTGCGTCACACCAATCCGCCGCCGGCGATCATCCTCGGCGGCGTCACCCTTCCTCCGGGCGCCGAGATCGTGCTCCTGAGCGGCCAGCTCGCCTCGCCGATCGATCCGGCCAAGACCGACAGTATCGAGGCGTTTGGAGACACCAAAACGCAGACGATCAGCACATTCAATAAGATCAAGGCAGCGCTCGAAAAGCTCGGTTATTCGATGTCAGACATCGTCAAGCTGACTGTATTTGTCACTGGCGATCCGAAACTGGGCGGCAAGATGGATTTTGCGGGCTTCAACGCCGGTTACAAGGAATTCTTCGGCACCGCCGAAAATCCCAATCTGGTGGCGCGCTCGACCGTGCAGGTTGCCGGGCTGGCAGGTCCGAACTTCCTGATCGAGATCGAGGCGATTGCCGCGAAGGTTCCGTAATTTGGCCCATCGCGCGCCCGATTCCGATCCTAGTACGCGTTAACGGCATCCTCGGACCGCGAAACCTCGGGCGTGGTCAAATCGCGCACAGCGATATGAGCGGCGCGCCGGTCCGCTCAGACAGCAAGGGGCAAGGCGTGCGCGGCATCCAGCGGCCGCAGATCGATCCACTGGCGCACGTCGAAGCTTTCAGGAATGAAGTGCCAGCGGTGCAGGAAATCGGTGAAATTTTGGATACCGGCGATCGATTGTTCGGAAAGATCGGTCCTCAGCCGTTTTTGCGCGTCTTCGCCATAGGCTATGCCCACCCAATACTCGCTGCTGTTGGTCTCACGCGCGAGATAACGGCGAACTTCGGAGGGGTGCGCCTGCGCCCAGGCTTCGGCGCGTAGCACCTGTTCGACGATGGTGACCGCGGCGTCGAAATGGTTGTCGAGGAGATGCCCGTCGACCGCGAGCGTCCGCGGCGTACCATTATTCGCCCGCACGAGCGGGTCGGGATGAATGCCGGTGTCGATCACCGTCGTCAGCCCGAACTGGTGCGCGATCTGTGCGCCCGACGCGCCTTTGAGGAATATCGCATCGACTTCGCCGCGCAACAGCGCGATCAGTTCCAGATTATTTGCGCGAGCGCGGGTCGTGCTGCGGCCGTTCCAAGCGAGCGTGCCGCCGACATTTTCGGCCTGCCCGTCGCTGTAGTGCGTGTCGATATCCTGGTCCAAGATCTCGACGTCAGACACTTCGAGCCCCTCGAGCCGCAGAGCGTTCTCGAGGCCGCGAATCGCCTGCGCCCGTGTGAAGTCGATCTCGACATTCTTCCAGTTGGGCAAGCCGAAGCGCCGGCCCTTCAGGTCGCGGACCGAGGTGATACCCGATTCCGGACTCGCAAGGATCAGCTGGGTTTCATCGGCCCAGGACAGGCCGATAACGCGCGTATTGCGCCCGCGCGCCTTCGCGCTGATCGCGGGGATGTTGCCGCCATGGCGAACCGAATTCTGCACCGTGTGCGAGAAATGCGATTCCCGCTTGGCGAAATCGTTCGATTCGAGCAGCGAAGAGAGGCTCGTCCCCTGCTCGGCGAAGGCCTGTTCCAGCCATCCCTGCTGCAGCGCGATGCCGAGCCCGGTCGGGACCGGGCAGCGGGTATACCAGAGCGTGTCGAGTTTCTGGGCCAAGGAAATTCCCCTTCAAACGAAAAGTTAGTCGGCGGATTCGAGGACCGGCGCGGGCGATGTGTCCGCGCGCGCATTAGGATTGACCGGGCGCGGCAGCCCCAAATGCTCGCGCAGCGTCGTGCCTTCATATTCGGTGCGGAACAGTCCGCGGCGCTGCAACTCGGGAACCACGAGGTCAACGAAATCCTCGAGTGAGCTCGGTAGCAGCGGCGGGATCAGGTTGAACCCGTCGGCGGCGTCGCGCTCGAACCAGTCTTGGATCTGGTCGGCGATGTCGGTCGGCGTGCCGAGCACCACGCGGTGACCGCGAACCGCGTTGAAACGCAGGAAGAGCTGGCGGATGGTCAGATTTTCGCGCCGCGCAAGCGCGGTGAGCTGGCGCCAGCGCCCCTTGCCATTTTCGGGCTCGGGCAGATCCGGCAGCGGTCCGTCGAGCGGATAGGCGCTCACATCCTGGCCCATGAGGTTAAGGTCGCCCCCGAAGTCGACTTTCTCTTCGAGCGCGCCGAACTTGTCTTGGGCTTCCTGCAGACTCGACCCGATGGTGTAGGAGAGACCGGGCATCACCTTCAGCGTGTCGGGATCGCGGCCGTAACCGGCAACACGATCCTTCACATCCTTATAGAAGGCCTGCGCGTCCTCGATGAACTGCGCGGCGGCGTAGATCATTTCGGCGTGGCGCGCGGCGAAGTCGCGTCCGACCTCGGAATTGCCTGCCTGCGCGAAGACCGGATAGCCCTGGATCGGGCGCGGCATGTCGAGGATCGAGTCGATGTGATAATAGGGTCCGCGATAGTGAACGGGATGGACCGCGTCGGCGTTGAGATAGACGCCGCTGTCCTTGTCGGCGGTGTCGAAGGCGTCGTCTTCCCAGCTGTTCCACAGAGCCTTTGCAAGCTCGGTGAAATCATGCGCCCGCGCATAGCGTTCGGCATGGGTAGCAGGCTGGTCGATCCCGAAGCTTTTCGCCGCGCCATCGGCGAGCGAGGAAACGATGTTCCACCCGGTGCGGCCGCCGCTGATATGATCAAGCGAGGCAAAACGCCGCGCGAGCGCATAGGGCTGTTCGAAATTGGTGTTCACTGTCGCGACCAGCCCGATGTGGCTGGTGATGCTCGCGAGCGCAGCGATCGCCGTGAGCGGTTCGAAATCGAGGAAGGCATGCCGCCGCTCGATCCCCTTGGTGCTGTCGCCGCTCTGGCCGACGAAGTCGGCGAAGAACGCCGCATCGAGCTTGCCGCGCTCGGCAGTGCGGACGAGGTCGGCCCAATAGCGGAAATCGGGCTTGCCGGTGCTTGCGGTGCCCGGCTGGCGCCAGGCGCCGGGGTGATGGCCATGCCGGGTGAGGAATACAGCCAGTGCGAGTTGGCGTTTGTTGCGGCTCATGAGGATCGCTCCGAAATTTTGGGGAAGATGCGGCGCCCGCGACGGGGCGCCGGGATTTATTCGGCCGCTTGGACGGCCTCTTCGGGCAGATGGATTGTGCCGTCGTCGTCGACACGGGCATCGGGGGCGACGAGCTTGCCCATTTTCCATTGCTGCTCGAGCACACCGGGACCGAAAGGCTGCGAGCCGCCGAGCGCCGCGGAGAGTATCTGGAACTGTGCACCTTCCTCGAGCAGCACTATCGTCTCGGCAAGATCGCGAATGCCCTTCCAACTCCAGATCGTCGCGCCGCCATTGGCCTCGATGATGCCGGGTACGTCACGGTCCTGCTCGATCGCTTCGAGGATGAAATCGGGCTCGCCCTGCCGCCGGTTGATATAGACGGGGAGCTTCGCGGTGAAGCGGAAGCGGCGGTTCGGCACATAGAGCAAAGGCAATTCTTCGTGCGCCTGCGAATAAGCGCCAAGGTGCGGCGTGTGGATATGACTAATTGCCTTGAAGTCGGGATACTTCTTGAAGATCTTGAGGTAGCGAGCCTCGCCCCCCGTCGCCGCGCCCCACAAGCGGTTGCCCTCGAAATCGATAACGCTGACGCGCGGTTTGTCGGGGTCATCTTCCCAGAGGCCAACATAGCTCAGCGTCGCGATCTTCTCCTCGCCCGGAATCCGCACGGCGAAGCCCAGCGTGCCGCTCGCCGAGACGGTGCGGCTCTCACGCAGCAGGCGGAAGGCGCGGCGCGCGTCGTCGCTTGCCTGCGTTATGAAGGCGATCGCCTCCGCGGACAGGCCGTTTGTATCAGACATGTTCAATTTCCTCCGGTTGAAAGGTTGGGATTGCGTTCAGCGTTCGAAAAGTAGGCGGCCTCCAGGGGCCGGGGATCGACCCAGTCGGCGAGCTCGAAATCGGCATCGAGGAAGCCGTGCATGAACAGGAACCGCTTCTGCTGATCGAATAGGGCCAGCCGCTCGTCGTCGAGCTTAGGATGCAGGCCTTCGTGGAGCCGCGCATAGGCTTGGTCGACGGCGCCGGCGCTGCCTTGGGTCTCATGCTCCAAGATGTTGCGCAGGCGGTTCGGCTGCGCCGCAATCCAGTCCGCCGCGCGCAACGTGACGCCGAGAAAGCGGACCAGCAGGTCGAAATGATCGTCGATTAGGCTTTGATGGACCGTGATGGGACGCGGGGTGCCGTTATTCACACGATAGCGCCGGTCAGGCAGTGCATCGATGTCGATCGCGACGACGAGCCCCGCCTCGCGCGCCTGATCGAGCGCGGCGGCACCCTTGACATAGACGGCATCGACCCGGCCATCGTCGAGCGCCTCGATCGGCCACAGGCGACCGAGGTCGCTACGGCGCCTCTCGCCGTGCTGCAGCAAGTCGCGGCCCACGCCGCCGACATTGCGCAGCCGGTCGGGTGTCTCGACCAAAGTCACATCGTCGAGTGTCAGCCCGGCAGACGCCAGAACGCCTCTATAGCCCGCGAGCGACATCCCGCGCGCAATGCTGGTGCCCCGCACATGGCTCGGAATATCGTTATGACTCCAACCCGGAAGCGCGAGACGTTTGCCCGCGAGGTCGGCGGCAGACGCGATGCCCGACCCGGGCCGGGTTAGGATCAGTTGGCTTTCCTCGATCCAGGTCAACCCGACGAGTTTCGTTGGTTCGCCCTGCGCACGCGCCGCAATGGCGAGCATGTTGCCGCCTTCACGGATCAGCGTCGGCAGGCGGTGATCATAATGGTGGCGGCCGAGTTCGGATCCAGATTCTTGGAGCGTGCGCAGTGCAATCCCGTCTTCCTCGAAGGCCTCGGTCAGCCAGCCGAGCTTGTAGGCGATCCCGGTCGCGGTCGGGACCGGGCAGCGAGTGAACCAGATTTCTTGCGGAAGCGCCGCCGCAGCTTGATCGGATTTCAACAGGGTCGACACGGATCGGCAGCTCCCGGCTCATTTCATGTCCGGTAATGAGCAAAAGCTGTGCCAGTCGAAAAATCGGCTAAAATACGGGATTTCCGGTGGAACGCTTGTCTGCCCGCTGCGGCATATTGAACAGCTTCCCTGTTGGATTTGCAGCCGTGGCTCGCGGGCAGTGTCAGATCATGCCGAGATTTTTAAGGTGCGTGCGCACGACGTTGCGCGTCACGCCCAACGCCTCGGCGGTCTTGATCTGGTTCTGATTGGATTGCCGGAACGCCTCGGTGACCGTGAAGGCGACCAGCCGGTCGAGCAGGTTTGCGTGATCGGCCTTAATCAAATTTCGGACAAAGGGCCGGACCGCATCCTCGAACGAGTCTGCACCGCTCTGTACCACCTCGCTGTCCGCATCGTCGAGACCGAGATGCGCAGGAGAGATGCGCCCGTCCTCGCAAACCAGCGTGCCGCGGTGGATGGCATTCTCGAGTTCGCGAATATTGCCGGGCCAGTCATGCTGAAACAGCGCCTCTTCAGCGGCAACGCTGAGCTCAAGACGATTGGCACGCACGCGTGCGCCATAGACTTCGAGAAAATGGCGAGCGAGCGGCAGAATGTCGGCGCGCCGTTCGCGCAGCGGCAGCAGCGAAATGGGGACGACCTGCAATCGGTAATAGAGATCGGACCGGAACCGGCCTTCTTTCACCGCCTGCTGGAGCTCGACGTTGGTCGCGGCGATAACCCGTACGTCAAGCGCTACGGCCTTGCGCGATCCGAGCCGAACTACTTCACGCTCTTGGAGAACCCGCAGCAACTTCACCTGCAGAGCCAAAGGCAAGTCGCCAAGCTCGTCGAGGAACAGGGTGCCGCCGTTGGCCGCTTCGAACCAGCCCGGGCGCGCGACGGCGGCGCCAGTGAAGGCCCCCTTTTCATATCCGAACAGCTCGCCCTCGATCATCGATTCGGAAAAGGCGCCGCAGTTGACGGCGACAAAAGGCGTATCGGCGCGGCTGCTCAGACTGTGGACATAGCGAGCGACCAGTTCCTTGCCGGTCCCGGTCTCGCCCATAATCAGCACATGGGCCTCGCTCGGCGCCACGCGTGCGATCAGCGGGAGCAGCGCCCGCGAGCGCGGGTCGTTGAAGATGAGCGCGCGAGCGCGCGGGCCGACGGCATGGTGAGATTCGCAATCATAGGCGAGGAGCGGCGGACCGTCGCCCTTCACGGCCGACATAAGCCCCACATCCGCTACATGCGCGGCCCGCTCCGATGAGGTGATTGTCATGCGCCCTCCGTACCTCGCTCTCGAGGGCCTCAACCCATAACAGGGAATTGTCATCTAATTTAGTAGAATTTAAATTCCTGCGGCTAGCTGAGCTTTCAACGGGATGATCAGAGTGACGGAAGGGCGGCTGCCCGCCGTTCGAGCACGGCTTCGAGCGGACCGGCACATATCCAGTCATCGATGGCGACAGGCGATTCGAGAAAGCCGTGCAGCCAGAGGAAATCGGCCTGGATCTTGAGCATCTGGATCCGCTCGTCCGACAGGTCCGGATGAAGCGAGCGATGGAAATTGTTCCGGTAGGCCGTCTCAACGCCGTCGATCCCGGCCAGGGTCTCGTTTGCAACGATCGCCTTAACTTCCGGCAGATTGCGCGCGGCCCAGTCTGCTGCGCGGAGGCTTTGCTCGAGGAAGCGTTCGACCAGCTCGGGATGGTGATCTATCATATGCTGATGCACGACGATCGGGCGCGGCGTGCCATTGTTCACGCGCGCAAGGCGGCTCGGATAGGCATCGAGGTCGATACCGATTTCGAGCCCTAAGCGGTGGGCGGCCTCGGCCGCAGCGGCACCTTTTACATAGACCGCATCGACACGGCCGGTGGCAAGCCATTCGAGGCCGAGCCAAAGCCGGCGCATGCCTTCCGCGCTCGCCTGTTCGACGGGCGGCGCCGGGATCTCGACGAAGCGGGCGTCGTCGAGGGTGAGCCCGCCGAGTGCCAGAGCACTCTTTATACCATGGAGCGCCATGCCGCGGGCGATGCTCTCTCCGCGCGAGCGCGCGTAACCGGGAAGCGCGAAGCGCAGCCCCTTGAGATCGGCCGGATCCAGAATGGCGGCATCGCGCCGCACCATGATCGCCTGCCGTTCGTCGATCCAGGTCAGGCCGATGACGCGGGTCGGCGCGCCGAGCGCGCGCGCGGCGAGAGCCTGGATGTTCCCGCCCTCGCGAAACAGGTGACGCACTTGGTTCTCGGGATCGCCCTGGACCAGGTTCAGCCCCTGCTCCTGTACGCGCCCCACGGCGATGCCGTCCGGAGCGAAAGCATCCGCCATCCATCCCTTGGCCCATGCGATACTCGACGCCGCCGGCACGGGGCAGCGCGTGACCCAGAGCTTGTCCAATCCGATCGGCGCTGCGCTCGAAGCCTTTCCTTTCGGCATCCAACCTCCCTCTCATGTCCGAATAGCTGCCACTCCGCAGCAGCACTAGCCGAAACCGGTCCTTATGCGGCGTTCATTCCGCTCTTTCGCAAAGCCCGTGCCAGATACAGGGACCGAACGTCGACCCGGCATATTTCTGCCTTTCGCGCTCGATGCCTCACGCCGGGCCGCTTCATTTCGCGCAATTCGCCCGAGCAAACTGCGTCAAAATCAGCAACCCCGCACACACCCGCATGGGGTGCCCGGCGCGAGCGCGCCGATCCGGCGGTTGGCACAGGCCATGCATGATGGAGCGAGAGCTTTTCGAAACCGGCCGGGAACAGGGAGCCTTTCAGTGATACAGAGCAGCAGGTCAGCAATTTTCCGTTTCACCCGGAATTGGCGCGCCGCCGCAATCGCAGTCTTTGCGGGCGCTATGCTCGCGAGTTGCGGATCGGCCAAGGATGCCGGCGACAAAGTCTCGACGGTAACGATAGCATCGATTGCTTATCCCTATCAGGGCAAGCAGGTCTTCGCCGGGCTGAACGGCGTGGTCGCCGAACAAGGCTGGCTCAGGGACCAGCTCGCCAAGAAAGGTATCGAGCTCGTCTTCACGCCCGTGTCGACAGCCGTCGGCGCACCCGTCATCAATGAAGGTTTTTCGGGCAAGCGCATCGATTTCGCTTCTTATGGCGACTTCCCAGCGACGATAGCCGTCGCCGGCGGCGTGCCGCTCAAAATCGTCGCGCCGGTGGGCCAGGGTCAGGACGTCTATTTAGTGGTGCGCAAGGGGTTGGCGGCGAAGAGCCTCGCCGATCTCAAGGGCAAGCGGATCGCGCTCCACCGCGGCCGGCCATGGGAGCTGCCCTTTTCCAAGCTCGTCGACAGCAAGGGGCTTAAGCTCGAAGACTTCAAGATCGTCAACATCAATCCGGCGGCGACGCCCGCAGCATTGGAATCGGGAAGCGTCGATGCCGCCGTCCTTCTGTCTGACGGCCTGCTCGTCGAGCAAAACGGCATCGCCCGCGTGCTCTGGTCAACGCGCGAGGCGCCGGCCGACTGGAAGATGCGTGCCGAATTGTTCGCTCGTAAAGATTTCGTCGATGCCCATCCCGAACTGACCCAGCTTGTCGTCGAAGCCTTCGTCCGTGCCGGCGCATGGTCGTCGGAGGAGGCCAACAAGGCGGCTGTCATCCGCAATGCCGCGCGCGGCGCGCTGCCGGTCGAAATCATCGAGAAGGATTATGCCGACTCCAGCATTCCCTGGCGCGAACGCTTCTCACCGCTTTACAGCCCGGCGCTGCGTACCCATTATCACTCGGTCGCCGACTACGCGTTCAGGCGCGGGTTGATCCGGAGCAAGATTGATGCAGACGCGCTGTTCGATGATCGCTTCGTCGCCAAGGCGCTGACCGATCTGAAGCTGGATGATTTCTGGGCCCAGCCGGTGGAGGGTGCTGGGTAATGGCGAGCTGGCCTCTCGGTGGGCAGCCTCCGGTCCGCCCGTCTTCGAGCCTCCGTCTCGATCGCCTTTCCGTTGACGCCCTCGTGGCGCCATTGCTGCTGATAGGACTCTGGCAACTCCTTTGTCTCACCGGCGTATTCCCGCCACAGGTATTGGTCGCGCCGAGCGCGGTCGCACGAACACTCCAGGAGATGGCGCTGACGGGCGAGCTTCAGCGGCACCTCGGCGACAGCTTGCGTCGACTATTGCTCGGTTTCGCGATCGGCGCCTTCGCCGGAATGGCCTTCGGCGCAACGATCGCGCTCTCCCGGCTCGCCGAGGCGGTGCTGTCGCCGCTGTTCCTGGCGCTGTGGCAGGTTCCTGTCATCGCGTTCGTGCCGATAATGGTCATGTTTCTTGGCATCGACGAGCCCTTCAAGCTCGCAGTCGTAGCGATCGCCGCCTTCTTTCCAATGGCGCTCGCTACCTTCGACGGCATTCGCGGCGTGCCGAAAAGCTGGTTCGAGGTCGCGAAAGTCTATCGTCTCAGCCTGCTCCGACTGATCCGCCACATTCTTTTGCCGGCTACGGTGCCAGCGGTCCTGACGGGCCTGCGGATTTCGCTGACCCGAGCTTGGGTGGTGCTGGTCGCGGCCGAGCTGCTCGCCGCTGACAGCGGCCTCGGGCAGATGATGGAGATGGGGCGCCAGCTCTTCCAGATCGACGTCGTCCTGGCTGGGGTTATCGTTACCGGCCTAGTCGGCTTCTTCCTCGACCGCGGCGCGCGCTGGGTCGAGAGCCACGCTACGCGCTGGAAATCTGCATGACTGGCTGGCTCTCGCACCTGCCCATCCGTTTCGCGATCGGACTGATCGCGCCGGCCTTGCTGATCGCTTGGTGGCAATGGCAAACAAACGCCCATATCGTCAGCTTTGCCCCACCCGCTGCAGTGGGTACCGCCCTGCTCGAACTCGTTCGTAGCGGCGACCTGCTGCGCGACACGCTCGCAACGCTCGAGCGCGCCTTCACTGGGCTAGCGATCGGCGTGCCGCTAGGCGTGGCGGTCGGAGTCGCGACGGGCATATGGAAGCCAGTTGATCGGCTGGTCGGCCCGCTCCTCCATGCGCTGCGACAAGTTCCGATGATTGGGTGGTTACCGCTGATGGGTCTGTGGTTCGGAATGGGCGCGACGACCGAACTCGCGGTCGTCAGCATGTCTTCTTTTTTCCCGTCAATGTTGAACAGCCATGCCGGGGTCGGCCAAGTCGAACGGCGTTACATCGAGGTGGGAAGCATATTCCGCTTCTCGGTTGCGCAGCGCATTCGTCACATCCTGTTGCCGGGCGCGATGCCGCTCGTCCTCACCGGCATCACGCAGGCGCTCGCTTTCGCCTGGATCGCCACGATTGGGACTGAATTGCTCACCGGCGCAAATGCCGGCCTCGGCGTTGCGATGCAGCTCGCCCAGGTCCAGCAGCGGCTCGACGTCATGCTCGTGATCATCGGCGTCACCGCCACGCTCGGCTTCACAATCAACCAGCTGTTCCGCCAGCTCCGCCAGTCATTGCTGCGCTGGCAGCCTTCGGCGTAACGATCAGGAGACACGTCTTGAGTGCCCATCCCCAAACTCGCGAAGACAAGCCCCTGGCGCCATTGCAACGCGGTGCGCTCAGCGTCCGGGATCTGGACAAGAGTTTCCAGATCGGCGGCCGGCCGCACAAGGTCCTCGACGATATCAACCTCGACGTCCGGCCGGGCGAATTCGTCAGCATCGTCGGCGCATCGGGCTGCGGCAAGTCGACGCTGCTGCGCCTGATCGTCGGACTCGACACCGATTATGGCGGCGAACTGCGCCTCGACGGCGAACGGATCGCGACTACAAGCCTCGATCGCGGCATCGTATTCCAGGACCACCGGCTGTTTCCGTGGATGACGCTCGAACAGAATGTCGAGCTCGCGCTGCTCAACACCGACACGCCGAAAGACCGGCGCGCGAAGATCGTCGCCGATCATATCGCGCTGGTGAACCTCACCGGTTTCGAGAAGGCCTATCCGCACCAGCTGTCGGGCGGCATGGCGCAGCGCGCGGCGATTGCACGTGCGCTCGTCACCGAACCCCGATTGCTGCTGCTCGACGAGCCACTGGGCGCGCTCGACGCCCTGACGCGCGTTCATGTCCAAAACGAGCTCCAGCGCATTTGGATGACCCAGCGCTCGACAATGCTGATGGTCACGCATGATGTCGAGGAAGCCCTCTACCTGGGCGACCGGGTGATCGTGATGTCCCCCAACCCGGGGCGGATCCGCCGCATCGTCGATGTCGATCTGTCGCACCCGCGCGACCGGCGCTCGCCGCTCCTCCACCGCCTAAAGGACGAGATACTCGCTGAGCTAACCTCGGGCGCCGACGCGGACGCAGGTGCGGACAACCTTGTTCACTTGCCAAACCGGGAGGCCCGCTGATGAGCCGCATTTCCGATCACCCCGTCGATCCGATCTTCACAACTCGTTGGTCGCCGCGCAGCTTCACCGGAGAGCCGGTTCCCGACGCCGTGCTGCAAAGCGCGTTCGAGGCGGCTCGCTGGGCACCTTCGGCGTCGAACGCGCAGCCGTGGCGCTTCCTCGTCGCGCGCTCTGGCGATGCTGCGTGGGACGGCTTTCTTGAACTGCTGATGGCAAAGAACCGGCTGTGGGCTGCGCGTGCCTCGGCGCTGATTCTCATCCTCTCGGCGCGGCAACTCGAACGCGGAGGCACGGTCGTCGATAACAGCTCGCACAGCTTCGACGCCGGGGCAGCCTGGACGAACTTCGCGCATCAGGCGTTGCTGCTCGGTTGGCACACGCACGGGATCGGCGGCTTCGACCGCGCCGCGGCACGCACGCGGCTCGCCATTCCCTACGATTATGAGATCGAGGCCTTTGTCGCGCTCGGACGCAAAGGTGATCTCGCCGATCTCGATCCGCAATTTCATGCCGCTGAAGCGCCTAGCGGCCGCCGGCCGCTCAGCGAGACCGTTTTTGCCGGAACGCTCGGAACGCTGGCCTTCACCGAAGAATGGAATGCTGCATGACGCTCGCCATTCACTAGCGGCTCGATCCTGCCGTAGCCGCTATTCGGCGCTGGGCGTCGCAGGCAGCTTCGAACAACGCGCGTCGCAGTTCGACGAACTGATCGCACGCGGCGCCCACAGCGTTCATCCTCGCCGGCACGCCGCATCTTGAGTGAGCGTATCGGGGCGGGCGAATATGTTCGCCCGCTACTCGGCCGACAGGCTGCCTCGCTCTTGCGAGCGGCCTGTCGGCCGAGCTCCTACAGAATGAGCGGGAAGCGCGTTTTCCGATCAGAAGCGGAATACGACCGCGGCGCCCGCGGTCAGTGGCTCGGCCCAGGCCACCGTGTCGCCCGTCACGCCGAGCGCGGCATTTGCCGCCGGCAGCGCGTGGTTGAGGTAGCGCACGTCGAACAGATTGTTGATGAAGCCGGTGACGCTCACATTCTCGTCTTTCGTCGTATAAGTGACCCGAAGATTGGTGATCGTGTAGGGCTTCTGCGTCAGATAATAGCGGTTTACGGGGTCCTGCGGCGTCACATAGTAGAATTGCCGCGACTGATACCGCGCATCTGCTGCCAGCTCGAGCTTGCCAATATTGCCGAGTGCTAAGCTGTAGGAGCCCCCGAAATTATACGTCACCTTCGGCGCACGAACAAACCGCGCACCCGCGAGGTTCGCGCCGCCGTTTTGCACCTGAAACCGCGTATATTCAGTATCGAGCAGGCCGAGCGCCGCGTTGAAATTCAGACCTTCTACCGGCTCAAGCGTCAGTTCGAACTCCGCCCCGTCGACCTTGGCTTTTTCGGCATTCTGCAGATAGGACACTGTCGCACCGCCGACCGCTCCAGGGTTCGGACCGACGACATTCACCTGCACATCGTCATAATCATAATGGAAGGCGGTGGCATTGAAGCCTACCCGGCCGTCGAACCAGCTCGACTTGTAGCCAATCTCATATGCGTCGAGCTTCTCGGGGCGGACATCGGTGAGTGCTATCGCCAGCGTCGCGGCCGTGTTGAAGCCGCCCGATTTTACGCCATGCGAGAATTTCGCATAGAGAAGATGATCGCGCGCGATCTTCCACGATGGCGTGATGTCATAGGTGAAGGCGTCCCATGTCTCCTTCAGCGAATTGCTGAAGGTGCCGGGTCCGCCATAGGTGCCGGTGTAGCTATCCCACCACTGCGCAAGGTTGCTCCAAGAGGCCCCGGCCGCGTTGGGCGACGCCCGGCGCACGAAGTCGACTTCCTTCGTCTCGCGGCTCCAGCGGCCGCCGAGCGTCAGCTTGACGCTGTCGGTGAAGGCGAAGCTCGTGCTGCCGAACACCGCGCCGCTTTCGGCCTTGTGGTTATAGGCCGTATCGCTGAACGCTGCGGGGGCAGTGCCCGGCAGCGACGGCACCAAGCCCTGGGGCAGCGTCGCCGAGAAAGCATTCGAATTGATGTCTTCGTTGAAATAGAAAAGCCCGACGATCCACGTCAGGCGGTCGTCCTGCGGCGATGCCAGCCGCAGTTCCTGGCTCCACTGGCGCGAGCGCGCTTCGCTGTAGCTGCGCGAGATTTCGAGCGGCGTATAATCGCTCTCCCCTGCTCCACGCGTCTTGTAACGTTCATAGCCGGTGATCGAGGTCAGGGTAACGCCGCCGAAATCCCAGTCGAGATGCAGCGATCCGCCAAGCTGGCTCGATCGCCCATATTCGGGCGCATTGGCGCTGATGTCGTTGATGCGTCTCGAGGGTGCATAGCCGTTTCGCACGACGCCGCTCGGGATATAGCTCGCGGTCGTCCAATAGCTGCCGTCGGTGTCGTAGTCGCGGTAATGGACGCTCAGCAAGGCCTCGAAATTGTCGGTCGGCGCCGCGAGCAACTGCCCGCGCACGACGACGTCCTTGACCGCATTGGATTTCTCGCCGGTGAAGAGATTGTCGAACCGGCCGCCGCGATCATCGAAGCGGGCCGAGACGCGCGCGGCAAGCCGATCCTCGACGATCGCCGTGCCGACCCCTGCCTCGAGGATCTTGTTGTCGTAGGTGCCATATTCGAGCTTCACATAATTATCGTCGTCGCCAGTCAGCGAAGGACGCTTGGAGATGACGTTGATCGCGCCGCCAGTCGTATTCTTGCCCCACAGCGTGCCCTGCGGGCCGCGTAGCACCTCGACACGCTCGACGTCGAATAGCGGCAGGCCGGTAGCGCTCGCGTTACTGATGTAGACATCGTCAAGGTAGAAGCCGACTGGGTTCGCCAAGTCGAGCTGCTGCTGCCCTGCACCGACGCCGCGGATCCACCACCGGGGCCGGCCATGTTGCTGCGTGCCGGCCGACGCGTTGGGAACGAGGTTCAGCACTTCGTTGGCTGACCGGCCGAGGCCGCCTACGGTGAACTGCTCCTCGCCGATTGCGGTGACCGCGACGGGCACATCCTGCAGCCTTTCCTCGCGGCGCTGCGCGGTGACGACGATCGCGCCGCCGGAATCACCATCTTCGGTGGACGCAGCCTCAGCGGCCGCGGACGCGGCATCCTCATTGGCATGCGCTGCACAGGCATGGCTCACTGCAAAAAGCGCGGCAGCACCGCCACCGATTAAGCGAAGCGATTTCGACGACACTGATTTCCCGAACACTGCGATTACCCCTTAGCGCTGAACCGACCCGCATCACGCGGGACAGACGGGGGCAGTGACGCAAAGGGCGTGCCAGTCTCACAATGTCATCATTTCAGCGGGTTTTAGGGTATTCTCTCCTCGCGAAGTGGCCGAAACTCCACATTCGATTATGCCCCTGCTGTTTTGTCCTCAACAGGCTGACGCTGCTTCCAACCCTGGCAGCCTGTACCGCCGCCCTTTCAAATCTATCGCGCGTGGCACAGACGATAAATAACATCTGACGGCGAGATTTAGCCGATACCGGACAGACGTCGGCTGCCCCAAAGTCTAGGGATCGACTTCCCATCGGCTCGGAAACGACGCACCGACGACAGCCGTTTTGTGTGTCACCTCCGCAAGCGTTGCATCGAGGCGGTTGATTTGAGACGCAGATTCGAGCCCGTCAGGGCAATACCGGGTTATGAGATACTCACGCGTCGCGCTCAAAGACACGAGATGCTCGTACGTCCGCTTTCGCAGTTTCAGGCCAGCTGCGGCCGCGGCATCGGCTCGTAACCCGAGATGATGCCCCATCCGCCTCACCTCCACGGCCCCGCAGCCGCGATGAAGAAGGAAGGCCGTTAGATAGAGTTCAATTGCCTGCACGGCCGTGAGGCGAAAAGGTGCCCAGCTCATCGGGTGGCCTCGCTGACCGCTGTCCCGAAGTACGTTCGCGGCGCGTCGATACTGGTCCGCGAGCAATCGGAGCGAAATGGGACCCGCCTGGTCGCCGGGATAGGATTTGCCATCACTCGCCATACTGCGCCCATATCGGCCAATCGTTTGCGCTGCATGAATCATCGGAGAGCAAGGCGCTCATCACGCTACGGAGTATGACGCGCTCGCGGCTCGTGTCCTAGATAATCACATCAATTTCCTATATCGCTCCCGCGTTCGAGGCGATGATCGAAAGCGGGCGACCTGGAGTACCCACCTCTGTGCCGCGGGCCAGATAGCATCGAAATTGCAAAGCAATTCATTCGCGGTTTTGAACTTTATGCCGTCGCCCCCCAGTTCCAGGCGCGGCACTTCCAGCTCGGGAAGATGTACGGCCCCAGCCCCTATGGCGATTTGCCGCAGTTTCCACATCGCGATCAGAAGCGCCTGTGGATGAGGCACGCCGCGCGCGACATGCCAACAAAAATTCCAGGCGCTCCTGGTTTCTGCTGGCGCCTCTCATTTCCAACGCGCGCATGAGATGGCGCCACCGGCCTCGCGACCATTCGGGCGGCGGCGCGGATTCAAGCCGAAATCGACCATATCAATTGCAGAATATGAATAGCGGGAAACCGGTTCGCGATATTTTGCTTCGATTGTCCGGGCCCTATCATCGACAACATTCGCGCGCTTGGCGCTCACCAGGCCCTCACTCAAGCAACGAAATTCGAAATCCAGACTTGCTCTGTTTCGAGATAATATGCTGAAAATACTTCAATATTGGGGTTTATGACAAATTACGACTTCGATCTGTTCGTTATCGGCGCGGGGTCGGGCGGGTTTCGCGCCGCCCGGGCGTCGGCCGCCCATGGCGCACGCGTCGCGATCGCAGAAGAATATCGTGTCGGCGGAACCTGCGTCATTCGTGGCTGCGTTCCCAAGAAGATGCTCTTTTATGGGGCCCAATTTGCCGAGGATCTTCACGATGCACGGCGGTTCGGGTGGCGGATCGGCGATGCAAGCTTCGACTGGAAAGAATTGTGCAAGAACGTCCTCGACGACGTCGATCGCCTCAACGGCCTTTATCAACAGACGCTTGATAACAATCAGGTTGCGACATTCCATGAGCGCGCGAAGATCGTCGGCCCTCATCAGGTCGCCCTGGCGGACGGCCGACTGGTTTCGGCGGGGCTCATTCTGGTCGCCACGGGTGCAACGCCCCTCCTTCCCACCTTTGAAGGCGCGGAATATGGGATCACATCCAATGAGGCCTTTCATCTGGAGGAGCTGCCGCGCAATATCGTGATCGCGGGCAGCGGGTATATTGCGAACGAGTTTGCCGGCATCTTCAACAGCCTCGGTTCGACGGTCACGATCGTCAACCGGTCCGAGCGTATGCTTGCCGGGTTCGATGGGCAGATCCGCGACCGGCTGCTTGAAATCAATCGCGAGAACGGCATTTCATATCGCTTCAATGCGCGCTTCGATCGCGTCACACGCGACGCGGCGGGCGAACTCGTCGTGTATCTCGACGATGGTGCCGCAGCGATCGCCTGCGACACGCTGCTGTTCGCAATCGGGCGCGTACCCAATAGTCGCGGGGTCGGCCTTGAAGACGTGGGCGTCGATCTTGACGAGGCCGGCGCCGTCAGGATCGACGGCCATGGCCAGACGTCGGTTCCCTCGATCTGGGCGATCGGCGATGTCACCAACCGCATCCAGTTGACCCCGGTCGCGATCCGGGAAGGTCAGGCATTCGCCGACACGCGTTTCGGGGGTCAGCCGCATGTCGTCGACTATGATTACGTCCCTTCGGCTGCCTTTAGCCACCCACCGCTTGCAAGCGTTGGCCTTACCGAAGAGGGGGCCCGAAGCGAACTTGGAGCACTGACAATTCATGTCTCGGATTTCCGGCCGATGAAGAATGTGCTTGCAGGGCGAAATGAGCGAGCGCTCTACAAGATGATCTGCGAGGAAAAGACGGGACGTGTCGTCGGCCTGCACATGATCGGCCCCGAGGCGCCCGAACTTCTCCAAGTTGCTGCGGTCGCAATCAAGGCAGGGCTCACCAAGCAGGACTTCGACAATGTGGTCGCGCTTCATCCGACCATGGCCGAAGAACTGGTCCTGATGAGATAGCTTTTCTCTATCATTCGTTGATTGGAGCGATTTGACGTCGAAAGAATTGGAAGCCACTTTAGTGGCGCCGGGAATGGGGATTGGATAGACCGACGTGCAGAGTGCTGACGCAAATCTGGTGATTTCGGCTTGGGCCGATCAGCATGGCCGCGGCCGTGATCAACTCGTTCCCCTGTTGCACGCACTGCAGGAGGAGATAGGCTATGTTGATGACGCGCTGGTTCCGGCGATTGCAGCAAGCCTCAACCTCAGCCGCGCCGATGTACACGGTGTGATCACTTTTTATCATGATTTTCGCCGCAAGCCCGCCAGCCGGCATGTCGTCAAACTGTGCCGCGCCGAAAGCTGCCAATCGCGCGGCGGAGCAGCGATCGAAGCCGCCGCGGCCGAGCGGCTGGGGGTCGCGATGGGCGAGATGCGACGCGACGGGCAAGTCACGCTGGAGCCCGTCTATTGCCTCGGCCTGTGCGCGATCGGCCCCAATGCCCTCGTCGACGGCCGGCCAGTGGCGCGGATCGACGCGGCGGCACTCGACCGCATAGCTGTGGCGATCTCGGCATGAGGCGCGTTTTCATCAGCCGCGACATGGCATCGGTGGCGCTTGGAGCCGACGAAGTCGCGCGCGCCTTTGCCGACGCCGGATGCGACGTCGTCCGTACCGGATCGCGCGGGCTTTTCTCGATAGAGCCGCTCGTCGAGGTCGAGACCACCGAAGGCCGTGTCGGCTATGGCCCGGTTTCGCCCAGCGATGTGGCGGCGGTGCTGGACGGTACGCATGCGCACCGGCGCGGGGATGTCATCGCACTGCCGTTTTTCGCTGTGCAGCAACGCTTCACCTTCGCCCGCTGCGGCATCATCGATCCGCTAAACCTCACCGACTATGCCGCGCACGGCGGCTGGATCGGTCTCGACATCGCACGCTCCTCCAAGCCGCAAGCGGTCATTGATGAGGTCAAGGCGAGCGGCTTGCGCGGGCGCGGCGGTGCGGGTTTCCCGACCGGCATCAAGTGGCAGACCGTGCTCGATGCACCCGGCGCGACCAAGTATATCGTCTGCAACGCCGACGAGGGCGACAGCGGCACCTTCGCCGATCGCATGCTGATGGAAGGGGACCCCTTCTGCTTGATCGAAGGCATGACGATTGCCGCGCACGCGGTCGGGGCAAACCACGGCTATATCTATATCCGCAGCGAATATCCGTTCGCTTGTCAGACGATGCGTGACGCGATTGCCTTGTCCGCGAGTAGGATCGCCCCCTTCACACTGGAGGTGCGCGTCGGCGCCGGCGCGTATGTCTGCGGCGAGGAGACGGCGCTGCTCGACAGCATCGAGGGCAAGCGCGGACAGGTGCGCGCCAAGCCGCCGCTCCCCGCACTATCGGGCCTTTTTGGCAAGCCGACGGTGATCAACAATGTGCTAAGCCTCGCCGCGGTTCCCTTCATCCTCGCCGAAGGGGCCGACGCCTATGCCAATGTCGGCTTCGGGCGCTCGCGCGGGACGATGCCGGTCCAGCTTGCGGGAAATGTGAAGCATGGCGGGCTGTTCGAGGTTGGCTTTGGGATCACCCTCGGCGAGCTGGTGAATGATATCGGCGGAGGGACGGAAAGCGGCCGGCCGGTGCGCGCGGTCCAAGTTGGAGGGCCGCTCGGCGCCTATTTCCCGCCGTCAATGTTTGACCTGCCCTTCGATTATGAAGCGTTTACGGCTGCCGGCGGATTGATCGGTCATGCCGGGATCACCGTCTTCGACGACAGCGTCGACATGGCGCATATGGCGCGCTTCGCGATGGAGTTTTGCGCGGTCGAAAGCTGCGGCAAATGCACGCCGTGCCGGATCGGGTCGACGCGCGGGGTCGAGATCGTCGACCGGATCATTGCGGCGCGCGAAACCGAACCGGCTCGCGCCACTGCCAATGGCGGCACGCTCGGCAAGGCGCTCTATTCGCGTGCGCCCGATCGCATCGACGTGAGCATCGAGGCTCAAACCACTTTGCTCCGCGATCTCTGCGACACGATGAAATACGGATCGCTCTGCGCGCTCGGCGGTTTTACCCCCTATCCGGTGCTCAGCGCGCTCGACCATTTCCCCGAAGATTTCGGTGCACCCGCACCGGCTTTTGAAGCAGCGGAGTAAGGGCATGGGCTTCACCCGAGAAACCGACCATGGCACCCCGCCCGCCATCGCAACGGGCACGAACGTCACGCTTACAATCGACGGCGAACAAGTCACCCTGCCTGAGGGCACGTCGATCATGCGCGCGGCATCGCTCAGCGGCGGATCGATCCCGAAGCTCTGCGCGACTGATAACATCGAGAGCTTCGGCTCGTGCCGTCTGTGCCTCGTCGAGGTCGAGGGGCGGAACGGCTATCCCGCCTCGTGCACCACCCCGATCGCCGAGGGCATGGTCGTGCGCACCCAGACCGACAGGCTGAAGCAGCTCCGTCGCGGAGTGATGGAGCTCTATATCTCCGACCACCCGCTCGACTGCCTGACCTGCGCCGCGAACGGCGACTGCGAATTGCAGGACCAGGCGGGCGCCGTCGGCCTCCGCGACGTACGCTACGGCTATGACGGCGCAACCAATATGGGCCAGCCTAAGGACCAGTCGAACCCTTATTTCGATTTCGACCCATCGAAATGCATCGTCTGCTCGCGCTGCGTCCGCGCGTGCGACGAGGTGCAGGGCACCTTCGCGCTTACGATCGAGGGCATGGGCTTCGGATCGAAGGTTGCCCCGTCGCAGAACGACGCCTTTCTGTCCTCTGAATGCGTGTCGTGTGGCGCGTGTGTGCAGGCGTGTCCGACCGCGAGCCTGATCGAGAAGAAGGTAGTGGAGACGGGCACCCCTGATCGCGCGGTGATCACGACCTGCGCCTATTGCGGCGTCGGCTGTACCTTCCGCGCCGAGATGCGCGGTGAGGAGCTTGTTCGCATGGTGCCTTGGAAGGACGGCAAGGCGAACCACGGCCACAGCTGCGTCAAGGGGCGTTTCGCCTGGGGCTACGCCCAGCATCAGGAACGCATCCTCAAACCGATGATCCGCGCGAGCGTCACCGAACCGTGGCGCGAGGTCGGCTGGGACGAAGCGATCGCGCACACCGCAAGCGAGTTCCGCCGAATCCAAGATAAATATGGCAGGCTCGCCGTCGGCGGCATCACGTCGAGCCGGTGCACGAACGAGGAGACCTTCCTCGTCCAGAAGCTGATCCGGCAGGGCTTCGGAAATAACAACGTCGATACCTGCGCACGCGTCTGCCACTCGCCGACCGGCTACGGGCTCAAGACGACCTTCGGCACTTCGGCGGGGACGCAGGATTTCGACAGCGTGATGCACGCCGACGTTATCCTAGTCATCGGCGCCAACCCGACAGACGCGCATCCCGTCTTCGGCAGCCGAATGAAACAACGGCTGCGGCAAGGTGCAAAGCTGATCGTCATCGATCCGCGGCGGACCGACCTCGTGAAGTCGCCGCATGTCGAAGCCGAGCATCACCTCCCGCTGCGCCCCGGCACCAATGTCGCGATGCTGACTGCGATGGCGCACGTCATCGTGACTGAGAAGCTCTACGACGAGGCCTTCATCCGCACTCGCTGCGACTGGGACGAGTTTCTCGACTGGGGGGATTATGTCTCAGAAGCGAGCCGTTCGCCCGAAGCGGTCGAGGCTCTGACTGGCGTCCTCTCCGACGAAGTTCGCGCCGCGGCGCGGCTCTATGCCACAGGCGGCAACGGCGCGATCTACTATGGCCTTGGCGTCACCGAGCACAGTCAGGGCAGCTCGACGGTGATGGCAATTGCAAATCTAGCGATGGCAACTGGCAATGTCGGGCGCGAAGGCGTGGGCGTGAACCCGCTGCGCGGCCAGAACAATGTCCAGGGCGCGTGCGACATGGGCAGTTTTCCGCACGAATTTTCGGGCTATCGCCACGTCTCCGACGATACCGCGCGCGCGATGTTCGAACGCGCCTGGGGAGTGACACTCGATTCCGAGCCGGGCCTTCGCATCCCCAACATGCTCGACGCCGCGACCGACGGCAGCTTCAAGGCCCTGTTCATCCAGGGCGAGGATATTCTCCAGTCCGACCCCAACACGCATCATGTCGCGGCGGGCCTCGCCGCGATGGAATGCGTCGTCGTGCAGGATCTCTTCCTCAACGAGACCGCCAACTACGCCCATGTCTTCCTGCCGGGATCGACCTTCCTCGAGAAGGACGGCACCTTCACCAATGCCGAACGCCGCATCCAGCGCGTGCGCAAGGTGATGGCGCCGCTCAACGGTTATGCCGATTGGGAGATCGTCCAGCTTCTCGCGAACGCGATGGATCTTGGCTGGACCTATGCGCATCCTTCCGAAATCATGGACGAGATCGCGGCGCTGACCCCGACCTTCGCCGGGGTTCACTACGACCGCCTCGACGAAGAGGGCTCGCTGCAATGGCCCGCGAATGAGGCCGCGCCCGACGGCACGCCGACGATGCACATCGACGGCTTCGTACGCGGCAAGGGCAAGTTCGTCGTCACTGATTACGTGCCGACCGACGAAAAGACGGGGCCGCGCTTCCCGCTGCTTCTCACGACGGGCCGTATCCTCAGCCACTATAATGTCGGTGCACAAACGCGCCGGACCGCGAACACCGCCTGGCACCCCGAGGACCTCCTCGAAATCCATCCCAGCGATGCCGAGAACCGCGGGATCAAGGACGGCGACTGGGTGAGCCTGCGCAGCCGCGCGGGCGAGACGACGCTGCGCGCGCTGATCACTGAACGCGTCGCACCGGGCGTTGTGTACACGACCTTCCATCACCCCGACACCCAGGCGAACGTCATCACCACCGACTATTCGGACTGGGCCACCAACTGCCCCGAATATAAGGTGACAGCCGTGCAAGTCGGCCTCTCGAACGGTCCGTCCGACTGGCAGGAGGATTATGCCGATCATGCCCGGCAGAGCCGCCGCATCGTGCCGCTCGAGGCGGCCGAATAGGATGGCCGACGCGCACGACGAGGACGGCGTTATGTCGACCGGCGACCGCCTGATCTACATGGCGAACCAGATCGCGCGCAATCTGGCGTCTGAAGGACCCGACCGGTCGACCCAAATGGTCGCCGAGCATATCCGCAGTTTCTGGGATCCTTCGATGCGGCGCCGCATCGTCGAGCTGGCGAGCGAGCACCCCGACGCCCTGTCCCCGATCGCCGCCGCCGCTATTGAACGGATCGCGGCAACTTGAACGACAGTGCACCCGCGCTCCAAACCTTTCGGCGGATCACGTCCGATGGCGACGGCCGCCCCGTCGAGCGCGAGCTAGCCGACGAAGTCCCCGTCGCGCTCGAGTTCAACGGCATCGGCTACGCCGTGCTGATGGCGACCCCGACGGACATCGAGGACCTCGTCGCGGGCTTCCTGCTCTCGGAACGGCTGCAGCAGCCCGGCGATCTTGTTGTTCCCGTGGCGCTGCACCGCACAGCTAAGGGCATTGTCGCGCGCGCAAACCTGCCGGCAGAACGCGCGCATGCCCTGCTTGATCGCGTGCGGCACCGCGCCTCGGATTCCTCATGCGGCCTTTGCGGGATAGAGAATATCGAGCAGGCAATCCGCCCGCTTCCCTCCGTGTCGGAGCCATGCCGCGCCGACGACGCAGCCGTGTTTCGTGCGCTTGGCGAACTGGAAGCACACCAGCTGCTCAACGCGCGGACAGGCGCCGTCCATGCAGCAGCGCTGGTCGATGCCAATGGGACGATCCGGTTCGCGCGCGAGGATGTCGGGCGTCACAATGCCTTTGACAAGCTGATCGGCGCGATGCGGCGCGCCAATGTCCCATGGGATGGCGGCTTCGCCCTGCTGTCCTCGCGCTGTTCCTACGAGCTCGTCGAAAAGGCCGCGCTCGCCGGCTGCCCGATGCTCGCAACGATCTCCGCTCCGACGCGCCTCGCGGTCGACCGCGCCGCGGCGGCGGGACTGGCGCTGCGCGTGCTCGTCCGGCGCGATGCCATGCTGGCACACGCGCCATGAGCCGGAGCACCGTCGGCGTTGTGCTCGCCGGAGGACGCGCGTCGCGGTTCGGGCGTGACAAGGCAGCGGAGCTCTATCGAGGACGGATGCTGCTCGATTGGTCGATCGGGGCGCTTCAACGCCACTGCGACATCGTCGTTGTCGCGGGCCGCGATCATCCGACCTGTTGCAGCGTGCCCGACCGGCCCCGCCCAGGCCTGGGACCGCTTGGCGGTATTGCAGGTGCCCTTTATGCGGCATGGACCGAAAAATTCGACCAAGTGCTCTCGCTGCCGTGCGACACACCTCACGTGCCGCAGGCGCTGCTGACCCAGCTCGCCGCATCCGCCGGTCCGGCCTTCGTCGAACGCTGCCCGGTGATCGGTTTATGGCCCGCCTCGCTCTCCCCTCGACTGGATATTCATCTGGCGAACGGCGGCGCAGGCGGAGTACGCCGCTGGGCCAAGACCGTCGGCGCCGTCGCGCTCACGACGACGGGGCCGATCTGGAACATCAACACACCTGGCGACTTGGCTTCGCTCGCCGCCGATCATGGTCGGGACTAAGGTATCGGTCGACGAAGCGCTGGACCTGATCCTGACGCATGTGACGCCCTTGCCCGCCGAACTGCGCCGCGTCGATGCCGATCTCCTCCACCATGTCACCGACCGCCCGATCACGGCGGCCCATGACACGCCGCGCTTCGATTGCTCCGCAATGGACGGCTTTGCTGTTCGCAGCGTCGATACGATGCGGGCGAGCCCGGGCGTCCCGGCAATATTGACGCTTGCCGGCGAGATTGCCGCGCAGGGTCCACTAACCCGGTTGGCGCCCGGCGCGGCGGCACCGATCAGCACCGGCGGTCCCATTCCCGAGGGCGCAGATGCCGTCGTCATTCAGGAACGCTGCGAGACATTGCACGGCAACCTTCTGGTCCGGGATCGGGTGCGGATCGGGCTGAACATCCGGCGCCGCGGGGAAGACCTGCCCCAAGGTGGGTCCATCATTGCGCCCGGAACGCCGTTGTCTCCCGAAGCGATTGGCGCGCTTCTGGCCTATGGCGTCCCCCAAATCTGGTGCCGCCGCCCCCCGCGCATTACGGTCTTGCCCACTGGCTCTGAGATTATCGCGGGAACGACGACCGGAACCGGATCCCGTTTCGACAGCAATGGACCGATGGTTGCCGCCCTGTCACGGCAGCTTGGCTTGCAGCCAAGCGTCTCGCGTCCGATTGCCGACGATCTTCGATCGGTAACGGCCGCTTTCGCCGCGGCGTGCGAAAACGGGCAAAACGACATGATCGTCTCGACCGGCGGCGTGTCGAGCGGAAATCATGACCTCGTCCGCAACGCTCTCGAAAACCTGTCGGCACGGATAATCTTTCACGGCATCGCCATGCGGCCCGGAAAGCCCCTTTTGTTTGCGCTGCTTGCCGACGGGCGCCCCTTTTTCGGCCTTCCGGGAAATCCAGTCGCCGCGCTTGTCGGATTCCGGTTCTTCGTTGCCGCGGCTATCCGGCGGCAGATGGAATTGCCTGGCGAGCAAGGCTGCGAAATCGTCGCTCCGGTGGAGGGCCGGGACGGCACGACCCTGTTTTTGTCGGCCCGCCGTTCGCCGGCCAACCTGTCGGGCGCGGTGCCGCTCGACGACCAGCGTTCCCATGTGATGCGTTCGCCATTGGCCGCCGACTGCTGGCTGCGCGTCGATCGGTCGGAAACGACGACTACTGCGAGATTATATCCGAAGCAGCCATCATTGACCGATTGGCCCCAGCCCTAGCCCGTTAGCAGGACCGGCCTCGATTCGTCGCGGGAAAGTCGAGGCTGCGCAGCCGAAGCCGGGATGCTAGGCGAGCATTCCATCAGAAGCGGAAAACCCATAACAATCGCCGGCAAGCCCCGCTCAGCTCTTTTCGATCGGCACGCTTGGCCGCGTGTTCGGATATATTTGCTCGACCGCGGGTTCGCCCGCCGCGAGGTCGGCCTTTTTCATGCCATAGGCGTTCACCGGCTGCGCCCTGTTCACCCAGAGGGAATAGTGGAGATGATCCGCACGCGGATCGTCGGTGTTCGGGTGAATGAGGATGGTAAGCCCTAGGCTGTTGAGCTGGAGCCATGGCAGAATGATCGGCTGAAGTTCGGTCCCAAAGCCGAAGTAGAAGGATGGCGTGACGTGCGGGCCGCGCGGCTCAAGGTTCCAGTTGCCTAGTTCGACCAGGAAGCGCTCGGCCGCCCATTTGCGGATCAGTACCGCTTTCTGGTAGCTGTCTTCGTCGAAATAGATGTGCGCATGATAGCTTTCGATATCGGTGTAGGCGCGCGGACGACCGGGTAGACCCGCCTCCTCGCCGGGCCGAAAGGAATGCGGCCGGGGCGTCGGTTCCTTGTCAGTCTCGTAACCCCATGGGCTCGTCTTCGTCCGCAGCGCCATCGCCGAGGCTGAAAGCGGCTTCGTCTCCGCAGCGAACGCTTGCCCTGCCGCGCCTGCAAGCCCGGCGGCCACGAGCCCCGCGCCCGCGCGTATCAGTCCGCGGCGATCAGGCGCCAGCCGCTCGGCCCACTCGCGATCAAGATTTTCGTCGGGGTTTCCAAGTCCGCTCATGTTGGGTCTCCGGCTCATCGAAGCGCGATGTAAACCCACCAAAGGCCGTCCATTGCCGTCGGGGAAGTCCGCTTCAAAGGTATTAGAAGAACTCGCTGTATTATCATCTAAATTAGTAGAGATTGCTCCTATCGCTGAAAACTCGAGGGAGTCAATAATGCCCCCTCAACCGCAGACCGGCCATGACCGCGCCTGACACGCGCAGCGCGACAGGCCCGCGCCGCTTAACTTTCTTCGTCGAGTTGATGGGGCTCATTAAGAAGATGAAGACATTTACAAGGATACCTGAACCTATGGGCATGGCTCTAATTGGGGCGTACAGCCACCTTTTACGGCGCGGATGGATTCGGAAAGCGGGTCGAGGATGGGCCCGGGCGGCGCAGCATAACAGCGCCGCATCATAAGATTGCGGTTCAAAATCGCCGCCTCTGGGCAAGCCGATAATCCCAAGAGACGTGCCTCTCTCCAGGATATCCGGAAAGTGGATAGGCAGTATCCGGTGCTAGAGTAAAATCGACAGCTGCCGGCGCTAGTGCCCCGGCTTGCGTCCGTCCCGACGATAGCGTCCCCGAACCACCGCGCGGTTCGGCCGCCGACTTTCCGGAACGTCGAGTTTGTTCGCAACGCCCGCTTCCCGGGCAATCCCGACAAGCTCATTTTCCCACACATGGAAGGATGCAGCCATTTCTTCGGCATGCTCATAGCCGTCGTAGATTCGCGCCATCCCGCTCTTTAGATGGTTAAGCATCGCCTCGGCGGTCTCGAAATCGATCTTGAGACGTTTCGTGTTGCTTCGCATCGTGCGGCGAAGATCATGTGGCACAAAATGTTCTACAGGCTGACCGGCGTAGAGCGCCATCCGCGCGAGGACCCGGTCGCGCGCCCTGTACCAACCTGATTTGCGCGGACCGTCAACCTTCGGCGCGGGGAAAATCCACTCGGCGTTCGTCGCCATCAGGGCGCCCCCCCAAGGACCAAGCGCGATGCTGTGAGGTCGGTCATTCTTGCTGCGACCTGATGGGATCGTCCAGATTCCGTCGGTTACCTCGCTCCTGTGCGCGTTGCGAAGTTCGGAGATACGGACAGCGGTCAGCAACAGCAGAACAAGGCCTCGCCGGAAGTCGCGCTCTTCTTCTTCGGCAACGGCGCGAAAATACCAGCCAATTTCTTCCGTGCTCAGCTTCCGCTGGCGTGGGGGCTCGGGATATCGAATGTCGGCCAGCCGACGGGCGGGGTTCTCTTCCAGCCCAACTTCTAATCCTCTCAGGCTGGAGGCCCATCCGAAGAACACCTTGAGTTCGGATGCTAGCCGGTTCGCGCGGACCTTCGCTGTTCGGCCCTTGGTTTTGACGAGCATGAGCAGGTCCCGCTCGGTTACGTCGTAGATCGATCGCTTTCCGAGCTTTGGCGCGATATCGCAGCGATAGATTTTCAGTTTGTCGGTGATGGTCCGGGGCTTGTTCATGCGCTTGGCGCGTGACGCCCGCCCCTCTCGCGCGGCTTCGATATAGAGAGAGTGCGCGCGCGCCACGGTCATGCTTGCGCGTTCGTCGGCCCGGCGTCTTTCCTCGCGCGGATCAGTGCCTTCCTCGACCTTCTCGTTCAGTTCGCGCGCCCACGCGCGCGCATCCGAGATAGTATGGGCAGGAAATTCGCCGAGCGTCAGCCTGATGAACTGGTCCCCCACAATTCGGCGATAATATTTCCATTTCTTCTTTCCGCTGGACAGGATTTTGATTTTTAGACCCGGTGTAAGCGGATCAATGAGGCTCCCCTTACGCAGCGCATCGATAGACGCAGGCGTGAATGCAGCAACTTTGGACACAGGCCGACTCCATAATCGGCTCCCAACCCAGAAAATCAGGATACAAATCGTGATACAAATGGTGTCAAAACCAGTCCAAAACTGGCTAGAGCTGTCGTACCGACAGACCACTCATTTGCACCGGCATCCCTTGGTTTTCAGCCGAATCTTGAGGATTCGGCTGGCTGGGGCGGCAGGATTCGAACCTGCGAATGGCGGCATCAAAAGCCGCTGCCTTACCACTTGGCGACGCCCCAACGGGCCGGTGCGAGGCGCGCTCTATAACGCGCCGCCGCCTAATGCAAGGCGGCCCTTAGAGCCGCGTCACCCAGCCGTGCGGATCGGCAGCGCGGCCGCGCTGGATATCGACCAGCTTGTCCTTGAGCATACCGGTCACCTGCCCCGGACCGCCCGCGCCGATGGTGAAGCTGGTGTCGCCGCGCGTGACCTTGCCCACCGGGGTCACCACCGCGGCGGTGCCGCAGGCAAAGCTTTCGGTCAGGCGGCCGCTCTCGGCATCGGCCTGCCACTGGTCGATCGCATAGGGTTCTTCGCGCACCGTCAGCCCGGCGCCGCGCGCCAGCGTGATGATCGCGTCGCGGGTGATTCCGGGCAGGATCGTGCCGGTCAGCGGCGGGGTGACGATGCTGCCGTCGTCGAACACGAAGAACATGTTCATGCCGCCCAGCTCCTCGATCCAGCGATGCTCGGCGGCGTCGAGGAAGACGACCTGGTCGTGCCCCTTGGAAATGGCCTCGCGCTGCGCGATCAGGCTGGAGGCATAATTGCCGCCGCATTTGGCGGCGCCGGTACCGCCCGGCGCGGCGCGGGTGAAATCTTCCGACACCCACAGCGAAATCGCCGGGGCGCCCGATTTGAAATAATTGCCGACGGGCGAGGTGATGACGAGGAACTGATATTCAGCTGCAGGCTTCACGCCGAGGAACACCTCGCTCGCGAACATGAAGGGGCGCAGGTACAGCGCGCCACCGTCGACCGGCGGGAACCAGCGTGCATCGGCGGCGACGGCTTCCTTGACCGCGGCGATGAACAGCTCCTCGGGCATTTCGGCCATCGCCATGCGGCGCGCGCTGGCGTTGAAGCGCGCCGCATTGGCCTCGACCCGGAACAGCGCCATCGACCCGTCGTCGAGACGGTACGCCTTGAGCCCCTCGAAAATCTCTTGTGCATAATGCAGCACCGCGGTCGCGGGATCGAGCGTCAGCGGCCCGCGCGGCATTACCTGCGCGTCGTGCCAGCCCTGCCCCTCGGTATAGCGGATCGACACCATATGGTCGGTGAAGACGCGCCCGAACGCTGGGTCGGCAATCGCCGCCGCCCGTACATCGTCCGCAACGCGATTGGGGTGCGGCAGATGGGTGAAGGCGGGAGCGGACATGCGAAAACACCTATGGTTATGGGGTCTATGGTGCGCGCCTCTTGCCAAAGACGAGCGCGGCGCGCAACGATAGTGACTATGCCGGATGAAAATTTTCTTTCACAAGTACCCGCTGCGTCTGCCCTTTTCTTGCGCGAAGACGAAGTGCGCCGGGGCATCGAATTTCTGTTTTTCGCGCATGCGTCGCTGTGGCGGTCGATCGACGCGCAGCTCGCCGAGCAGGAACTGGGGCGCGCGCATTATCGCGCGCTCTATTTCATCGCGCGGCAACCGGGGCTGACGATTTCGGACCTGCTCGCGTTGCTGGGGATCACCAAACAATCGCTCGGCCGGGTGGTCAAGGAATTGGAAGCGCGCGACATGCTGACAACGCGGCCCGGCAATCGCGACCGGCGGCAAAAGGAACTGCGGCTGACCGAAGCCGGGCGCGTGATCGAAGCGGCGATCTTCACGCTGCTGCGCGACACGATGAGCCGCGCCTATACCCACGCCGGACAACAGGCGGTGACCGGGTTCTGGCACGTCAGCGAAGCACTTGTTCCCGCGCGCGACCGCAAACGCATCGCGGCGCTGGGCAAGGGTCCGGCTTAGCCCTCGCCGCGCGCAATATCGGCAAGCTCGCGCCCGCGGTCGCGCGCCGCGCGCAGCACATTGGTGAGCAGCGCGGCGATCTGTCCGTCGCTGTCGAGGACGTCGAGCCCGGCCTGCGTCGTGCCGCCCTTGCTCGCCACCTGCGCAATCAGCACCCCGGGCTTTTCGCCGCTGTCGGCGAGCAGCGCGGTGGCGCCGCCGAAGGTTGCCGTGGCCAGCGCCAGCGCATCCTCCGCCGACAGGCCCAGCCGCTCGCCCGCCGCGGCGTAGGATTCGATCAGGCGAAACACAAAGGCCGGGCCGCTGCCGGTAAAGGCGGTGACCAGATCCATCGTCGAATCGTCGGCGAGCGTCACCGTCTGGCCCAGCGGATCGAGCAGCGCGGCGATCGCCTCGCCATCGGCGTCGCCCAGCGTCGCGACGGCGGTCACCCCGGCGCCGATGCGCGCAGCGAGGTTGGGCAGGATGCGAACCTGCGCGCCAGCACTAGGGAAACGCGCCGCGAGATCGGAAAGCGAAACGCCCGCCAGGATCGACATCAGATGGACGCCGCCAGTCGCCAGCGGCGCCAGCAGATCGGCGACATCGCCCAGTTGCTGCGGCTTCATGCCCAGCATGATCCAGTCGGCGGTGCCGCCCGCGGCCTGCCAGTCTGCCAGCGATGCGTATTGGACGACACCGTCGCGCGGTGTCGCAATGGGATCGACGATCGAGACCTGCGCGCGGTCCAGGCCCGCCGCCAGCCAGCGATCAAGCATCGCGCCCGCCATGTTGCCACAACCGACCAGCAGCAACTGGCCGGAGAAATCCCGCAAAAACTTCGTCATATTCGCTTCTTTTCTCGTCCCTAACGACAACTGCTGTCGGCGCCCGACAACAGGTCGAGGCAGCGTCCGTCGATCTTGCCCGCATCGACCGGTACGCCGATCAGCGATGCCAGCGTCGGCATGATATCGACCGTCATCACCGCATTAGGCTGTTCGAACCCGGCGAGCCCCTTGCGCCAGAACAGCATCGGCACGCGCCGGTCATAGTCCCACACCGACCCGTGCGTCGCAACATAGCCGAGTCCCGATTCGGGAATCGGAGTGACCCGCGGTTTCAGGACCACGATAAAATCGCCCGAGCGGCCCTGGTGGAACGACGCGCGCAGCTTGTCGTGCAGGCTCCAGGTGTCGGGCGCCTGTTTCGAGACCGGCCGGCTCGCCAGCTCCTCGGCGGTCACGACCGCTTCGATCTGCGGATGCGCGCGCAGCCGCGCCAGGATTTCGGCCTGTGCCGCCTGGCGCTGCGCCGGGGTCAACGCCTTCGACAGATACATGTCGCCGAACGGGCCGTCGCCATAAAGCAAAGGCTGCGGCAGGCCGAGCTTTTCGGCGACCGCCTTACCGAGCGTATCGGGATCAAGCGCCCGGTCGACGCGCTGCGCCGCCGGCCAGCCATTCTGGCGATTGCGTTCGGGCATGTCATGCCCGCCATGGTCGGCGGTCAGCGCGACGGCATAGTCGATGCCGGTCGCATCGAGCCGCGCGAAAAAGTCGCCGAGTTCGCGGTCGAGCCCCATCATCTGGAGGCACATTTCGGCGCCTTCCGTACCCACGCCATGGCCGACATAATCGGTCGCCGACAGGCCGACGATCAGCAGGTCGGTGCCGCTGCCCTCGCCCATCTTGCGCACCTGGCGCATCGCCGCGGCGGTCGCGAGGACCGCGCCGTCGGCTTCGGGTGAGGCCATAAAGCGGCGAAAATCGCCCGCATCGCGTGCCATGCGGCCCGTACCGACGGTGGCGCCCTTGTCGCCCACCGGGATGGCAATGTCGTGCGCCGCGCAATCGGCGGGCAGCGCCAGCCCCGGGCGCGGCTGCGCGATGGCGGCGGCGATTGCCGCACCGGCCTGCGTCGCGGTCGGTGACAGGGTGGTGCCGCGGTAGCTGGTGAGACCGGTGGGCGCGAGCCACAGCAGCTCGTCGGCCTGACGTCCGCCCATCATGATCGCAGCGCGGTCCTTGCCCGCGACCGACACAACCTGCGTGTTGGGGTCGCGCGCCTTCATCAAATCGCCGAGAGTCGGAACGAGAAGATGGTTCACCGACGGCGCATATTTGCCGCCGCCCGATGCGGTACCGGGGACGCTTTCGTCTTCGGCGCAATAGACGCGCTTGTCTTCGCGGCCGACCGAGAGGTCGAAATAATTGTTGGCGACGATCCCGGCGCGCCCGGGATGACTGCCGGTCAGGATCGTCGAATGGCCGGGGCAGGTTTCGGTCGCACCATGCGCCTGATAGCCCGACGGAAAGACGGCGCCCGACGCCAACCGCGCAAGGCCGCCGGTGAACTTACCGCGATATTCGGCGAACAGATCGGCCGACAGCTGATCGACCGCAACCATCACGATCAGCTTGGGCGGCGGGGTCGCGGCGGTCACTTTGGCGACTGGCGGGGCCGAGTTCTGCGCGAGAACGGCGCTGCCGCTGCCGATGCAGAGGGTGGCGGCCAGGGCGATTTTGAGAGGGTTCAGCGTCACGAGCGGCGTCTCCGTTGCACAAGGGTGTCAGCGCGGGCTGTCCTCTCGGCGAAACCCGCCTATATGGCAAGCCTCGAGAGACAGGTGACAGCGGAACCGGCATGGATCGCGGCAAGGACGTTTTTGTGACAAGCCTTTGGCGTGCGGCGCTGGCACTGCTCGCGTTCGCCCTGCTCGCGCTTGGCCCCGCGCAGGCGCAAACGACGCATATCCAGCCTAAGCTGGTTGCCGAATCCAGCGCGCCCGCGCCCGGCGGCGCGACAACGCTTGCGCTCACGATGAACCCCGACAAGGGCTGGCACGGCTATTGGATCAATGGCGGCGATGCCGGGTTCGGGCTGTCGATCGAATGGAATGCGCCAGAGGGGGTGACGGTCGCACCGCTGCGTTATCCGGTCCCCGAACCGCTGATCCTGTTCGGCATGATGAACCATGTTTACGAACACCCCTATGCGCTGCTCGCCGACGTCGAAGTTGACGAAAGGGTCGCGCAGGGAAGTGATTTGACGCTTTCGGGCGTGGCCAACTGGCTCGCCTGCACCGACAAGGTGTGCGTGCCGGAAAAGGCGGTAATTTCGGTCACGCTCAAGGCGGGCGATGGCGCTGTTCCAGCCGCGTCGCGGGTGCGCTTCGACGGCTGGCGCGCGCTGCTGCCGCAGCCGCTCGATCGTAGCGGAACTTGGGAGCGGCGCGGCGATACCGTGCGCTTTGCTATCCCCCTGCCCGCCCGGTCGACGCTCAACGCACCCTATATTTTCGTCGAGACGCAGAATCTGGTCGATTATGTCGCGCCACAGCAATTCAGCCGCAATGGCGATTTCATCATCGTCGAGACGCGCGCCAAGGGCGAAGCCGCGGGACCGATCGCGGCGCTGCTCAAACTTGGCGAGGGACGCGGGCTTTCGGTCAAGTTCGAGCCCGGCGCGGTGCCGACCGCGGGTGAGGCGATCGCTGGAACGACAGATGCCATCGATTTCGGTCTGTTCTGGACCGCGCTCGGCGGCGCGATCCTCGGCGGGTTGATCCTCAACCTGATGCCCTGCGTCTTCCCGATCCTCAGCCTCAAGGCGCTCAGTCTCGCGCGCTCGGGCGGCGACGCGCGATCGGCGAAGCTCGAGGCGCTGGCCTATACCGCGGGCGCGATCGTCACCGCGTTGCTGCTCGGCGCTGCGCTGCTCGCGCTACGCGCGGTGGGCGAACAGGTCGGCTGGGCGTTTCAATTGCAACATCCCGTCAGCGTTCTGGCGCTGCTGATCCTCGCGCTTGCGATTACGCTCAACTTGCTCGGCGCCTATGAATTGCCATCGTTTGGCGGCGGTCAGGCACTGGTCGACAAGGGCGGCGCAGCAGGCGGATTCTGGACCGGCGCACTTGCCGCTTTTGTCGCGACGCCGTGCAGCGGCCCGTTGCTCGGCGCTGCGCTGGGCGCGACGCTGGTGCTACCCGCGTGGGCCGCGCTCCCGATTTTTGGCGGTCTCGGCCTTGGGCTTGCCCTGCCCTTTCTCGCCGTCGGTTTTGTCCCGGCGCTGCGCAACCGGCTGCCCAAGCCGGGGCCGTGGATGGACAGGTTCCGCAAATGGATGGCGCTGCCGATGGGGCTCACCGCGCTGGCGCTCGGCTGGTTGCTGTGGCGCCAGCTCGGCAGCGGATCGCAGCTGATCTGGCCGATCGTCGCGGTTGCCATGGCGCTGGTGCTGCTCACCCATTATGGCGCGATGCAGCGCGGCGACCGGCGGTCGTGGCTGCTGATCGCGGCGGGGCTGCTCTTCGTCATCGGTTTGGGTGGAACGGTAACGGATGTTGCCGACGCGGAGCGAACAGCCGCAGCGGATGGATCAACCTTCTCGCCCAATGCGCTCGCCAAGGCCCGCGCCACCGGCAAGCCCGTCTTCGTCTATTTCACCGCCGACTGGTGTCTGTCTTGCAAGGCGAACGAGGCGGGCGCGATCAACCGCGCGGCGGTGCAGGAAACTTTCAAGAAGAAAGGTGTCGTTACCCTCATCGGCGACTGGACCAACGGCGATCCCGTCATCACCCGCACGCTGGCCGAACACGGCCGCAACAGCGTGCCGCTCTACCTGTGGTACGCCCCGGGCGCGGCAAAACCGGAAATTCTGCCGCAGATCCTGACGCCAAGCACGCTGACGGATTTGGCCAAGCAATGATATTTCACCTCGTCATTGCGAGCGAAGCGAAGCAATCCAGAGCGGTTTACGCGACTCTGGATTGCCGCGTCGCTTCGCTCCTCGCAATGACGGGATTAGGCTGATGGCCAAGCAGCGCGCCGACCAGCTGCTCGTTGACCGCGGCCTCGCCGAAAGCCGGACGCGCGCGCAGGCGCTCATCCTCGCGGGTCTCGCCTACGTCGGCGACCGCAAGATCGACAAGGCCGGGCAACAGGTCGCCGACGACGCCGAGATCAGCGTCAAGGGCCGCGACCATCCGTGGGTGTCGCGCGGCGGGGTCAAGCTCGACCATGCCCTCACGCACCTCGACTGGGAGGTGACGGGCGCGGTCGCGATTGATGTCGGCTCGTCGACCGGCGGCTTTACCGACGTGCTGCTCAGCCGCGGCGCGGTGCGCGTCTATGCGGTCGATTCGGGGACCAACCAGCTCGCGTGGAAGCTGCGTCAGGACGATCGCGTCATCGTCCACGAACAAACAAGCGCGCGCATTCTGACCGCCGCACATATCCCCGAACCCATCGACCTGATCGTCTGCGACGCGAGTTTCATCGCGCTGTCCAAGGTGCTGCCGGTGCCGATGAGTTTTGCCAAAGACGGCGCGCGGATGGTCGCGCTGATCAAGCCGCAGTTCGAAGCCGAACGGCACGAGGTCGGCAAAAAAGGCGTGATCCGCGACGCCGCGGTGCACGCGCGGGTGTGCGAAGAAGTGCGCGAATGGATGGAACGCGGCGGCTGGCGCGTCGTTGACACCGTCGAAAGCCCGATCACCGGGCCGGAGGGCAATGTCGAATTTCTGATCGCCGCAGTCAAAGCTGCCGCTTGACGCCAGCCCCGCCCGCCGCGACATCCTTGATCAGCCGATTCCCGCGCAAAGGACCATGTGCATGACCGAGATCGCTACACCGGGCCAGCTTCGCATGTCGTATCTGCGCTGGGCGCTGGTGACCGTCCCCGCGATCGTCCTGATCGGCAGCCTGATGGGCGTGCTGTCGAACAGCGGTTACGGCAATCGCTGGTTCGCCTCGCTCGACCTGCCCGCGAACACCCCGCCGGGCTGGGTGTTCGGGGTCGTGTGGCCGATCCTCTACATCATGCTCGGGCTGGCGCTCGCGATGATCCTCCACGCACGCGGCGCGAAGGGGCGCGGCTTTGCGCTGCTGCTGTTCTTTGTCCAGCTGATCGCCAATTTCGCGTGGTCGCCGCTGTTCTTTGGCCAGTATCAGGTCACGAGCGCGCTCTATCTGATCATCTTCATCCTGATGATGACGATCGCCACCACCTTTGCCTTTGCCCCGATCCGCAAGGCCGCGGCATGGCTGCTCGTCCCGTATATGATCTGGCTCAGCTTTGCCGCGATCCTGAATTTTCAGATCGACCAGCGCAATCCCGACGCCGAAACCCTTGTCCCCACCGCCGCCAGCACCCAGATAGGGTAACGGCAAGGGACTGAACGTCCGACAAAGGAATTTTAAGATGCAGAGCGAAAACCGCTTTTTCGACGATCTGGCCAAGATGGTGAACGGCGTCGCCGGAACCGTTGCCGGCGCCGGCCGCGAAGCCGAAGCCGCGATGCGCGAACGCGCCAAGGAATGGGTCGGCCGGATGGATTTCGTCAGCCGCGAAGAATTCGACGCGGTGAAGCAGATGGCCGCAACCGCGCGTGCGGAGACCGAAGCGCTGAAAGCGCGGCTCGACAAGCTGGAAGGCGCGGCGAAGAAGCCGGCCGCGGCGCCCAAGGCCGCAGCGAAGCCTGCGGCTGCGCCAAAAGCCGCGGCGAAGCCTGCCGCGAAGCCGAAAGCTGCACCCAAGAAATAGTCGTCACCCCGGCGAAGGCCGGGGCCTCACCCTCGCGTCTTTGCGCTCTGTCGAGATCCCGGCCTTCGCCGGGATGACGATTGGTGGTGGGCATAGCGACTCGCCACCTGATCGAACACTCGCTAAAGCGCCCCCATGAGCGAAGATATTTACGACGACGAAGACGGCCAGGACGCAGCCCCGATGGATATGCTGTCATCCTATTTTGCCGCGCACGACTGGCCGCACGAGATGGTCGGCGAGGACGAGATCGTTGCGACCGCGCAGGGTAGCTGGACGACCTATGAGCTGCGCGCGGTGTGGCGCGCCGACGACGGCGTCATCCAGCTGCTTGCGTTCCCCGACATCCGCGTGGTCGAGGACAAGCGCGCCGTCGCGCACGAGGCGCTGGCGCTGATCAACGAGCAATTGTGGCTGGGCCATTTCGAGCTGTGGTCGAACAGCGGCACGATCCTGTTCCGCCACGGCCTGCTCGTCGGTAGCGACGCATCCTTGTCGCTCGACATGACCGAAACGCTGATCGAAAGCGCAATCGACGAGTGCGAACGCTTTTACCCGGTGTTCCAGTTCGTGTTGTGGGGCGGCAAATCCCCCGCCGAAGCGCTGGCCGCATCGCTGATCGAGACGCGCGGCGAGGCGTAAAGCCTACCTGGAAAGCCCGTTCGCATCGAGCGGAGTGACATTGCAGCTTACCGTTTCTCGAACCGCGTCAACCCCGCGCCCAGCTCATTCGCACCGATCGCCAGCGCCTCGCCGCTCCAGTCGGCCACAAACACCGACGTGCGGCCGATCCCCGCGGGCAGGCTGGCGCGATTGCCGACAATCGAAAGCCCGCGCGACGGGTTTTTGCGTTCCTCTGCCGCCACCGCGATCAGCGCCGAGTAATTTTCCTTGTCGCGCCCCTGCACGAACAGATTGTTCGCGATCTGCCCGACCGACCCCGACGACAGATCGATCATATAGTTGGTCGCCGTTCCCTGGGTGTCGTCGAAGCTGTTGTCGTTGATGTCGACCGCGATCGCGCGGGTTTTGAGATAGTGGCCACCGCTGCCCTTTTCGAACCGCGTCCGCGTCACGGCGACCTTGCCGTAAATCCCGGTATAGACGCTATGCGCGCAGCTCAGCCCGCGGTCGCAGCGACCAAGGCCTGAAAAGGTCGAGCGGTCGATGGTCAGCGTGGCTTCGGGATCGTCGGCGGACAATATGCCCTGCTCGCTGGCGCGGAACAGGCTGTTCAGCACATCGAGGTCGCTCGCCTCCAGCCGGATGCCCGCGCCATTGCCGTCGGGAACGCGCATATTCTGGAACACCAGCCCATCGACGCGCGCGCCGGCGCCGCGCAGCACCAGCGCCGCCTTGCCCTCGCAGGTCACCCCGTCGAAGATCGCGCGGCCGGGCTCCGCCGCCACAAAGGCAACGCGGCCCGCGGTCTGCACCGCGCAGTCGCGGTGATAGCCCGCGGCGATGCGGATCGTCCCCTCGCCGCCGCCGATCGCATCGACCGCGTCCTGCAACCGCCCGAAGCTGCGGCCATCGACGCTATAGGGCGCAGCGCCGGTCTGCGCGGGCAGCGGTGCCGGAGCAAACAGCAGCGGAAGGGCGAGCGCCGGCAGCCACGGCCGACGAAAAAGAGACTTTGCCATGAAGACGTTATAGCGCGTTTTGCGCCGTCAGTCGTTCGCGAAGGCGGTTAACCGGAGGCGCGTCCCGTTGTCGGACAGGCGTGCCGCGTGAAGTTAATCCAGATTGGGCCGCAACCAGCGCGTCGCCGTCTCCATATCGACCCCGCGCCGCGTCGCATATTCCGCCAGCTGGTCCGGCCCCACCCGCGCGACGCCGAAATAGCTCGCGTCGGGGTGGCCGAAATAGAATCCCGACACCGCCGCGGTCGGCAGCATCGCGAAACTTTCGGTCAGGATGGCGCCCGAGTTGGTCCCGGCGTCGAGCAGGTCGAACAGGATCGGCTTCAGGCTGTGGTCGGGGCACGCCGGATAGCCGGGCGCCGGACGGATGCCGCGATACTCCTCCTTGACGATTGCCTCGGGGGTCAGCTGCTCGCCGGGCGCATAGCCCCACAGGTCGGTACGGACATGCGCGTGGAGGCGCTCGGCAAAGGCTTCGGCGAACCGGTCGGCCAGCGCTTTCAGCAAGATGTCATTATAGTCGTCATGCCCCGCCTTGAAGCGCGCCAGATGCGGTTCAATGCCGTGGATCGCGACCGAAAAGCCGCCGATCCAGTCGCCGTTGGGGCTGACGAAATCGGCGAGGCACATGTTCGGACGCCCCTCGCGCTTGGCGATCTGCTGGCGCAGGAAGGGGATGCGGATATGCTCCTCGGTCTCTTCCAGATGGATGATGACGTCGTCGCCTTCGCGGCGGCACGGCCACAGCCCTGCGACGCCGCGCGCGGTGAGCCAGCCTTCGCCGACAATCTGGGCCAGCATCGCGCGCGCATCGGCGTACAGGCTCGACGCGCTTTCGCCGACGACCGGATCGGTCAGGATCGCGGGATAGTTGCCCGCCAGCTCCCAGGCGCGAAAAAAAGGCGTCCAGTCGAACCATTCGACCAGTTCGGCCAGATCCCAGCTGTCGAAGACATGGAGCCCCGGGTTCTCGGGTGGAAACGGACGGATATGCTCGTCGATCGCGAAGCCGTTGGCGCGCGCATCCTCAATCGGAATCAGCGCGCTCTGCCCCTTGTTCGCGCGCACGTCGCGGACATGCTCATAATCATCCTTATAGCCCTTCACATAGGCATCGCGCCCGGTGTCGCTGACCAAAGCGGTCGCGACGCCGACGGCGCGGCTCGCGTCGAGGACGTGGAGCACCGGGCCTTTGTACGCGACGTCGATGCGCAGCGCGGTATGCACCTTCGACGTGGTCGCGCCGCCGATCAGCAACGGCATCGTCATCCCGGCGCGCTGCATTTCCTCGGCAACCGTCACCATCTCGTCGAGCGAGGGGGTGATCAGGCCGCTGAGGCCGATCATGTCGGCGTCATTCTCGTTCGCGGCCTCGAGGATTTTCGACCAGGGGACCATGACGCCGAGGTCGACGATCTCGAAGCCGTTACATTGCAGCACGACGCCGACGATATTCTTGCCGATGTCGTGGACGTCGCCCTTGACGGTCGCCATCACGACCTTGCCCTTGCCCTTCGCGCCCGGCTCCTTCGCCGCCTCGATAAAGGGCAGCAGATGCGCGACGGCTTTCTTCATCACGCGCGCCGATTTGACGACTTGCGGCAGGAACATCTTGCCCGACCCGAACAGGTCGCCAACAACGTTCATGCCGTCCATCAGCGGCCCCTCGATCACCTCGATCGGGCGCGGCATCAGTTGGCGCATCTCTTCGGTGTCGTCGACGACATAAGCGTCGATGCCCTTGACCAGCGCATGCTCCAGCCGCTTGGCGACCGGCCAGCCGCGCCATTCCTCGGCCGCCTTTTCCTGCGCCGGGTTGCTGCCCTTATAGCGTTCGGCGAGCGCGATCAGGCGCTCGGTCGGGCTTTCGGCCTCGCCATCCTTTTTGCGGTTGAGGACGACGTCCTCGCATGCCTCGCGCAGTTCGGGATCGATCGTGTCGTAAACGTCGAGCTGGCCCGCGTTGACGATCGCCATGTCGAGCCCGGCGGGGATGGCGTGATAGAGGAAGACGCTGTGCATCGCGCGGCGCACCGTCTCGTTGCCGCGAAAGCCGAACGACAGGTTCGACAATCCGCCCGAGAAATGGACGTGCGGACAACGCACGCGGATCACCTTCACCGCCTCAATGAAGTCGACCGCATAATTGTCATGTTCTTCGAGCCCGGTCGCGACCGCGAAGACATTGGGATCGAAGATGATGTCTTCGGGCGGAAAGCCGATGGTCATCAACAGATCATAGGCGCGCGCACAGATCTCGATCTTGCGTTCCATCGTGTCGGCTTGCCCGACCTCGTCGAACGCCATCACGACGACCGCGGCGCCATAGGCCATGCATTTGCGCGCGTGGACCAGGAACGGCTCCTCGCCTTCCTTCATGCTGATCGAATTGACGATCGGTTTGCCGGGAACGCATTTCAGCCCCGCCTCGATCACCGACCATTTCGAGCTGTCGATCATCACCGGCACCCGCGCGATGTCGGGTTCGGCGGCGATCAGCTTCAGGAAGGTCGTCATCGCATATTCGGCGTCGAGCAGGCCTTCGTCCATGTTGACGTCGATGACCTGCGCGCCGTTCTCGACCTGCTGGCGCGCAACCTCGACCGCCGCGGCATAATCGTCGGCGAGGATCAGCTTTTTGAACGCCGCGGATCCGGTGACGTTGGTGCGCTCACCGATGTTGACGAAGTTGGTGGCGGAGGCGGTGGTCATTGAAAAATCCTGAAAGCGGGCATCAGGCGGCAAGCGGGCGGGCGAGGACGAGATCGTCATAGAGCTTGCCGCCGACGTTGAACTGGCGGGTGCCGATATCAACGAAATCCTGTTTGCGGTAGAAGGCGAGCGCGCGGCTGTTATGCGCATAGACGCCGAGCAGCAGGCGGCGATGATCCTTCGCAGCCGCCAACGCCTGTTTCATCAATCCGGCGCCCACGCCGGTGCCGTGAAAGCGCGACAGCGAATAGATGCGCTTCAATTCGATATCGCCGTCGATGGCGGCGGCGAGATCGGGCTTGCCGACCAGCGCGAAACCGATCGGCGCACCGCCCGGCTGCGCTTCGGCGATCCACGCACGTGCGCCGGCCGCGAAATAGTCGCGGTAGGCCGTCCCGCTATGCTGCGCAGCGCAGTGACCGACGATCGCATCGCCGTCGAGAATGCCCGCGAAGGTTTCGAGAAAGGTCGCGGCGCCGATCAGCGCGAGCGCCGACGCGTCATCCGCGCCGGCCTCCCGGATCGTCCAAGTCGGAATGTCGGTCATCGGTTCAAGCCGCCATCGTGAAGGGTTCAAGTCCCGCGAGCCGCGTCCGAACCGGCACCTCGGGAATTTGCCGCGCGGGCAATCCCGCCACCGCCTTCGCCATCGCGGCGATATGCGCCGGGGTCGAACCGCAGCAGCCGCCGAGGATGTTGACCTGGCCATGCTCAGCCCATTCGCGCACCAACGCCGCGGTCGTGTCGGGCATCTCGTCATATTCGCCGAGCTCATTGGGCAGACCCGCGTTCGGGTAAACCATCACCAGCGCATCGGCGATGTCGGACAGCACGCGGACATGCGGGCGGAGCTGCGCCGCGCCGAACGAGCAATTGAGCCCGATCGTCAGCGGCCGCGCATGGCGCACCGCGTACCAGAAGGCCTCGACCGTATGCCCCGACAAATTGCGACCCGACAGGTCGGTGAGCGTCATCGAAATCATCAGCGGCAGCTCGCGGCTGACCTTTGCCTCGGCCTCCAGCACCGCGGCGATCCCGGCCTTGGCATTCAGCGTGTCGAAGATCGTCTCGATCAGGATGAAATCGGCGCCGCCCTCGGCCAGCGCGATGACCTGCTCGAGGTACACGGCCTTGAGATAGTCGAAGTCGATCTCGCGAAAACCGGGGTCGTTGACGTCAGGCGACAAGGACAAGGTCTTGTTGGTCGGCCCGATCGCTCCGGCGACAAAGCGCGGGCGCCCGTCCTTCGCGGCATATTCGTCGGCGAGCCGCCGCGCGATCTTCGCACTTTCGACGTTGATCGCGCGGACCAGATGCTCGGCGCCATAATCGGCCTGACTGATGATATTTGCCGAGAAGGTATTGGTCGAGACGATGTCCGATCCGGCGTCGAGATAGGCGCGCGTGATCGTCTCCGGCACCTCGGGCTTGGTGATCGCGAGGATATCGTTGTTGCCCTTCTGATCGTGGCTCAGCCCGAGCGACCCGGCATAGTCCGCCTCGGCCAGCTTCCAGTTCTGGATCTCGGTCCCGAACGCGCCGTCGGTGAGCAGGATGCGCTCCCTCGCCGCCGCTTGCAAAGCTCCGCGTGTACCCATTTTCATATTGGCGCTCATGCCGCCTGATCCTTTGCGTTCGCGGCCGGTCGCAGCCCCAGCAGATGACAGATGGCATAGCTGAGCTCGGCGCGGTTGAGCGTGTAGAAATGGAAATCGCGGACCCCGCCCGCATAGAGGCGGCGGCACATTTCGGCGGCGACGGTCGCCGCCACCAGCTGGCGCGCGGCGGGATGATCGTCGAGCCCTTCGAACAGCGACACCATCCACGCCGGGATCGCGGTACCGCACATGTCGGCGATGCGGCGCGTCTGCGACACATTCGACACCGGCAGGATGCCCGGAATGATCGGTGCATCGATCCCCGCCGCCGCCGCGGCGTCGCGGAAACGCAGGAAGCTGTCGGGCGAGAAGAAGAACTGCGTGATCGCGCGCGTCGCCCCGGCATCGAGCTTGCGCTTCAGATTGTCGAGATCGGACTGCGGACAATCCGCATCGGGATGCGTTTCAGGATAGGCAGCGACCGAAATGTCGAACGGCGCCACAGCCTTCAGCCCGGCCACCAGCTCGACCGCGTTGGCATAGCCTTGCGGATGCGCGCTATAGGGTGCTCCGCCCGGCACGTCGCCGCGCAGCGCGACGATGTGCCGCACTCCAGCCTCCCAATAGGCCTCTGCCACCTCGTTAATTTCAGCACGCGATGCCTCGACGCAGGTCAAGTGCGCCGCGGGGGGCACGGCGCTTTCGGCGGCGATGCGCGCGACGGTCGCATGGGTGCGTTCGCGCGTCGAACCGCCCGCGCCATAGGTGACCGACACGAAGCGCGGCGCCAAAGGCTCCAGCGTGCGGAACGTATCCCACAGCTGGGCTTCCATCTTCTCGGTCTTGGGCGGGAAAAATTCGAAGCTCACGCCGATGTCGCCGTCCAGATTGGCAAACAGCGGCGACGCCGCGGCGCGGCGCGCTTCCGCGAGCGAATTCAAGTTCGACGTCATGCCGCAAGCCTTTTGCTTTGCCCGTCGCCATCATGGGCGACCGGGGGTTGATCTTCATCGCTGCGACGACGGCCAAGCCAGAGCTTGACGACCAGCTCGCCGCCTTCGAGCGTTTGCGTGTTTTCCAGCAACAGGCCGGCCGAAGCGAACCAGCCGCGGATCTGCGCATCCGAAAAGCCCAGCCGCGCATGCGCAGCGAGGTTGCGCAGCGCCTCATCCTCGTGCGGCGCGAAATCGACGACAAGCAGATGGCCGCCGCCGCGCAGCACCCGGCTGGCTTCGGCAATCACCCGATCGGGTTCGTGCGCAAAGTGGAGCGCCTGATGGATGACGATGCTGTCGACACTGGCGTCGCCCACCGGCAGGTCCAGAAAATCGCCCTGCACCAGATCGACCGGGATCGCCTGCCCCGCCAGTTTGGAACGCGCGATGCGCAGCATTTCGGGGCTACGGTCGAGCGCGGTGATCCGGCGCGCGGTCGGCGCAAAAATCTCCGCCATCCGGCCAGTGCCGGTCCCGATGTCGAGCAGATGCCCAAGCCTGCGGTTGTGCATCATCGCCAGCATCGCCGCCTCGACCTCGCTTTCGGCGACGTGGCGCGACCGGATCGCGTCCCATTCGGCGGCATGTTCGGCGAAATAGCGTTCGGCGACCGCAACGCGTTCGTCGCGCACCGCCGCCAGCCGCCGCGCGTCATGCGCGATGACCAGCGCCTCTCGCGCCGAGAACGGCCAGTTTTCAGCCTGTCCGATGATCTCCGCAACCGGGCCGCCGTTGGCGATCCGCAGGAACACCCAACTCCCTTCGCGCCGCCGCTCGACAATCCCCGCCTCGACGAGGATACGGACATGGCGCGATACGCGCGGCTGGCTCTGGTCAAGCACCACCGCCAGCTCGCCGATCGCCAGCTCCATTTCGCGCAGCAGAGCGACGACTCGCAAGCGCGTGGGGTCCGCCAGGGCCCGAAAGATGTCGATCAGCTCGCGCATGACAATACATATAAAGCTTTCTTTATATCTGGTCAACCAACGCGCACACCCCTATTTCCGCCATGCGCGTTCGGGGCAAAGCAGGTTTGCGACGAAACATCCCGGCTGGCCGAAAAAGGGCGTTGCGCGCCATTTGCCGAGCGGGTAATTCTGCGCTCGATTGGCATATTCCGGGATCGATCTGTTCCTATGCCGGTCGATCTGTTCAAACCGAGAGGGGTTTCCCAAATGAAAAAATCGATCACTCTGTCGCTCGTCCTTGCCGCCTCGATGGGCCTCGCCGCTTGCGGTGAAAAGGCTGCCGACGACACCGCAGCCGCCACCGAAGACGCAGCAGCGACCGTCGAAGGTGCCGCTGACGGCGCGATGGAAGCTGCTGAAGGCGCTGCTGACGCCGCTGCGACCGCTGGCGCCGCTGCTGAAGGCGCTGCCGACGCTGCTGCTGCTGGCGACACCGCCGTTGCCGCCGACAAGGCAACCGAAGCTGCTGACGCCGCCAAGGAAGCTGCCGACGCCGCCAAGGGCGCGATGGAAGAAGCCAAGAAGTAAGCTTCTTGCGGGCCAGATTGGCCAACAGAACAATGGGGGTCGTCGGTTCACCGGCGGCCCCTTTGTTCATTCGGGCAGCCGTGGCTGTTTTCAGGACAGGCGCTGTGCCGCCAGAGGACAAAAGCTATTGATTGCCAAGCCCCTGAACCCTCGCTAACTCTCTGCGTCCATGACCGGTCAGACGGTCATTGCATTCGAAAGGAATACCCATGCGCAAGATTCTCATCGCGTCGATGGCCGCCGCGGCCTTCAGCCTCACCGCCTGCTCGGAAAAGGCCCAGGAAGAAACTTCGGAAGCCGGCGCCGCCGTTGCTGACGACGCCGCCGCTGCTGGCGACGCCGTCGCTGAAGGTGCCGCTGACGCCGCCGACGCAACCGCTGCTGCTGCCGACGATGCCGCTGCCGCGACCGCCGCTGCCGCCGACAAGGCCGGCAACGCCGTCGAAGGCAC
>JAEMRT010000003.1:0-8062 GCA_016463225.1 Sphingopyxis sp. | reverse complement strand
CCGTGAACGCTGCTGGCGACGCCGCAGCCGCCGCTGGCGACAAGATCGAAGCCGAAACGAAGAAGGCCGAAGCCAACGACAAGAAGTAAGTCGTTGGCGCGCGTCTGAGCGTGCGACTATAGAAGGGGCTCCATTCTTCGCGAATGGAGCCCTTTTTCGTGGGAGAGACAGCCATGCACCGCCGCGGACTTGCTGCAATTCTGACGTCGGTAGCGCTCGCACTGGTCGCAGGGTGCAGCCGCACCGACAATGAGCCCGGCCCCGGCGGAGTGACGGTCAGCGAGGCGAAGGCGCTCGACGATGCCGCCGAAATGCTCGAAAGCCGCGACACCGCCTCAGCCGCCGACGAAAAAGCAGCGACCGACGAGAGCGGGAAGGCAGACAAATAGCGCCTTCCCCTCAGCGCGTCGCGGCGTTAGACCTGCACCCGCCCCGCGACTGGCGCTGAAGATGGAGACCCATCGGGAAGCGGGGCTGGCCAAACTGCCACAACGAGCCGCGCGCCTGGGTGATCCACTGCCACTGCAAGGACATCCGCATGACCGACGCACCCGCGACCCCCGCCACCACCACCATCGTCTTTCTGCTGTTTCCGGGCATCACCCAGCTCGATTTCACCGCACCCGCGCAGGCGCTGTGCCGGATGCCCGGCGCGCGCCTGGTCGGCGCCGCCGCCAGCCGCGATCCGATCGCCACCGACAGCGGCTTTTCGATCCTGCCGACCGATGATTTCGCCAGCTGTCCGCAAGCGGACATCCTGTGCGTCCCCGGCGGGCATGGCGTGGTCGAGGCACTGAACGATGCCGCGACGATCGATTTCATCGCCCGGCAGGCCGCGGGTTCGCGGTGGGTAACCAGCGTCTGCACCGGCGCCTTCCTGCTCGGCCGCGCCGGGTTGCTGACCGCCAAGCGCGCCACGACGCATTGGGCCTATGCGCATTTGCTGCCGCTGGTCGGCGCCGAGCCAGTGAACGCGCGGATCGTCGAGGACGGCAATCTGGTCACCAGCGGCGGGGTAACGTCGGGGCTCGATTTCGCGCTGACGCTGATCGGGCGACTGCATGGCGACGCGGTGGCGCAGGCGATCCAGCTCGCGATCGAATATGACCCTGCCCCGCCCTATGTCGGCGGCCACCCCGACCGGACGCCGCCCGCGATCACCGCCGGGTTGAAAGCGCGCGTCTATGACGCCGCCGCGACGCGGGTGGAGCAGGCGCTGGGCAGCTAACGACAGTCGGCGAGCGCAATCTCGTAGAGTTTGGGCCAATATTTACCGGTGACGAACAAGCGTTTCTGTTTCGCGTCCCATGCAATGCCATTGAGGACACTGTCGCTTCCCTTGGCGCCTGCCTGCTCCTTGAGCCCCGACAGGTCGATCCAGGATTTGATATGGCCATTCGCAGGGTCGATCCGCACGATCATGTCGGTCATCCACACATTGGCCCAGATTTCGCCGTCGATCGTCTCCAGCTCGTTGAGCATCGCCAGCGGGCGGCTGCCGAAGCGCACCGTGACGCGTTTCTGCTCGGTCATCGTCGCGGGGTCGAAAAAGCGCAGCTGTGATGTGCCGTCGCTCAGCACCAGACTGTCACCGACCAGCGTGACCCCCCAGCCCTCGCCAGCATATTTGAATGTGCCGACTGGTTTGAGATCCTTGATCCGCCAGCGATTGCCGACCCCGCCCTGCCAGGTGACGCCGATGATCTGACCCTGCCAGCGGGTGATGCCTTCGCCGAACTGGTCGGGGGGTAGTCTGGTTTGGGCGATCGCCTTGCCGGTCTTGAGATCGAGCCGTGCAAGGCGCGAGCGGCCATATTGGCCGGTGGCTTCATACAAATGGCCGCTGTCCCAGAACAGGCCCTGGGTGAACGACGTTGCGTCGTGTGGATAGCTCTGGACGATGCGATACCCGCAGCGCTCGATGGGCTGAGCCGGGTCTGCGAGCATGGCGAGGGCAAGGAACAGGCTCATGCCGCCTTGCTATGCGGCGCAAGGTGAACTGGCAATGTCCCGGCTCCCCTTTGTCGTCACCCCGGAGTTGAGGACCGCCAAAGAAAAGGGCCGGAGGATTGCTCCCCCGGCCCATTCTTGTCAGCTTGCGCCGAGCGGGAAGCGTCCGGACTTAGAAGTCCATACCGCCCATGCCGCCCATGCCGCCGCCGCCGCCCATGCCCATGGCGGGCTTGTCGTCGGGCGATTCGGCGATGCCGGCTTCGGTGGTGATCAGCAGACCAGCAACCGAGGCCGCGTCCTGCAGCGCGATGCGGACGACCTTGGTCGGGTCGATGACACCGGCCTTGACCAGGTCTTCATAGACATCGGTCGAAGCGTTGAAGCCGAAGTTGCTGTCGTTCTGGTCGAACAGCTTGCCAGCCACGACACCGCCGTCAAAGCCGGCGTTTTCGGCGATCTGGCGGACCGGAGCCTGCAGCGCGCGACGGATGATGTCGATGCCGCGGGTCTGGTCTTCGTTGATGCCGGTCAGGCCTTCGAGCGCCTTGGTGGCGTACAGCAGCGCGGTACCGCCGCCGGGGACGATGCCTTCTTCGACCGCAGCGCGGGTTGCGTGGAGCGCGTCATCGACGCGATCCTTGCGTTCCTTCACTTCGACTTCCGATGCGCCGCCGACCTTGATGACCGCAACACCGCCGGCGAGCTTCGCCAGACGTTCCTGCAGCTTTTCCTTGTCGTAGTCGCTGGTCGTCGTTTCGATCTGCGCGCGGATCTGTTCGACGCGGCCCTTGATCGTGTCGGCATCGCCGGCACCATCGACAATGGTGGTGTTGTCCTTGTCGATCGTGACGCGCTTGGCCTGGCCGAGCATGTTCAGCGTGACGGTTTCGAGCTTGATGCCCAGGTCTTCGCTGATCATTTCACCGTTGGTGAGGATCGCGATGTCCTGCAGCATCGCCTTGCGGCGATCGCCGAAGCCCGGTGCCTTGACGGCCGCGACCTTCAGGCCGCCGCGCAGGCGGTTGACCACCAGCGTGGCGAGTGCTTCGCCTTCGATGTCTTCGGCGATGATCAGCAGCGGGCGACCCGACTGCACAACCGCTTCGAGAATCGGCAGCATCGACTGAAGGTTCGACAGCTTCTTTTCAAAGATCAGGATGTACGGATCGGCGAGCTCGACGAGCATCTTTTCCGGGTTGGTGATGAAGTAGGGCGACAGGTAGCCGCGGTCGAACTGCATGCCTTCGACGACGTCGAGCTCGAAATCGAGACCCTTGGCTTCCTCGACGGTGATCACGCCTTCCTTGCCGACCTTGTCCATCGCCTGCGCGATTTTCTCGCCGACTTCGGTGTCGCCATTGGCCGAAATGATGCCGACCTGCGCGATTTCGGCAGTGCCCGAAACCGGCTTCGACTGCGCCTTGATGGTTTCGACGACCTTGGTGACCGCGAGGTCGATACCGCGCTTCAGGTCCATCGGGTTCATGCCGGCGGCAACCGACTTCATGCCTTCGCGGACGATCGCCTGCGCCAGTACGGTCGCGGTGGTCGTGCCGTCACCGGCGAGGTCGTTGGTCTTCGAAGCGACTTCGCGGACCATCTGCGCGCCCATATTTTCGAACTTGTCCTTGAGTTCGATTTCCTTGGCGACGGTGACGCCGTCCTTGGTGATGCGGGGGGCGCCGAAGCTCTTGTCGATGACGACGTTGCGGCCCTTGGGACCGAGGGTGACCTTCACCGCGTCGGCGAGGATGTCGACGCCGCGCATAATGCGTTCGCGCGCGTCGCGGCTAAATTTTACGTCTTTTGCAGCCATGGGGCTATTCCTTTCAAAGGCGCAGAAAACTGCGCAACTTCACTCGAAAATCGACAAACAAGCTCAGGCAATGACGCCGAGGATGTCCGATTCCTTCATGATCAACAGCTCTTCGCCGTCGACCTTGACTTCGGTGCCCGACCATTTGCCGAACAGGATGCGGTCGCCGGCCTTGACGTCGAGCGGGGTCACCTTGCCGTCGTCGGCGCGGGCGCCCGAACCGACGGAGACGACTTCGCCTTCCTGCGGCTTTTCCTTGGCGGTGTCGGGAATGATGATGCCGCCAGCCGTTTTTTCTTCGGCTTCGATACGGCGGACGAGCACTCGGTCGTGCAGCGGACGAAATTGCATGGATATCCCTCCAATGATGCAATGGATGTCATTTAGCACTCACAGGGCGTGAGTGCTAACAGACGGCCATATGGGTGGGAGTCCGATAGGCGTCAACCACCGCTGCCCAAGTTTTTTGCGTCAGACCGGGAGCAGGCCGAGACGGGCGCGCATCCGCCAACGGAGAAGCAGCACCGCCGAGACGACGATCAGCCCTACGGCGAGACCGATCCATACCCCGACCCCGGCGAGCGGGGTCCAGAAACCGAGATAGATGGCGGTGCCATAGCCCGCGATCCAGTAACCGCAGATCGCGATGATCATCGGGGTGCGCGTATCCTGCAAGCCGCGCAGCACCCCGGCGGCGACCGCCTGCGCACCGTCGAACAGCTGGAAGGCCGCGGCGACGACCAGGAACTGCATCGCGAACCCGACGAGCGCCGCGTTGCGCGCCGCATCGACATCGACATAGATCGACAGCACCAGCTTGGGGAACAGCCACATCAGCAGCGCGGTGAACGCCATGAAGCCGATCCCGAGCACCAGCGACGCCTGTCCGGCGTGCGCGATGCCGCGGTGGTCGCGCGCGCCATAGGCCAGCCCGACGCGGATCGTCGCCGCCTGTGCGACCCCGAACGGGATCTGGAAGGCGAGCGCCGCGACCTGCAACGCGATCGTGTGGCCCGCGAGTTCGGCCTCGCCGATCCGTCCCATCAGGAAGGCGGCGCCGGTGAACAATCCGGCTTCGGCCAAAATGGTCAGGCTGATCGGCGTACCGATGCGCAGCATGTCGAAAAAGCGCGTCCATTCGGTGCGCCACCAGTTGCCGAACAGATGATAGCGCCGCAGCCGCCGGTCGGACTGGATGACGACGACATAGGCGAGCAGCATCAGCGCGCTGGTGATGACGCTGGAGATCGCCGAGCCGTGCAGCCCGAGCGCGGGCATGCCGAGGTTGCCGAACACCAGCGTCCAGTTGCCGAGCGCGTTGACCCCGAGCGCGCCAAAGGTGATCGCGGTCGCGATGGTCGGCCGCCCGAGCGCCGAGACAAAGATGCGCAGCACCGTCGCGGCGATCATCGGGAACATGCCCCACATCAGGATCAGCAGGAAGCCGGCGGCGCGCGCCGAGGTTTCGGCGGGCTGGCCGGTCAGGGTCATGATCGGTCCGCCCGCGGCGCAAATGCCCATGAACACGAGCGACACCAGCGCGCTGAGCCACAGCGCCATACGCACGGTCCGCCGCACCTCGCGCACCGCATGTTTGCGGCGCCCGAGTTCGGCGGCGATCAGCGGCGCCGCGGCGCCGACCAGCCCGCTGCCGGTCCAGAGCAAGAGGCCGAAGATCGATACGCCGAGCGACGAGGCGGCAAGCGCGGCATCACCCAGCCGCGCCACAAAAATGACGTCGATCGCGTGGACGAGCATCTGGAGCAGGTTCGCGGCCGCCAGCGGCAAGGCAAGCGCCAGCGTCGCCCGGAATTCCTGGCGAAGACCCTGCGACGGTTCCGCGGTCAAGGGCGTGGCCTGCTGCAACATAGCCGGCCCGAATAGGCGCGGCGGTGCGGCGGTTCAATCGTGGGCGACGATCAGGGGGATTTTCGGGAACGGGGGTGGCAAAAAGGCAACAGCGTTGCCCCTTCCCCCTTGATGGGGGAAGGATACGAAGCCTTATCGCGAAGCGATTAGGTGCAGTTGGATGGGGGTGATGGTGCGTCCTTGCACCATCGCCTCAGGCCGAGACCGCACCCCCACCGCTGCGACTAGGCGGCAAGCCGCCAAGTCTCGCTGCCTCCCCCATCAAGGGGGAGGGATTCAGGTCCACATCGCGATCATCTCGAATGCAAACGCCCCGAAGGTCAGCGTCAGCCCGACGACGAACAGACGGTACGCATAGGCCAGGTAACGATATTTGCGCCGGGCGAGGACGATGCCGTTTTGATAGGTGTCGCGCAGCATTGTCTCGTACAGATCTTCCTCGGTCCGCAGCCGCGCCTTGACCGCGTCGATGAACTCATCCTCTTCCATCTGCGAAAAGCGGCCAAAGAACAGGATGTTGCTGTGATCCTTGCCGTCCTTGTACACGATCGGCGGCGCCTTGCCGACGCGCGGGAGGACCGCCGACACCGCGAGCAACGCCGACAGGAAGGAAAAGGTCGCGAGGATGGTCAGCGGCATCGCGAGCGCGCCCGCCCCGGCGCGCGCCTGCCCGACCGCGAGCGTGAACACGACAAAGGTCGCGCCCATCAGGATCGACGCTTTCTGGTCGGCCATCTGCGACAGCTGCATCGTCAGCTGCTGGTTGGTGCGCACCAGATGCACCGCGTTCGGCGGAAACGAAACCGCGGGCGGCGTCGGTGGTGTCGATGCGTTTTCGCTGTCCATGGCTTGTCCCCCTACCTTAGCAATGCGCCAGCGACCCGTCACAGCGATGCCATGAAGTGCCGCCAGCGGCAAGATGCTGCCCTGTTCCCGCCGCATTCGCTTGCCAATCGGACACGAGCGCGGCATTCCCGCGCGCAAGTTTATTCCACGATGGGACGCACCACATGAGCACCGCCCTCACCGACCAGATTTACGGCCTGATCGCCCCCTTCAACAAAAAGGGGGTCGCGCTGACCGATGCGACGACCTTTGCCGGCGACCTTGAATGGGACAGCCTGACAGTGATGGATTTTGTCGCCGAGGTCGAAGACACATTCGACATCATCATCAGCATGAACATGCAGGCTGAGATTGAGACTGTCGGCCAGCTGGCGGCGGCGGTCGAGAAATTGCAGGGCTGACAATTGCTGCACCCCGGCGAAAGCCGGGGCCCATTGCGGCCTAGCGCAACCTATCTGGACCCCGGCTTTCGCCGGGGAACATGGAAGAACCACGATGACCGACCTTTTTTCGAAATTCGATCCGCTGATCCAGCAGCGCGAAACCCTGCTCGCGACCGGGGTCACCGATCCCTATAATCTGGTGATGGAAAAGGTGATCTCGCCGACCGTCGCGATCTGCAACGGGCGCGAGACGATCCTGCTCGGCACCTATAATTATATGGGCATGACGTTCGACGAGGATGTCATCGCCGCGGGCAAGGATGCGCTCGACAAGTTCGGCGCCGGCACCACCGGCAGCCGCGTCCTCAACGGCACCTATCAGGGCCATAAGGAATGCGAAGAAGCGCTGAAAGAATTTTACGCCATGGATCATGCCATGGTGTTTTCAACGGGCTATCAGGCGAACCTCGGCATCATTTCGACGATCGCGGGCAAGGGCGATTATGTCATCCTCGACATCGACAGCCATGCTTCGATTTATGACGGCTGCGCGATGGGCAATGCCGAAATCGTCGCCTTCCGCCACAACGACGTCGAGGCGCTCGAAAAAAGGTTGAAGCGCCTGCCCCCGGAAGCTGGCAAGCTGGTCGTGCTCGAAGGTGTCTATTCGATGCTCGGCGACGTCGCGCCGCTGAAAGAGATGATCCGCGTTTCCAAGGAAAATGGCGCGATGGTGCTGGTCGACGAAGCGCATTCGATGGGCTTTATCGGCGAGAATGGCCGCGGGGTTGCCGAGGCGCAGGGGGTGATCGACGACGTCGACTTCATCATCGGGACGTTCAGCAAGAGCGTCGGCACCGTCGGCGGTTTCTGCGTGTCGAACCATCCCAAGTTCGAGATCCTGCGGCTCGTCTGCCGCCCCTATGTGTTCACCGCCTCGCTGCCACCGAGTGTCGTCGCGACCGCGGCGACGAGCATCCGCAAGCTGATGCACGGGTCGAACAAGCGCGCCCATCTGTGGGAAAATTCGAAGGTGCTGCACAAGGGGCTGCGCGATCTGGGCTTCACGCTCGGCACCGACGAGCCGCAATCTGCGATCATCGCGGTGATCATGCCCGACCTCGAACAGGGCGCGATGATGTGGGAAGCGCTGCTGGAGGACGGGCTGTACGTCAATCTCGCCCGCCCGCCCGCA
>JAEMRT010000064.1 GCA_016463225.1 Sphingopyxis sp. | reverse complement strand
CAAGGATGAGGTGACGGGCGCCAACGTCCTCGTCGCGCTCTTCTCCGAACGCGAAAGCTATGCCGTCTATTTCCTCCAGCAGCAGGATCTGACCCGTCTCGACGCGGTCTCGTACCTCAGCCACGGCGTCGGCAAGGGCGGCAAACCCTCGCCGCAGGCCGAGCCCGAGGAGAAAGAAGAGACGAAGGACAAGGACAGCGGCGGCAAGAGCAAGAAAGAAACCGCGCTCGACCAGTTCACCGTCAACCTCAACGAGAAAGCCAAGGTCGGCAAGGTCGACCCGTTGATCGGCCGCCATGCCGAGGTCGACCGCACGATCCAGATCCTGTGCCGCCGGTCGAAGAACAACCCGCTCTATGTCGGCGATCCCGGCGTCGGCAAGACCGCGATCGCCGAGGGCCTCGCGCGCAAGATCATCGAGGGCGATGTGCCCGAGGTGCTGCTGCCCGCGGTCATCTATTCGCTCGACATGGGCGCGCTGCTCGCCGGCACCCGATACCGCGGTGATTTCGAGGAGCGGCTGAAACAGGTCGTGACCGAACTCGAAGGCCTGCCGCACGCGATCCTGTTCATCGACGAGATCCACACGGTGATCGGTGCGGGTGCCACATCAGGCGGCGCGATGGATGCGTCGAACCTGCTCAAGCCGGCGCTGTCGGGCGGCGTCATCCGCTGCATCGGCTCGACGACGTACAAGGAGTTCCGCAACCATTTTGAAAAGGACCGCGCGCTGCTCCGCCGGTTCCAGAAGATCGATGTGGTCGAACCGACGCTCGAGGACACGAAGAAGATCCTCGCGGGCCTGCGCAGCGCGTTCGAGGCACATCATCAGGTGCGCTATACCCCCGACGCGATCAACGCCGCGGTCGAACTTAGCGCGCGCTACATCAACGACCGCAAATTGCCCGACAAGGCGATCGACGTGATCGATGAAGTCGGCGCGATGCAGATGCTCGTCGCCCCGTCGAAGCGCAAGAAGACGATCACCGCGAAGGAGATCGAGGCCGTGATCGCGACGATGGCACGCATCCCGCCCAAATCGGTGTCGAGTGACGACAAGGCCACGCTCGCCAGCCTCGAGACCGACCTCAAGCGCGTCGTGTTCGGGCAGAATGTCGCGATCGAAGTGCTGTCGTCGGCGATCAAGCTGAGCCGCGCGGGTCTGCGCGATCCCGAAAAGCCGATCGGCAACTATCTGTTCAGCGGCCCGACCGGGGTCGGCAAGACCGAGGTCGCCAAGCAGCTCGCGTCGATCATGGGCATCCCGCTCCAGCGTTTCGACATGTCCGAATATATGGAGCGCCACAGCGTTTCGCGTCTGATTGGCGCGCCTCCAGGCTATGTCGGCTATGATCAGGGTGGGCTGCTCACCGATGCGATCGACCAGAACCCGCATTGCGTGCTTCTGCTCGACGAAATCGAAAAGGCGCATCCCGACCTGTTCAACATCTTGTTGCAGGTGATGGACCATGGCCGCCTGACCGATCATCACGGCAAGACGGTCGACTTCCGCAACGTCATCCTGATCATGACGACCAATGCGGGCGCCAGCGACATGGCGCGCGAGGGCATCGGCTTCGGCCAGTTCACGCGCGAGGATGTGCAGGAAGAAGCGGTGAAGAATCTCTTCACCCCCGAATTCCGCAACCGCCTCGATGCGATCGTGCCCTTCGGCTATCTGCCGCCCGAAGTGGTCGCGCGCGTCGTCGACAAGTTCATCCTCGAACTCGAGCTGCAGCTTGCCGACCGCAACGTCCATATCCAGCTCGACGAGGCGGCGCGCGAATGGCTGACCGGCAAGGGCTATGACAAGCTCTATGGCGCGCGTCCAATGGGCCGCTTGATCCAGGAAAAGATCAAGCAGCCGCTCGCCGAGGAACTGCTGTTCGGCAAGCTCGTCCATGGCGGCGAGGTCAAGGTGAAGATGAAGACCGGCGACGACGCCAAGGTCGGCAATCCGTTGGCGTTCGAAATCGTCTCGGCGCCGCCCAAGGCAGGCAAGGGCAAGGCGAAGATGCCGAAGGCCGACAAGGCAAAGAAAGCGGCGGAGTAAAATTGCTCCCCTCCCGCTTGCGGGAGGGGCAGCGAGACTTGCGGGCTTGCCCGCTAGTCGCAGCGGGGAGGGCTTGGCAACGACTACAGCCCCCTCGCTTTTTCACCCTCCAGCCGCTATATCCCCTCTCATGTACGACTATGTCTCCGTAACCACCGCCGACGCTGGCGCGCCAACCCCCGTGCGCGATGGCACGATCAAGCTGCACGACGAAGCGGGCTTTGCCGGCATGCGCAAGGCCGGCCGATTGTCGGCCGAAATCCTCGACGCGCTCGTTCCCTTTGTCCAGCCGGGCGTGACCACGGCGGCGATCGACGACCTTGTCCGCACGATGATGCTCGACGGCGGCGGCATTCCCGCGACGCTGGGTTATCGCGGTTTCACGCACAGCTGCTGCACCAGCATCAACCATGTCGTGTGCCACGGCATCCCCGACGACAAGCCGGTGCGCGAGGGCGATATCGTCAATATCGACGTGACGACGATCATCGACGGCTGGCACGGCGACACCAGCCGCATGTATCTGGTGGGCGATGTGCCGATCAAGGCGAAGCGGCTGGTCGAGGTCACTTATGAATGCCTGATGCTCGGCATCGAGCAGGCGAAGCCCGGTAACCGCATGGGCGACGTCGCGCACGCGATCCAGACCCACGCCGAGCGCCACCGCTATTCGGTCGTCCGCGATTTCTGCGGCCATGGTCTCGGCCAGATGTTCCACGATGCCCCCGAAGTCGTGCACGCCGGGCGCCCCGGCACCGGTCCCGAGCTGCGCCCCGGCATGTTTTTCACGATCGAGCCGATGATCAACACCGGCAAATTTGCGGTGAAGATGCTCCCCGACGGCTGGACCGCGGTCACCCGCGACCGCTCGCTGTCGGCCCAGTTCGAGCACAGCATCGGGATTACCGAAACGGGCTGCGAGATTTTCACCGCGAGCCCGAAGGGTTTGAACGCGCCGCCCTGGGCCTGATCGACACAGCGGTTTTCACTTCGTCATCCCGGACTTGATCCGGGATCCATGACTTCCGACGCCGCGCGGGCCTTCGTGGACCCCGGATCAAGCCCGGGGTGACGACAAGAGGGAGTCCCCGCTCCCCCATATTCCCGCTTGCACCGCCCGCCCATCCGGCGCAGTCTTGACGTTAACGTCAAGCATAGGCGTCGAACGGGAGAGCAGGAATGGCGAAACGGGTCTGGACGACCGCGCTGCTGAGCGGGGCGCTACTGGCATTGGCGGCATGCAACGCATCGAAGAATGATAGCGTCACCGGCGCCGGGTCGCTCGATGATGCCGAAAAAGCCAGCGAGACCCTGCTCAAGACCGGCGGCAATGGTGACGATTGGGGCGGCATCGGCTTCAGCTATGACGAGCAGCGCTTCAGCCCGCTTACCGACATCAGCGATAAAAATGTCGGCGAGCTTGGTATCGCGTGGACCGCCGACCTCGACGACGCCCGCGGGCAGGAAGCCACCCCCGTCGTCGTCGATGGCGTGATGTATGTCAGCCACGCCTGGTCGAAGGTGAGCGCCTGGGATGCCGCTACCGGCAAGCCGCTGTGGAAATTCGACCCCAAAGTCCCCGGCGAGAGCGCAGTCAACGCGTGCTGTGATGTCGTCAACCGCGGCGTCGCGGTGTGGGGCGACAAATTGTTCGTCGGGACGATCGACGGGCGACTGATTGCGCTCGACCGCAAGACCGGCAAGGAAGTCTGGTCGACGCAGACTGTCGACGCAGCAAAACCCTACACCATTACCGGCGCGCCGCGCGTCGTGAAGGACATGGTGCTGATCGGCAACGGCGGCGCCGAATTCGGGGTGCGCGGCTACGTCACCGCTTACGACGCCGACACCGGCAAGGAGCGCTGGCGCTTCTACACCGCGCCCAATCCGACCAAGGCAAAGGACGGCGCCGCGTCCGACGACATTTTTGCGAGCAAGGCCAACGCGACCTGGTCCGACAAGGGCGAGTGGCAGACCTCGGGCGGCGGCGGCACCGTGTGGGACGCCATCGTTTACGACAAGGATCTCGACCAGATCTATCTCGGCGTCGGCAACGGCAATCCGTGGAACCACGGCACGCGATCGAACGGCGAAGGCGACAACTGGTTCCTGTCCTCGGTCGTCGCATTGGACGCCTCGACCGGCAAATATAAATGGCATTATCAGGAAACCCCGGCCGAGACGTGGGACTATACCGCGACCCAGCCGATCATCCTCGCCGAGCAGGCGGTGAACGGCAAACCGGTCAAGGTGCTGTATCACGCGCCAAAGAACGGCTTTTTCTTCACGATCGACCGCAGCAATGGCAAGCTGATCGATGCCAAGCCCTTTGTCGACGGGATCAACTGGGCCACCGGCTACGACCTCGCCACCGGCCGCCCAATCGAGAATCCCGAGGCGCGCTTCTATAAGACCGGCAAGCCGTTCATCGCCATCCCCGGGGCGCTCGGCGCGCACAACTGGCACCCGATGAGCTATAATCCGGCGACCGGGCTCGTCTATATCCCGGCGCAGCAGATACCACAGGGCTATCTGACCGACATGAACGAGCTCGACCGCCGCAAGGTGCTGGGCTTCAACGTCGGCACCTCGCTCACCGGCACCGTGCTCCCCGACGACAAGGCGGCGTATCGGGCCGCGGTCGCCGCGACCACCGGTCGCCTCGTCGCCTTCGACCCGCGCACCGGCAAGGTCGCATGGGCGGTCGATCATCCCGCGGCATGGAACGGCGGCACGATGACGACCGCGGGCAATCTGGTGTTTCAGGGCACCAGCCTCGGCCGCTTCCGCGCCTATACCGCCGACACCGGCAAGCCATTGCTCGACCTCGACATGCAGTCTGGGATCGTCAGCGCGCCCTCGACCTTCCGCGTGAACGGCGTGCAGTACATCGCCTTCATGACCAGCAAGGGCGGCGCCTTCCCGCTCGTCGCCGGGGTCGCGGGCGGCGCGACGCGCAAGATTCCCAACATCCCGCGGCTGGTCGTGCTCAAGATTGGAGGCACCGCCAGACTGCCCGCGCCGCCCGCCACCACAACGCTGGCGTGGAACCCGCCGCCGATGACCGCGAGCGCCGCGCAGGTCGCCGCGGGCAAGGCGCAGTTCGGGCGCTATTGCATGGTCTGTCATGGCGACAGCGCGATCGGCAACGGCTTCACCCCCGACCTCCGCGTCTCGGGCACCCTCGCCAGTGCCGATGCCTGGAAGGGCGTGGTGATCGACGGCGCGCTGAAGGATCGCGGCATGGTGAGCTTCACGAAGGTGCTGACCCCGCAGGACGCCGAAGCGATCCGCGCCTATGTCATCGAACGGTCGAACTGGACCAAGGCGAATCTGGCGGACAGCACGGCGCCAATGGGACGGTAGTGCCAAAAATCCTCCCTGTGGTGCAGCCTTGGGGAGGTGGCAGCGCGAAGCGCTGACGGAGGGGCGATAGCGCTACCGTCGCAAAGCCCCTCCACCATCCGCTTCGCGGACGGCGCCCCTGCCCATCGCTTCGCGACAGGGAGGAACGAGCACGCATCTGCCACTTTTTTAGGCACGTCGCCGCCGCCTTTGCTCACCCGTTAAGCAACCACGCAACATCGTGTCACAAATCTTGCCGAAAGCTTGCGATTCGCCAATTGGCACGGCTCTTGATTGGTGCAAGATGACGGGGCCTCGCAGCGACTCACAGATGCGAACCGGACAGGCAGGCCTGATCCGGCTCTGACTGCGAGCGATGCGAAATGCCCAGAGGGGGACCATAAGCGTGAAGAAGATTGAGGCGATCATCAAGCCGTTCAAGCTCGACGAGGTCAAGGAAGCGCTGCACGAAGTCGGGGTCAGCGGCATCACCGTGACCGAGGCCAAGGGCTTCGGCCGCCAGAAGGGCCACACCGAACTGTATCGCGGCGCCGAATATGTCGTCGACTTCCTGCCCAAGGTGAAGCTGGAAGTCATCGTCGAAGACAGCATGGCCGAACGCGTCGTCGAGGCGATCGCCGCCGCCGCGCAGACCGGTCGTATCGGCGACGGCAAGATTTTCGTCATCCCGGTCGAGACCGCGCTGCGTATCCGCACCGGCGAACGCAACGAGGATGCGCTCTAAAATATCCGCTCCCCAACCTGTTCAACTAAGCCGGTGCAACCGGTCATCATCGCAAGAAGGAAGTTCAGACCATGGCTACGAAGCCCAAGGATATCATCGCCCGGATCAAGGAAAACGACATCGAGTGGGTCGACCTGCGCTTCACCGATCCCAAGGGCAAGTGGCAGCACCTGACCATGGTCGCCTCGATCCTCGGCGAGGATGAGCTTGAAGACGGGCTGATGTTCGACGGTTCGTCGATCGAGGGCTGGAAGGCGATCAACGAGTCCGACATGATTCTGATGCCCGATCTCGACGCGGTCTATGACGATCCCTTCTCGGCGACCCCGATGCTCGTCATCTTCTGCGACATCGTCGAACCGTCGACCGGCGAAGGCTATGCCCGCGACCCGCGCACGACCGCGAAGCGCGCCGAGGCCTATGTCGCCTCGACCGGCGTCGGCGACACCGTCTATGTCGGCCCCGAAGCCGAATTCTTCATGTTCGACGATGTTCGTTTCGAAACCGGCTATAACAAGTCGGGTTTCGAAATCGACGACATCGAACTGCCGACCAACACCGGCCGCAGCTATGAAGGCGGCAACCTGGCGCACCGTCCGCGCGCCAAGGGCGGCTATTTCCCCGTCGCGCCGGTCGACAGCGCCGTCGACATCCGCGCCGAGATGGTCTCGACGATGCTCGAAATGGGCCTGCCGTGCGACAAGCACCACCATGAAGTCGCCGCCGCGCAGCACGAGCTCGGCCTGACCTTCGGCACGCTCACCGAAACCGCCGACCGCATGCAGATCTACAAATATGTCGTGCATCAGGTCGCGCATGCTTACGGCAAGACCGCGACCTTCATGCCCAAGCCGATCAAGGACGACAACGGCAGCGGCATGCACACCCACATCTCGATCTGGGAAAAGGGCAAGCCGCTGTTCGCCGGTAACGGCTATGCGGGCCTCAGCGACATGTGCCTCTATTTCATCGGCGGCGTGGTCAAGCATGCCAAGGCGCTCAATGCCTTCACCAACCCGACGACGAACAGCTACAAGCGCCTCGTCCCCGGTTTTGAAGCGCCGGTGCTGCTCGCTTATTCGAGCCGCAACCGCTCGGCCTCGTGCCGCATCCCTTACGGCGCGGGCGCCAAGGCGAAGCGCGTCGAGTTCCGCTTCCCCGACGCGATGGCGAACCCGTACCTCTGCTATTCGGCGCTGCTGATGGCGGGGCTCGACGGCATCCAGAACAAGATCCACCCGGGCGACCCGATGGACAAGAACCTCTACGATCTGCCGCCCGAAGAACTCGCCGAAGTCCCGACCGTCTGCGGTTCGCTTCGCGAAGCGCTCGACGCGCTGATCGCCGACCACGACTTCCTGCTCAAGGGCGATGTGTTCACCAAGGATCAGATCGAAGCCTATGTCGAGCTGAAGTGGGACGAAGTGTATCGCGTTGAACAGACCCCGAGCCCGGTCGAGTTCGACATGTACTACAGCGCCTGATCCGCAAGGGTCAGCGACGCCAAGGGGGGCGCCCGGTTCGGGGGAACCGGGCGCCCTTTTTGTTTGGTCTTACAAATATATGAAGCGCTAGCGCGGCACCATCATCCCGCGCCATCCCGCTGCGACGAAACAGGCGAGCAAAAGCGATCCGAACCCGATCGACACCAGATCGAGCGGCTGCGGCCCGGCGGCCAGCCCCACGCCGGCGGCGCCACCCCAGACGATCGCAACCGCCAGCAGCAGGTTGCCGGTGATCGCCGAAATGTCGACCGTCATCTGGCGCCACAATTCGTCAAAGCTTTGCCACATCCACACCGACACGGCGACGAAACCGGTCAGCACCGCCAGCAAGATCCAGAAGGCCACCGCAGGGCTGACCAGCGCTGCCGTACCCGCAGCATCCGCCGCGACCGCATGCGCCAGCAGCATCAGCGCCGCACCGAGGATCAGGCAGCTGATCGCGCTGGCGCCCATATTGGCGCGTTCCTCGACGATTTCATCGGCATCGGCGACATTCAGCAGCCGCTGGCCGAGCAGGCGCGGCGCCATTGTCCCGATCCCGACGAACAGCCCCAACAGCGCATAGATGAACCCGACCCCGAGCAGGATGATCGCCGACGGCGCCCAGTCGAGCCCGCCCTGTCCCTCGATCAACGCCAGCACCGCGATCATACCGCCCGCCCCCGCAATCGCACCGATGACGCCCTGCATCGCCATCTTGCGCCATCCCGCCGCCTTGCTTGCCTGCGTCGTCATATCGCTACTCCTTCGGGGTCCAGTGGTCGATGAACAGCAGCCGCACTTCGAGGCCGAACAGCCCCGCCATGCGCAGCGCGAGCGGCAGGCTGGGGTCATATTTGTCGGTTTCGACCGCGTTGATCGTCTGGCGCGAAACGCCGAGGCGACGGGCGAGCTCGCCCTGACTCCACCCCGCCGCCTCGCGAAATTCGCGCACCCGATTTTCCACAGCCGCTCCCTTGTCTGTCAAGAGCTCTTGACACATCGTGGCGTGGACTGTCAAATACTCTTTACATGGGCCATCGCCGTTGACCCTTTGGTAAAGCGTCGCGGCTATGAGGATCCGGCATTTCAGGGGGATCGCGATGCTACGCACCATATGTCTGATCGCTGCCATGTTGCTCACCACCAGCTGCGGCAAGATTGCCGAGCTGGTGAGTCAGACGCGAACCGTGGCCGCACCGCGCGAAGAGGTGTTCGCCAAGATGTTCGGCGACGGCAGCAATTCGGGCCTGCCCTTGGTCACCAATGGTGGCTCGACGCGTCTCTATGAACTGGTGGTCGAAAAGGGCGACCCCGACTGGGCAAAGATCGTTCCGAAGGAGCGCCCCGACGCCTATAAGGTCAAGTTCGCGGTCGCGATGGAAATCCCGCGCGAAATGCACATCATCTACAGCGTCGATGACGGCGCGCTGACCACCGGGCTGAAATTCACCCTCGAGGAACTGGCGCCCGGCAAGACGCGCGTCGTCTTCAACGTCGACAATCTGACCGGGCACGATACCGAAGGGCTGACGGTCAACACGGTGAAGATGCACAGCATCGCGCGGCAGGCGCTCGACAAGCTCGACGATTTCGAAGAGGTCAAGGACGCCGCCTGACCCGGCGCCGATCACCGCGCCTATGGTAAACCGCCGGGGTTGTCGGCGCCGCGCGGGGCTGGCAGATTGCGTCCAGGGGCGGGCTCGATCACGAAAGGCTGTTTGGCCATGCGGACGCGCGTCTCAATCGCCCTCACCTCGCTTTTGCTGGCTTCTTGTGGCGGCGGCGGTAGCGGCGGCGGCACCCCGCCCGCGGCCAATGCCCCGCCCGGCTTCACCTCGCTGCAAACCGCCAGCGTCGCCGAAAATAGCACCGCCGCCTATCAGGCGACCGCGACCGATCCGAATGGCAACGCGCTGACCTTTACCGTCGACGGCGGCGCTGATGCGGCATGCTTCGCGATCACCGGTGCGGGCGCACTCAGCTTCAATGCGGCGCCCGATTTCGACCTGCCCGGGGATGCCGACAGCGACAATGTCTATGCCGTCGTGCTGCGCGTCAGCGACGGTCAGGCGAGCGCGACGCAGGCGGTCAACATCACCGTCACCAACAGCCGCGAGGGCATCGCGGTGGTGCGCGTCGGCACCGGCTTCAGCCAGCCGCTCTACGTCGCCCCGATCCCCGGCGACAGCCGCGTCTATGTCGTCGAAAAGGGCGGCAACGTCTATCGCTTCGACCCTGCCAACGGCAGCCGTACGCTGGTGCTCGATATCACCGATATTTCAACCAGCGGCGAGCGCGGCCTGCTCGGTCTCGCAGCCTATCCCGATCATGCGACGTCGCAGCGCCTGTTCGCGGTCGCGACTGCGGTGAGCGGCAATGTTCAGGTGCGCCGCTACACATTGGGCCAGCCGAACAGCTCGACCAGCTATGACACGGTGCTCGACATCCCGCACCCCGGGTTCGACAACCACAATGGCGGCTGGATCGGTTTCGGTCCCGACGGCCATGTCTATGTCGGGGTTGGCGACGGCGGCGGGGGCGGCGATCCGAACAACAATGCCCAGAACCGCAATGTGCAGCTCGGCAAGATCCTGCGCTTTGCGGTCGGCGCGGGCGGCAGCAGCTACGCCCCTGCGCCGGGCAATCCGTTTCTGGCGGGCGGCGGCGATCCGTATGTCTATGCCTTTGGCCTGCGCAACCCGTTCCGCGCTTCCTTTTCGGGCTCGACGCTGCTGATCGGCGACGTTGGTCAGGGCGCGATCGAGGAAATCGATGCGGTGACGACGACCCAGCCGGGGCTCAATTTCGGCTGGCGCTTTCTTGAAGGGACCCAGCCCTATTCGGGAACCGCTCCCACCGGCCTGACCCCGCCCGTCGCCGAATATGGCCATGGCAGCGGCCCGCGGCAGGGTCGCTCGGTGACCGGCGGCTATGTCTATCGCGGCCCGGTGACGTCGCTTGTTGGCCACTATGTGTTTGCCGATTTCGTGTCGGGCAACATCTGGTCGGTGCCCTTCGCCAGCCTCGTCGCCGGTCAGACCTTGCCGTCGTCGCGCTTCGCGCGGCGCAACGAGGATTTCACCCCCGAGGCCGGCGCACTCAGCTCGATCGCCTCGTTCGGCGAAGACAGCGCAGGTAATTTGTTCATCGTCAGCATCGGCGGCGACATTTTCATGGTGCGGCCGGGCTGACCGCTTGCTCGCGTGGCGCGCAACCGGCACAAGGGCGGCGTCCAGAGGAGTCCCCCCCATGAAATCGCTGCCGCTTGCCGCTCTCGTCGCCCTCCAGCTCGCGCTCGCGCCAGCCGCCCATGCCAAACTGAGCAAGGCCGAAAGCGGCATGGCGAAAACCGTCACCGCCGAACAGGACCGCAGCCTCACCCTGCTCGAAAGGCTGGTCAACCAGAACAGCGGCTCGCTCAACCTCGAAGGCGTCGAAAAGGTGGGGGCGATGATGCGCGCCGAACTCGAGCCGCTCGGCTTCACGGTTGAATGGAAACCGATGATCGAGACCGGCCGCGCCGGCCATCTGATCGCGACGCACGTCGGTAAATCCGATGCCAAGCGTCTGCTGCTGATCGCACATCTCGACACCGTGTTCGAACCCGATTCGCCGTTCCAGAAATTCACCCGCAAGGGCGACATGGGCGAAGGCCCCGGCGCGGGCGACGACAAGGGCGGCATGGTCGTGATCGTCGCGGCGCTGCGCGCGATGCAGGCGGCGGGGACGCTGAAGGGCGCCAATATCGAAATCCATATGACCGGTGACGAGGAGGATTCGGGCAGCCCGATCGAACAGGCGCGCGCCGACCTGATCGCCGCGGGCAAGCGCAGCGACGTCGCGCTCGATTTCGAAGGGCTGGTGCGCGATGGAGGCGCCGACATGGGGTCGGTCGCGCGGCGCTCGTCGGATAGCTGGACCGTCACCGCGACCGGCAAGAGCGCGCACAGTTCGGGCATTTTCAGCGCCGCGGCGGGCGACGGCGCGATCTATGAACTCACGCGCATCCTCTACCGCTTCCGCACCGAGCTTCCCGAACCCAATCTCACCTTTAACGTCGGCCTGATCGCGGGTGGGCAGCAGGCCGAGCTGGACGCAGGCGGCATCCGCGCCAATGTCACCGGCAAGACCAACATCATCGCACCGATCGCTGTCGCGCGCGGCGACCTGCGCGCGCTGTCGCCCGAACAGATCGAACGCGTGAAGGCGAAGATGACGGCGATCGTCGCGGGCCACGCACCCGGCACCGACGCAAAGATCAGCTTCGACCCCGGCGGCTATCCATCGATGGCGCCGACCGACGGCAACCACGCGCTGCTGGCCAAATTGAACGGCGTCAACCGCGACCTCGGGCTGGCAGAAATGGCGCCGCTCGATCCGCTGAAGCGCGGCGCGGGGGACATCAGTTTTGTCGCCGCCGACGTCGACGGACTCGCGGGACTCGGTCCATATAGCACTGGCGATCATGCCCCGGGCGAGGCGGTCGACATCCCCAGTATTGCGCGGCAGGCGACCCGCGCTGCCATATTGATGTCACGGCTGAGTGCTGAAAAGCGCTGAACCGCCAGTTTTGGCAGTTGGCGTTGCTTGATTCATCCGCCACAGTGATTAGGTAGCAATCCGAGACGTATTCAGACACGCCGATTGGGAGAGAGAAAATGAGCGACACCGCAACGCACCTCAAGCAGAATTACATCGGCGGCCAGTGGGTCGACAGCAAGGGCGGCAAATCGCACGACGTGATCAATCCGGCGACCGAAGAAGCCGCCTCGACGATCGTCCTCGGCACCGCCGCCGACGTTGACGATGCCGTCGCCGCAGCACGCGAGGCGCTCAAGAGCTGGTCGCAGACCACGCGCGAAGAGCGCCTCGCGCTGCTCAACAACATCGTCGAGGAATATAAGAAGCGCGCGGGCGATCTCGCCAAATCGATGGCGTCGGAAATGGGCGCCCCGGTCAGCTTCGCGGGCACCGCACAGGTCGGCGCGGGCATTGGCGGCTTCCTTGGCACCATCGCGGCGCTGAAGGATTTCGCCTTCACCGAAAAATATGCCGCGGGCGTCATTGCTTACGAACCGATCGGCGTCGTCGGCATGATCACGCCGTGGAACTGGCCGCTCAACCAGATCGCCTTGAAGGTCGCCCCGGCGCTCGCCGCGGGCAACACGATGGTGCTCAAGCCGTCCGAAGAATGCCCCGGCAACGCGACGATCTTTGCCGAAATCCTCGACGCCGCGGGCGTGCCGCCGGGCGTGTTCAACCTGGTGCAGGGTGACGGCCCGACCGTCGGCAATGCGATCAGCGCGCACCCCGGCATCGAAATGGTCAGCTTCACCGGCTCGACCCGCGCCGGTATCCTTGTCGCCAAAGCGGCCGCGGACACCGTCAAGCGCGTCCATCAGGAACTGGGCGGCAAGTCGCCGAACATCGTCCTGCCCGACGCCGATTTCGCCGCAGTGCTGCCGCCGACGGTGCAGGGCGTGCTAGTCAACACCGGCCAGAGCTGCATCGCCCCGACGCGCATCCTCGTCCAGAAAGAGCGCCAAGCCGAAGCGGTCGGCGTCATCAAGGCGATGTTCGACGGCACATCGGTCGGCGACCCGATGAGCGAAGGCGGCCATATCGGTCCTGTCGTCAACAAGGCGCAGTTCGACAAGATCCAGGGTTTGATCCAGTCCGCGATCGACGAGGGCGCGACGCTGGAAACCGGCGGCACCGGCCTGCCGAGCAACGTCAACCGCGGCTATTATATCAAGCCAACCGTGTTCTCGGGCGTCACCCGCGACATGCGCATCGCCAATGAGGAAATCTTTGGCCCCGTCGCGACGATCATGGCTTATGGCGACCTCGACGAAGCCGTCGATATTGCGAACGACACCGAATATGGCCTGTCGGCTGTGATCTCGGGCGACCCGGCGCAAGCCGCCGGTCTGGCGCCCAAACTGCGCGCCGGCATGGTCGCCGTGAACGCTTGGGGGCCAGGACCGGGCGCGGCATTCGGCGGCTACAAGGCCTCGGGCAACGGCCGCGAAGGCGGCGTGTTCGGGCTGAAGGACTTCATGGAAGTGAAGTCGATCAGCGGCATTCCGGGTTAACTTCTCCCCTCCCTCTTAGGGAGGGGTCGGGGGTGGGTCGCCACAGGCGTTCTTCGTGGCCGCCCACCCACCCCACTACGACTAGGGCGCACGCGCCCAAGTCTCCGTGCCCCTCCCTTACAGGGAGGGGTTTTGCTTTCCGCGCTCTCCCGCTAAGCGCATCGACATGACCACCCGCTCCCCTCTCGCTCCCGCCGCCTTCCCCAGCCTCCCCGAACTCGCCGGAGTGACGCGCCGCGTCGCGCGCGCGCAGTACAAGAATTGGGACCGCTGCGACCTGACCTACGTCGAGCTCGCGCCGGGCACCACGGTCGCGGGCGTCTTCACGCGCAATGTCTGCTGCTCGTCCGAAGTCGAGCTCGGCCGCGAGCAGGTCAAGGGCGGCATCGGCCGCGCGCTGATCGTCAACGCGGGCAACAGCAACGCCTTCACCGGCTATCGCGGCCGCGAAGCGGTCGAGGCGATCATGGCACAGGTCGCGGGTCACCTAGACTGCGCGCGAAGCGAAGTCTTCGTCAGCTCGACCGGCGTCATCGGCGTCCCGCTCCCCAAGGACAAGGCGCGCGCCGGAGTCGAGGCGGCGCTGACCGCCGCGCCCTGCTCGTGGGAAGCCGCCGCCGAAACCATCTGCACCACCGACACCTTCGCCAAGGGATCGGCCGCCAGCGCCATCGTCGGCGACCAAACCGTGCATGTGGCAGGCATCGTCAAGGGCTCGGGCATGATCGCCCCCGACATGGCGACGATGCTCGGCTATATCTTCACCGACGCCGCAGTCGCCCCCGCGCTGTTGCAGGAGATGCTCAGCGAAGCGACCGGCGCGACGTTCAACAGCATCACGGTCGACAGCGACACCTCGACCAGCGACACCGTCCTGCTGTTCGCGACCGGGCAAGCGGGCAACACCCCGCTGACCACCCGCGACGATCCGGGCGCCGATGCGCTCTACGCTGCGATCCGCGCCGTCTCTCTCGACCTCGCGCAGCAAGTCGTGCGCGATGGCGAAGGCGCATCAAAGTTCATCGAAGTTCAGGTTAGCGGCGCGGTCAGCGACGACAGCGCGAAACGCGTCGCACTCGCCATCGCCAATTCGCCGCTGGTGAAGACCGCGATCGCTGGCGAGGACGCCAACTGGGGCCGCGTAGTGATGGCGGTCGGCAAAGCGGGCGAACCTGCCGACCGCGACAAGCTCGCGATCCGCTTCGGCGATCATTGGGTGGCCAGGGACGGGCTACCGGTCGATGGTTATGACGAGGCGCCGGTTGCGGCGCATCTGACGGGCCTCGAAATCCGCGTCGGCGCGGACCTTGGATTAGGCGAAGGTCGCGCGACCGTCTGGACGTGCGATTTGACACACGGCTATATCAGCATCAACGCCGATTACCGGAGCTAGTAGTTGTTCCCCGGCGAAAGCCGGAGCCCATGGCGCTGGAATGGGCCTCGGCTTTCGCCGGGGAGCGGGTTCGTTAAAGCGCGCCTTCCAGCCAGCCCTTGAGCGCGCTCTTCGGCGCCGCACCAACCTTGGTGTCGGCGACTTCACCGTTCTTGAACAGGATCATCGTCGGGATGCCGCGCACGCCATATTTGGCGGGGGCGTTCGGGTGATCGTCGATGTTCAGCTTCGCGATCACGACCTTTTCGCCCAGCTCATTGGCGATTTCTTCGAGCGACGGGCCGATCATCTTGCACGGGCCGCACCATTCAGCCCAGAAATCGACGAGCACGGGGGTGTCGCTGTCGAGGACGTCGGCCTGAAAGCTGTCGTCGCTGATTGCCTTGGTACCCATAATAGAAACTCCTGAAATTCACTTGCCCCCAAGCTAAGAGGTCACAGCCTCCGGCTCAAGACCTCAACCGCCCAAATTCGCCTTGGTTGCCGCCAAGCCCGGCTTGTGAGCATCGAGCAGAACGTCGTCGAGGGCGATCAGCCGCGGCCCGGCGGTATAGAGCAGCGCCGCATCGATCCGTCGCCCCGGAAAAATCGCTGCCAGCGCGCCGCGATACGCCGCCATCTGGCGCAGATAGGCGGGCTGCACCGCAGCCGCATCTATCGGCACATGCCGCCCGGTCTTGTAATCGATCACCGTCACCGCGTCGGCGGTGACCAGCAGGCGATCGACGATCCCCGCGACGACCGTCCCGTCGACCACCGCCGACAACGGCACTTCGGCGAGCGAACCCGGCCCGAACAGCGCCGCGTGCGCGGGATCGTCCAGCACGCCCAGCACTTCGTCGACCATCGCACCGCGCGCCGCCGCGTCGAGATCGGCCGCCTGTACCCCCAGCCAGCGCAGCGCCGCCGCGCGCCTCAGCTCCGGCGCCGCCGGCGGCAACCGCTCGAACAGCGCGTGGAGCAACAACCCGCGGTTCACCGCCGCCGCACGCGCCGCGCCCTGCGGCACCGCCGCCACGTCATCGTCGCCCAGCGCCGAGGGCGCGAGCGGACGCGGCGGGCGCGCTTCCTCAGGCGCGGGTTCTTGTGCCCAAGTAGGAACGACCGCCGGCGCCACGACCGGCCGCGCCTTGTCCTTCGCCGCGCGCGCCTTGCCCGTCACCGCATGGACACGCTTCTGCCCCCAGCGCGGCCCGGCGTCCTGCCAGTCTGCGCCCATGCTCTCCATCACCTCATCGACCACGCTATGCCAATTGTCCGCGGGAAGCTCGTCCGACTTCCGCGTCCCGGTGACGACCAGCAACTCCTCGGCGCGCGTCATCGCCACGTACAGCAGCCGCCAATGCTCCTCGCGCTCCGCGGCTTCCTTCGCGTCATGCGCCGCGGCAATCGCGCCATGCCGCTCGTCCTTGCCCAGCGCGAACACCGGCAATTTGTCCCACGCCGCCATCGACAGGCCAAAGCTCACCCGCCGCGGTTTGGGATCGTCGGTCGCGTCCGCCAAAATCACGATCGGCGCCTGCAAGCCTTTCGACCCATGCACCGTCATCACCCGCACGACGTCGCTGCGCGCTTCGCTCTGGCGCTTGATCTCCGCCGTACTCGCCGCGATGTGCGACAGAAAGCCGAGCAGCGACGGCGCCTCCTGCCGCTCGAACGCCAGCGCCTGCGCGAGCAGTTCGTCGATCGGATCGCGCGCCTCGCGCCCCAGCCGGTGATACAGCTTGCGCCGCCCATCAAGCGGCCCCGACAATATGCGTTCGAGGAACCGGAATGGCGGCGTAAAATCGGCCATGCCGAGCAGGGCGCGCAGCGCCGCCATCGTTTCGGGCGGCGCTTCTTCTTCGCTGGCGCGCAATTGCTCCCACAGCGCCCGTTTCTGGCGGCCATGGGCAAAGGCGAACAGATCGTTCTGGCTCCAGCCGAACAGCGGCGACACCAGCAGGCTGGCGAGGTTGAGGTCGTCGAGCGGCTGCACCGCAAAGCGCATCGCCGCGAGCAGATCCTGCACCGCGAGCGATTGCGTCAGCGAAAAGCGGTCGACCCCGGCGACCGGCACGTGCAGCGATTGCAACCGCGCGACGATCCGCGCCGCGAGGTCGCGGCGGCGGCGAACCAGGATCAATATATCGCCCGGCGCGACGCTGCGCCCGTCCTTGCCGTGAGCGATCCAGTCCTGCACCTCGTCGGCAATCGCGCGCGACAGCCGCAGGCTGGCAGGATCGCTCGCGGCGGCGTCGCCGGGTCCGACGGCCGCTCCCTCGTCGCCCTCGTCGCTCTCGACCTCGTCGTCGGCATCGGCGTCGAGCGCCTTGCCGACCGGCAGCGGCGCCCACAGCTCGACCCTACCGGCGCGGTCGCGGTTGAATTCGGCCGGGATGTGCGGCGGCTCGTCGCTCTCCAACCCCATCAGCTCGGGCGCGCCCGCTGCAATCCACGCATCGACGACGTCGAGCACCGCGGGGCTGGACCGGTAGTTGGTGTCGAGGTCGACATCCTCGAACGGCCGGTCGCCCTCGGCCGCGCGCTTGGCAAAGCTCAGCCGCGCGGCTTCGAACGCCGCGGGCTCGGTGCCCTGAAAGCCGAAAATCGCCTGCTTCCGGTCGCCGACCGTGAACATCGTGCGGACACGGTCGTCCTTGGCGCCAATCCCTGCGAAAAACTCTCCGGCGAGCGAAGCGATGATCGCCCATTGCCGCGCATTGGTGTCCTGCGCTTCGTCGACCAATATATGGTCGGTGCGCTGGTCGAGCTTGAAGCGCACCCAGTCGCCAAAATCGCCCTGCGCGAGCAGATGACCGGAGATGCTGATCAGATCGTCGAAATCGGCGAGGCCGCGCTCGCGCTTGGCCAGCGCATAGGCCTCGGCAAAGCGGCTGCCCAGATCCCATGCCGCCGCCAGATCGTCGGCGACCGCCATCGCGGTGGCGGTCGCGAGCAAGTCGCCGGTGGCGGCGGCGATCCTCTCGGCCGCGCCCAGACAACTGCGCATGCCGCCCTTGTCCTTGGTATAGTCGGCGCGCATCTCGCCCGTCGCGGTCAGGAAGCAACCGCGCACCGCGGCGAGCATCGCGGCGCGGCCATGCGGATCGGCGCGAAACCAGTCGTCCATGATGTCGGCGCGGCCGTCGCCGGTCTTGGTCCCCCAATCGCGCCCGCTGGCGGCGACCGCGGCGATGTCGGCGTCGGCGACCGCGCCACCGGTGAGCGCCACCGCCTGCCATGTCAGCGGATCGCCCTGCGGCAACCCCAGCTCGCCCCGCAGATCATGGGCTTTCGGCGCGAGACGCGGGGCATTGGCGGCTGTAAAACTGCTCGCGCAGCGCGCCAGAAAAGCGATCGCCGCGTCCTGCCCCAATCGCTGCGACAGCATCGCGGCGATCGTCCGCATCGCATCGCCATCGGCACCGACCCGCGCCAGCAACTGGCCCAGCACTTCGCGCTGCAACGCGCTCGCCTCGCTGTCCTCGAGCGCCCGAAACCCCGGCAGGATTTTCGCCTCGAGCGGAAAACTTGCGAGCAGCGTCTGGCAGAAACTGTGGATCGTCTGCACGCGCACCGCGCCGCCGGGGCTGTCGATCACGGTGGCGAACAGCGATCGCGCCCGGTCGATGATGCCCGGCACCGCCCAATCGGCGCCCAGCGCGGCGAGGTCGAGCCGCAGATCGCCGTCTGCCATGCGCACCCACATCGCCAACCGCTCGTGGATGCGATGCGCCATTTCCGCGGCGCCCGCCTTGGTAAAGGTGATGCACAGGATCGCCTCGGGCGACACGCCCGCCAGCATCAGCCGCAGCACGCGCGCCGACAGCACCTGCGTCTTGCCTGTCCCCGCCGATGCGCCGAGCCAGACATGATCGTCGGGCTGCGCCGCGGCGCGTTGCCCGCCGTCGAGTGTCTTGAGCAGCTTGTCGGGATTGATCATGCCGCCCCCTCGTCCGTCGGGACCGGATCGGGCTCACCCCGCCCGAACCATTCGTCGCGGCGCATCAGCTGGTCGAAATCGGCATAGCGTTTGGCGCTGTCGCCCGGAACAAATGGCTCCTGCCCCAGCAGGAATCTTGCGCTTAGCTCGGCCAGCGCTTCGCGCGCGCGCTCGATCACCGCCGCGGCGGTCGATGGCTTCGGCTTTTGCCCTTTGATCGCCTTGACCGCGCCATCAACACCCTTTTTGCGGTCGCGCTTCAATTCCCAATATTCGAACGCTCCGACGGGTTCGGGCGCCAGATCGCCCAGGCCCGCTTCCTCGGCGATCAACCCGAGCAGGCCGAGCTGGCTGTTCAGCCCTTCGCCCGCCGACTTGGCCGACGGCGCCGCGCCGGTCTTGTAATCGACGATCGCCAGCGTGCCATCGGCGGCCTGATCGACGCGGTCGGCGGTGCCGCGCAGCGTGATGCCATTGACTAGCAGCTTGCCGCTGACCTCATTGGCGACCGGCCAGCGTTCATCGCGCGCCGCCCAGACCCGCTCCGCCGCCCAGCGCAGCGACGGCTCGATGCGCGGCAACCAGAAGGCGCGGCCGAGCGAATCGAGCGCCGGATCGGCGTGCAATGCGGCGAGTTCCGCCGCAAACGCAGCTTCGGTCAGCCCCGCCGCCTGCCAGTCCTGCAGGAATTTATGGACGCGCGTCCCGAACCATTTGGCGTCAGGACCGCTGCTCAGCGGCTCGAGTTCGCTCAGCCGCAGGATCTTCGCCGCGTAAAAGGCAAAGGGGTCGCGCGCCAGCTGGTCGACCCCGGTGACGCTGATCCGGTCGGGTCGCGCGTTTTGCGGCGGAGCGGGACGCGGCTTGTCGGCGGGCTCGCTCCTCCCCGGCGGGACATCTAACGTAGCCGCGAGCGCGGTGACTGGCTGCCCGTCGAGCGTTGCCTCGGGCAATTCACCCGCCAGCGCCGCCAGCCGCAGCCAGAAGCGCGACGCGACCGCCGGATCGCCGCCGCTGCGCAGCGCGCGCGTCACCGCCACCTCGCGCGCGGCAAAGGCGCCGGCAAAATCATGCGCCGCCATCCCCTGCTGGCGCTCGGGCGCCGCGAGGCCGAGCATCCGCCGGATGCCGGGCGCGAGCCAGGGGTCGGGGCTTTGCTGCGGCGGCCAGCGCCCCTCGTCGAGCCCGCCCAAAATCATCAGGTCGGCGCGCTGCAACCGCGCCTCCAGCAAGCCCCAGATGAACAGTCGCGGATGCCCGCCATAGGGCGGCCGGATGCTCTCGCCGCTCATCAGGTCGGCGAGCATCGCGGGAAAATCGGCGGGCGCGACCAGCGCCGGTCCGTCGCCCTTGGCCAGCGTCCAGCGGTCGAACAGGTCGGACAGCGCGCGGCCCGCATGGCCGGTCCACGCGCCGTCATCAGTCAGCCAGCCAAGCGCGTCCTGCAACGCGCCGAGCAGCACCGACGGCGGTGTGGGCACCCCCGCCGCGAAGGGTGCGAGTGCAGCGGAGAGTCCCGCGGCCACATCAGCCCACCAATCGGCAATCGCCACCGCCGCGCCATGACCACGGCGATCGCTGTCGGCCGCAATCTCGCTTATTCGCGCCGTCACCCCGGCCCAGCCGGGCACCAGCCCCGGCCCGCGCAGCACCAGATCGAGCCGCCGCACCTGATCGAGCCAGCCGAGCCGCCCCTCGCCCGCGCGCACCAGCGGATGCCCGAGCAGGGCGATCAGCCGCACCGGGTCGAAGGCTGCGGCAAATTCGGCGAGCAGCAACAGCAGCGCCCCCGGCGGCGTCTGCCCCAGCGGCTGCCCGGCGCTGTCGTCGACCGCAATGTCCCAGCGCGCGAGCGCCGCCGCGACGCGCTCGGCAAGCAAACGGTCGGGGGTCACCAGCGCGGCGGTGCGCCCCGGCTCTTCCAGCATCCGCCGCATCATCAGCGCGATCCCCTGCGCCTCCTGCCCGTCGTCGGCGAAGACCGCGGCGCTGACCCCGGTCAGGCTGGGCGCGACATCGTCCGCCGCCTGCCAGCGCGCCGTGTAAGCAGCCGGGGCGAACAGCAGCGACAGAAAAGGCGCACGCGCGCCGGGGCCGTCGAACGGCGACGCTGCGGCCCATGCGCCGACCTCGTCGCGCGCGATCCCCATCCGCCCGAGCAGCAATTTCAGATGATATTGCGGATGCGTTTCGAGCGGGCGCTCGCCGGGCTGGTCAGGATCGGGCTTCACCGCCCCCAATGTGTCCCATTCCTCCGCCGCCATGCCCAGGTCGAGCCCCGGCAGCACCACCATCCCCTGCGGCAGATCGGCCACGGTGCGCAGCAGCCGCGCGATGGCGGGCGCCGCGGTGGTCACCCCCGCGGCGACGACAAAGCGTCCCGGCGGCGCGGTGCGCCATCCATCGCTCACCCGCGCGAGCAGGCGGTTGCGCCGGTCGGCACGGTCGATGTGCCCCGTCGCGGCCAGCATCGTGGGCCAATGGTCGACGAGGAGCCGCAGCCGCTGCCAGGACGCCTGCCAATGGCCCGCAAGGTCGCCGAGCGCGGCTTCGATGTCGCCGAGCCGCGCCGGGGCGACTTCCTCATAGTGAAGCTGGTCGATCACCCGCCCCAGCCCTTCGGCCAGCTGGAACGCCGCGGCACCGGTGATCGCTTCTTCGCCGGCCGGATTGTGCCGCTCGATCAGCGATGCCAGCATCAGCCGCCGCCGCAACGCGTCGATCGCGGGCGGGATCGGTTCGGCCGCGTCGATCGCATCGAGCGCCAGCGCGACGCTTTCATCCAAATCGGCATCGCCGATCACCGCGAGCCGCGGCATCAGTAAACCCGCCCCGCTGGCGCGCACAAACGCCGCCTGCACCGCGCTGCGCGCGCGGTTGCTGGGCAGCAGGATCAGCCCTTCGGCGAGCCCGAGCGCGCCATCGGCAAAGCGTTCGATCAGGCCTACGGCGAGCGTATCGGCGAAAGCCCGCTGGACGGGGATTGAGAAGACGGTGGGCTTTGCGTCAGCCATCCGTCAACGCGGCTTCGGTCGGCGCAATGCGGGCCGGGGTGCCGACGTCGAACCATTGCCCCATATGCGACAACCCATAAAGCCGGCCCGCCGCGATCGCGCGGTCCCACAGGATGTTCGTCGAAAACGCGCCCTCGGGGGCGCCGTCGAGCAGGCGCGGCGAAATGAGCTGAATACCGGTATAGACGAAGGGCGCGATGCGGCCGGGCTTGCGCCGCGACAGCTGGCCATTGGGGTCCATATGAAAATCGCCCTTGCCGCCGTGCCCCGTCGCACTCGCCTGACGAATGACCAGCAACAGCGCGTCCATGCGGTCACCGTCCCAATGGCGCGCCAGATGCCGGATGCTGTCCTCGGGGCCATCGGTCCAGATATTGTCGCTGTTGACGATCAGGATCGGGTCGCCGCTGAGCTGCGGCAGCGCCTTGACCATGCCGCCGCCGGTTTCGAGCAACAGGTCGCGCTCGTCCGAAATGCCGATCGTGAAGCGGCGTTTCTGCGCCGCCAGATGCGCTTCGAGAGCATCGGCCAGATAATGGACGTTGACGACGACATGCCCGATCCCCGCCGCCTCGATACGGTCGAGGCTATGGTCGATCAGCGGCTTGCCCGCGACGCGCACCAGCGGCTTGGGACGGGTAGCGGTAAGAGGACGCATGCGCTTGCCCAGCCCCGCCGCCATCACCATCGCGCTGTCGATCTTTGTGGTCATCACCACGCCGCCGCGCGCTTGTCGGCGGGGATGTTTTCGTCGAACCACGCGCGCACCGGCGCCAGTCCCGGATGCGCGAGATCGCGTTCGAGCAGCCCCCACATCCGTGGCTGGAACTGGCGATACCCCGGCTTGCCGTCGCGTTTCCACAATCGCACGAACACCCCCAGAATGCGCGTATTGCGCTGCGCCGCGAGTGCCCAATAGGCGCTCTCGATATCCTGCCCGGTCGCGCCCTGATAACGCGCCAGCATCGCCGCCTCGACCGCCGGGGTGACATCGCGCCGCGCATCCTCGAGCACCGAGGCGAGATCATAGGCGGGGTGCCCGATCAGCGCGTCCTGAAAGTCGAGCAGGCCGAAATGGGCAATGCCCGCCTTGCCCGGCACCAGCATGATATTCTCGGCGTGAAAATCGCGCAGCACGGTGACGCGGGGCAGGCCGTCATGCTCGACCGGGGTCAGCACCGCTTCCCACGCGCCGCGAAAGGCATCGCGGTCGACGTCGATGCCCAAAGTCGGGCAATACCAGTCGCTGAACAGCATCACCTCGTCGAGCCACTGCTCCAGCCCCAGCACCGGCAGCCCCGGCATCGGCGGCCGCGCGTGAAGGTGGACGAGCAGGTCGGTCACCCCGGCATATAAATCGACCTCGCGGTGCAGCGCCGCATCGGCCGTTTCGCGCAACCGCACATCGCCGAAATCCTCGATCAGCAGCAGCCCTTGCGCCAGATCGCGCGCAAAAATCGTCGGCGCGGTCAGCCCTTGCTCGCACAGATATTCGGCCACCGCGATGAACGGCCGCGGATCCTCGTGCGGCGGCGGCGCGTCCATCAGCACGGCCTGCCGCGCGCCATCGACGACGCGAAAATAGCGCCGGAACGACGCATCGCCGGCGAGCGGCAAAATCTGGGCATCGCCCCAGCCATGCGCGGCAAGGAACGCCGGAGCATGGGCGGGCGGAATCATCGGAGCGGCCATCGCCCCCCCCAAGCTGGCGGCACCGCGGCTGTCAAGACGCGCGCGTCGCCATCGCCCGAAATCGTCAGCACCAGCATGTCGTCCCAGCCCTGCGATCCTAGCCGTTCGGGCCATTCGACCAGCAGCGCGCCGTCGGTGAGATAATCGTCGAGTCCGAGCTCGATCAACTCGCCCTCATCCTCGATCCGGTAGAGGTCGACGTGCGCGATGGGCAGGTCGACTTCGGGCGGCGCATAGGGCTGGACGATCGCAAAGGTCGGGCTCGGCGCCTCACCCGCCAGCCCGCGCGCCTTCAGCATCGCGCGCGCCAGCGTCGTCTTCCCCGCGCCGAGATCGCCCGACAAGGCCACGACATCGCCGGGCATCAACGCCGCGCCGATCGCCGCACCGATCCGCTCGGCCTCGGCCTCGGCCAGTGTATAGTCGTATCGGTGGCTCATGCGCTGCGCGGCAGGCTGATCCGCACCAGCGTGCCCTGCCCCGGCTCGCTCAGCACCTCCATCGTCCCGCCATGCGCGGCGACGAGCTGGCGCGCGAGCGCGAGGCCGATGCCGCCCGACGCGGTGCCCGCCTGCTGCCCCTTGGTCACCGCAGCGACCGCCTCGGGCATCCCCGGACCATTGTCCGACACGATGATGTCGACCCCGCGCGCATCGCCCGTGGCGTGCAGCAGCACGCGGCCGCCCGTCTTGCGGGTCGGCGCAGTGAAACGCACCGCATTGTCGAGCATGCTTGCGACCAGCCGCGCCAATCGCGGCGCATCGCCGTCGATGCTGCCCAGATCAGCCGCCAGATTGCCGACGAGCTCAACCTTTTCGCTCGACGCAAAGGCCTTCGCCTCCGCCAGCGCGCCATCGAGCAGCGTCCGGACATCGACCGGCGCGCGCTCGACCACCAGCGACCCTGCTTCGCCCTGCGCCAGGTCGAGCACATTGTCGATCTGCCGCCCGAGCACCTCGACCGAATCCATGATCGCATTGACATAGCCCTGCTGCTGATCGCTCAGCTTGCCCGCATAGCCCGCCTGCAACATTTCGCCGAAGCCGCCGATCGAGGTTAGCGGCGTGCGCAATTCATAACTCATCCGCGACAGGAAGGCGGTCTTGACCTGGTCGGCCGCCTCCAGCGCCTCGTTGCGCTCGCGCAGCGCGCCCTCCATCTTCCGGCTGGCACTGACGTCGAGCATGATCAGCAGCGCATTGCCGTCGGGCAGCGGGATCGACGCGAAATCGAAATAGCGACCGTCGGCGAAACCGATTTCGCCGCCGCGCTGTTGCCGTTCCAGGGTTGCGGCGCGGATGACTTCCTGCACGATGCTGATCTGGTTCGGTTTCACCAGCCGGTCGGCCAGCCCGCCCATCAGCGCATCGACGCGCGGATGCGCCGCCAGCGTGGGCTCATCGATCCCCCACAGACGGCGGAACCGCTGGTTCCACAGATGCAGCCGCCCGTCGGGGGCGAACACTGCGATCGCCTCGAACAGATTGTCGAAAGTCGCGGTACGCACGCGCAGCAACGTGTCGCGCGCGCCCGCCAGCTGGACCTGCTCGGTCTTGTCCTCGGCGATCAGCAGCAAGCCGCCATCGGGGGTCGGCTGGGCGACGACGTGCAGGTGGGTGCCGTCGCGCAGCAGCCAATCCTCTTCGCTCGCCCCGGCCTGCGCGAACCAGTCGACATGCGCCTGCCGCCATTCGGGATAGTCGCGCACCTCGGGCGTCCGCCCGCCCTCGCGCCAGGCATCGAGCAGCCGCGCGAACGCCCGCGCTTCGGCCACATCATCGGCATCGAGCGCGAACAGGCGGCGGAACGGCAGATTGGCAAAGGCCAGCCCCTGATCGGGGCCGAATTGCGCCACCGCCGCCGACAGCCGGTCGAGCAATTCGCGTTGGGTATCGACGAAACGGCGGTGCGCGCCGCGCTCGCTCTCCAGCTCCTGGATGTCGATCGCATAGCCCGCGACGCCGATCACCCGCCCGCCGACCGGTGCCAGCGGCACGTTGACGACGCGCATGATCCTGCGCTCGCCTTCGATCGTCACCGGGATCGTGCGAACCTGCGCCGCCGCAGCGATGCGCGCTTCGTCGGCAGCTTCGGCGGCGCTGACCCCGGCGACGGTTTCGCACAGCTCGATACCGCCATCGATCACCGCCACCGCGCTCTGCGCCTCGACCGCGCGGACATAGGCGCTGTTGACGAGCGCGAGATGGAGGTCGGTGTCGCGGAACCACATCGGAAAGGGCGCCGCCTCGATCAGCCCCGACAAGGCCTCGAACGCCGCCATCGCCTCGTCGCGTTCGTTGCGCGCCAGCGCCAGCGCGTGCTGGCCGTCGGTCGCATCGCTCAGCCACAGCAGCACGCTGCCCGCGCCGCCGACCGCCTGCGGCGCCGGGGCGCCGTGCAGGATGATCGTCCGGTCGCCGCCTTGCGGCTTCAGGCTCAGGGTAAAAGGTTTGGCACCGCGCTGCGCGCCGAGGATCGCCTGGCGCAGCGCGGTGCCAAACCTTTTACCCTGAGCCTGAAGCC
>JAEMRT010000173.1:2246-6994 GCA_016463225.1 Sphingopyxis sp. | reverse complement strand
CCCATCGCGGGCTATGTCGGCGAAGAAGGGACGGCCGCGCGCGAGCTGGTCGTTCACGTCCATCAGCGAATGGACGATGAAATTGACGGGCGTGGCGAGCTGGCGGGTGACGGTCAGCTCGCGCACCAGATGATCGTCGGCGACAGCCCACCATGTTGCAGATCGGTGAAGGTCTCGGAGTTGACGATGACGAGCAGATCATAGTCGGAGATATAGCCGCTGGCGCGATCCTCGACCCAATCGCCGCGCGCGTAGGAGCCGAACAGGATCAGCTTGAGGATGCGGCCGCCCTTGCGCTTGTCGGAGAGCTTGGTTTTGACGGCATCCTCAAATTCATCGAACAGGACGCGGGCGACCCGTTCCAGCTCGCGGCGCTTGGCGGCGGGAAGATGATCGAGGCCGGCGCGCATGGTCAGCGCGCTTCGGGCAGGTCGATAGCGGTGATGCCCTGAGCGGCGGCGATGGCGTCCACCAGGCTATCGACGGTTTCCATGCGATGGCTGGGCCAGTCGCGTGAGACGGTGACATAGCCGGCGTCGGTCTGGACGTTGATGATCGCCGTGGCGGGCAGCAGATCGAGCAGGGTTGCGAGCTTGTCCTGAATATCGGGGGTGATGTGGTCGATGCCGGGGCCGACCATCAGGAGCTGCCAGGAAAGGCGCGAGGTGTCGTCAGTCATGGGCGGTCTGTTCCTTGCTGTCCTGTCCTTCCGCTTCCGCGTCGAACGCACGTTTGCCGCGCCGCTTCCAGAGCGCGAGCGCGTTGCCATCATCACGCGCGCGGGCGGCAAGATCGAGCATCGCGCCGTAGAGCGTTGCGCGATCGTCGTCGGCCAATTCGACGAGGCCGGCCTTCTGGACGAGGCCGCCCAGCTCTATGAGATGGCGGGTGCGTTCGCGGCGCTGCACGACCCATCCTCTCGTATCGGTGCGGCGCTTGGCGGCTTCAACCCTGTGCCTCGCCTGCGCCAGTCTGGTTTCCGCTTTCGCCGTTGCCGCCAGAGCGTCGCCCAGCCTTGCGCCCGCGTCCCTGAAAGAAGGCCGCGCCCCGCGAGCGCAACGCCTCCTTTTCGCCAGCGTCGGCCGATTCCACGGCAGCGAGCAGCGCGCCGGCGAGTGTGTCGAGATCGAGCGCATCGGCCCCGGTTGCCGTCACCAGTAACCCAAGTTGCTCGATCTTCTTGGCCTTGATAGACTTGGCCTTGTCGCTCAGTGCCCGCAATTCGGCGTCATAGTCGCGCGTTTTTCGCATCACTCTCTCCCTCGCGCCCGTCGAACAGGAGCCGCACAGTAGCACGATCGCGCTGGCAGGACAGCGGTTCCATCATGAAATGCGGCCAAGTCAATCACGCGAACGGCAGAGAGTGGTGAGTGCGCGCTTATACGTCGTTGCCGACGTGCGCTAAGAAGGGCAGTATAGCGGCTGTCATGGCGATCTACCATTTCTCGGCCAAGGTCATCAGTCGCGCCAACGGATCGAGCGCCGTTGCGTCGGCTGCCTATCGTGCGGCGGAACGGCTGCACGACGACCGGCTCGGGCGCGACCATGATTTCTCGAACAAGGCCGGCGTCGTTCATTCGGAAATCCTGTTGCCCGAAGGTGCGCCGGAGCGTTTAAACGACCGCACGACCTTGTGGAACGAGGTCGAGGCGGGGGAGGTCAGGAAGGACGCGCAGCTTGCCCGCGAGGTAGAGTTCTCGATTCCGCGCGAAATGAATCAGGTGCAGGGCGTCGCGCTCGCCCGCGAATTTGTCGAAAAGCAGTTTGTCGAACGCGGCATGGTCGCGGACCTCAATGTCCATTGGGACATGGGCAAGGATGGGATGCCCAAGCCCCACGCGCATGTCATGCTGTCGATGCGCGAGGTGGACGGGGAAGGGTTCGGGAAGAAGGTCCGCGAGTGGAACCGAACCGAGCTGTTGGAGAGGTGGCGCGAGGCATGGGCGAACCATGTCAACGAGCGGCTTGCCGAGCTGGATATTGATGCCCGCATAGATCATCGCACCTTGGAGGCACAGGGGATCGACCTGGAGCCGCAGCACAAGATCGGGCCAGCGGCATCGCGTATGCCCGAACAGGGCCTTGAGGCGGAGCGGGTCGAGGATCATGCGCGGATCGCGCGCGAGAATGGCGAGAAGATCATCGCCAATCCGGAAATCGCGCTCGACGGTATCACGCGGCAACAGGCGACGTTCACGCGGCGCGACCTGGCGCAGTTCGCGTTCCGGCACAGCGACGGCAAGGACCAGTTCGACCAGGTGATGAGCGCGGTGCGGACCAGCCCCGAGCTGGTGGCGCTGGGCAAGGACGGACGCGGCGAGGACCGCTTTACCTCGCGCGATATGATCGACACCGAGCAGCGGTTGGAACGCGCCGGCGATCGGCTTGCTGGACGGGAGGGGCATGGTCTCCCGGCGGCAGCGTGGAATCGTGACGCCGCCGCCGGAAGTGGGGGCCTGACACTCGGGGCAGAACAGCAGGCCGCGCTGGCACATATCACCGGCAAGGGCGATCTTTCAATTGTGGTCGGCTACGCCGGCACCGGCAAATCGACCATGTTGGGCGTTGCGCGCGACGAATGGGAGCGCGCCGGCTATCAGGTGCGCGGCGCGGCCCTGTCGGGGATCGCGGCCGAGGGCTTGGAAGGCGGCTCCGGCATCCAGTCGCGCACGATCGCCAGCATGGAATATCAGTGGGGCCAGGGGCGCGAGCTGCTAGGTCCGCGTGACGTGCTGGTGATCGACGAGGCCGGCATGATCGGCACGCGCCAGATGGAGCGCGTGCTGTCAGAGGCCGAGCGGGCAGGGGCTAAGGTCGTTCTTGTCGGCGACGCCGAGCAGTTGCAGGCGATCGAGGCCGGCGCGGCGTTCCGCGCGCTGGCCGAGCGCCACGGCGCGGCCGAAATCAGCGACGTTCGCCGGCAGCATGAGGACTGGCAGCGCGACGCCACGAAGGCGCTGGCGACGGGCCGCACCGGCGAGGCGATCCATGCCTATGAGCAGCACGGCATGGTCCACGCGGCCGACACGCGCGAAGCTGCGCGGGGCGAGCTGGTGGGCCGCTGGGACGCGCAGCGGCTTGCCGATCCGGACAAGACGCGGATCATCCTCACCCACACCAATGCTGAGGTGCGCGATTTGAACCAGGCCGCGCGCGAACGTCTGCGCGACGCCAGCGAGCTGGGGGCGGACGTGCGCGTGTCGGCCGAGCGGGGGCCACGCGACTTCGCCAGCGGCGACCGCATCATGTTCCTGAAAAACGAGCGCGGCCTTGGCGTGAAGAACGGCACGCTGGGAAAGGTCGAGCGCGTTTCGCCCGACAGCATGGCGGTGCAGCTCGACGATGGCCGGAGGATCGCGTTCGACCTCAAGGACTATGCCCATGTCGATCATGGCTATGCCGCGACCATCCATAAGTCGCAGGGCGTGACGGTGGATCAGGCGCATGTGCTGGCGACGCCGGGGATGGACCGTCATTCGGCCTATGTCGGCATGTCGCGGCACCGTGACGGGGCGCAGCTCCACTATGGGCGTGATGATTTTGCCGATCAGCGTCAGCTCGCCCGTGTCCTGTCGCGTGACCGCGCAAAGGACATGGCCGGCGACTATGGGCGTGAGGGCGCTACGGCCGAGCAGGACCGGGTGCGTGCGTTCGCCGAGCGGCGCGAGATCCGGTTCCCGGAACTCGCGCGGGAGATGGTCGCCAAGGTGCAGGCGAAGGCCAAGGGCATGTTCGCCGGCTTCCGCCCGAAACCGACGTCGCCCGAGCCGGTGCGCGACGGCAAAGGGGGGCCGATCAACACCGGCTCCGAGCGGGGATCGCCCGCGCCCAATCAGGCCAAGGCGATCGAACGCTATGCGCGCGTCCAGGCCGATATGGACCGGATGCGCGAGAAGGGCTTGCCTGTGCTCCCGCACCAGAAAGAGGCGCTGGCGAAGGCCGGGGACGCGCTCGATCGGTTGCGCCCCCAGGCGGCTCGGGATTTGGCTTCCGCGTTCGAACGCAACCCCGCACTGGTGCGCGACGCGGCCGAAGGCAAAGCCGGCGGGGCGGCGCGGGCAATGGCCGAGGAAGCCCAGGTCCGTTCCAATCCCGAACTGCGTGCCGACCGCTTCGTGGAGCGCTGGCAAGGTATGGCGCGCGAGCGGGCCGAGCTCGCGCGCAGCGGCGATCGTGCCGGCGCGGAGCGCACGGCCAAGAAGATGGATGGCTTGGCGGGAGGACTGCATCGCGATCCGCAGCTCGAATCCGTGCTGCGGCGGCGCGCGCCCGAACTGGGGCTGGAGATGCGCCGGGATCGTCCGATCAGCCAGGAATTGACCCGTTCGCTGGAAATCGGCCGCGATCGAGGGTTGAGCCGATAAGGAGAGACAATGGCGGACGAGGAATGGGAGGAAGGCGGCGACGCGGCGGCGGAAGCATTCGAGCAGGTGCGCGCCGCGGTCGAGCAGCAGCGCGGCGAGCTGGCATTGATGCGCCGCGCCATCGAGGGACTGGCGGCCGAGCGCGCCAGCATCGACGTGCCCGACTATTCCGAGACGCTGGGGTATGTCGTCCAGGGGCTGGACGGCATCAACGGACGCCTGGACCAGGTTACGACGGCCATCGTGAAGTCGCCGGCGCTGGCGATGACGCCTGCACAGGTTTCGGCGCAGATCAATCGAGCGGCGGCCGACCTTCGCAGCGCCGACCATGCCGCCCTCGCGACCGCCACCGACGAGATGAAGCAGCAGGGGCGCGAGCTGCGC
>JAEMRT010000173.1:0-2236 GCA_016463225.1 Sphingopyxis sp. | reverse complement strand
CCGTCAACTATGGTTCGGGTTGAGCGGGTTGCTTATCGGCATCCTCCTCTGGTCCTTCCTTCCCGGTATGGTCGCGCGCGAGATCGCGCCGGCGAGCTGGCAATGGCCCGAACGCATGGCGACGCGGGCTCTTGCCGAGGCGACACCGTGGGATGCCGGGCAGCATTTGATGGCGAGCGCGTCACCGGCGAGCTGGGAGGCGATCGTCGCGGCCGACAGGTTGCTGCGCGACAATCGTGAAAAGATCGAAGGATGCCGGCAAGCGGCAAGGAAGGCGGATCAGCCGGTGCGATGCACGATCCAGGTGGGAGTGAAGAGATAATGGTGATTCCCTACCGCTCGACGCCCATATTCGATGAGGCGACATTGCCCGCTGCCCTGCGCTCCGAACATCGCACCAAGGCCGGTGTGTGGGGCGTGATCCGGGTCATCGAAGGGAGATTGAAGCTCACCTATCTCGACCCGGCCTCGGAGGTGGTCCTTACACCTGACCGGCCAGGGCTGATCTTGCCCGAACAGCCGCATTTCGTGGAACCGCTCGGAGCCATGCGGATGCAGGTCGATTTCTACGATCAGCAGCCAAGCCTTTAGGGAGAGCCATGCCTAAAACAGCCTTGTCATACCCGCTTCTTGCCATCCTCGCGCTTGGTGGCTGTGCGACGCGCGACCCGGCACCGAGTCCCGGCTCGCTTCCTACAAGCCTGTCCCGGCCCGACGCCGAGGCTTTGCCGCATGACCTGACCTATGGCGCGGCGTTAATGACCGTCAAGGTCTACCCGCACCTGGCAGCGAAGGCCGATGCAAACGCCAATCTGTTCATCTCCCCGGTCAGCTTGTCGCAGGGCCTGGGGCTCGCCTACCTTGGCGCGCGGGGCGCCACGCGCGAGGAGATTGGCCGCGTGCTTGGTTGGGATTCGTCCCGCAACGTCCCTGCGCTCATCAAATCCTACAATGCCCAGCTTAACGACACCGGCGATGCCGATACCGCGCTCGGCATCGCGAACGCGCTGTGGCTGGCGAAGGGATTGCCGGTCCGGGACGAGTATGTCGCCGAGGCGCATGCCGGCTTCGGAGCGGCTCCGGAAACCGTCGATTATGCTGGTGATCCCACCGGAGCGGCCGAGCGGATCAATGGCTGGGTTTCGCGCGAGACGAAGGGCAGGATTTCGGAGATCGTCTCTCCGAGCGGCTTCGGGGATGACACCGCCGCTGTGCTGACCAACGCGCTTTACTTCAAGGCGAAGTGGCAGGTGCCGTTCGAGGAGACGGAAACGCGGTCCTTCACGCGTGGCGACGGCACGCGCATCCCGATCACGATGATGAAGCGGATTGGCCGGTTCGACTACCGCGAGACCCGGGAAGGGCAAGCGATCGCGCTGCCTTATGGTCGCAACGGTCGTTTCGTGATGGAGATTTTCCTGCCACGTGACGCGGCAACCCTGCGCCGCTGGGAGCGTGAGCTGAAGGGTGTCGATTTCTTCGCCGGCGAGCAGGGCGGCAATGATCGTTTCGACCTGTCCGCGGAGCAGGCTCGCGAGATGCGGATCGTTCTGCCCCGCTTCGAAGCGAGGTTCGATGAGAGCGTGAAGGCAGCGCTGATCGCAGCGGGCATGCCAAGCGCCTTCGACCAGCAGCGTGCGGACCTGTCGGGGCTCGCCAGCGGTGCGCGCCTCGCGATCGATGACGTGGCGCACGCGACCTTCCTGCGCGTCGATGAGGAGGGCACCGAGGCGGCGGCGGCAACCGCAGTCAAGATCGTCGTGACCAGTGCGCGGATAGAGCCTCAGGTGCCGGAGATGGTGGTCGATCGTCCTTTCCTTGCCACCCTGCGAGACCGAAAGAGCGGCGCGGTGCTGTTTTTCGGGCGCATCGCCGATCCGACAGCGATTCCATAGGCGCACTCAGGCCATGCTCCGTTCAGCCGTGCGGGCGTAGCCTCCCGGTATGATGATGGTGTCGCTATCGCGAGCGATCGGCACGGCTCTGGCCGGTGCGGCGTTGAGCGCGTCCACGCCCGCCATGGCGTGCTCCTGCATCCTGCCCGACAATATCGAGGCAGCGGGACGCGCGGCGTTCACCAAAGCCGATCTTGTTGGTGAGTTGGAGATAGGGCGGGCGCCGGTGACGGCACCGCGCAGTTTCTGGTGCGGGTCGGACGGACGAGCACGACCATGGTTCAGGCCCGGGCATAAGATCGAGCAGAGCCGCCCCGCGCGCGTTATCAGCATCACGAAGG
>JAEMRT010000172.1 GCA_016463225.1 Sphingopyxis sp. | reverse complement strand
CAGACGATCCACTTAACTGTTGCCGAAACCTGTTCAGACAAACCGAGCCACCTCTGACCTTGCTCGTAAAGCCGCCGCGTGATCGATCAAAAGCCTGCGCAAGAGCCCCCCTTTTCCGCCCGCTGCCGAGATATGGCCGCGAACCGTGGTGCTGTCGATCATATGCTGCCAGTCGTCGGTCAGTCCAAGATCGACCAGCGTTTGTAGCAGGGCATCCCAAACGCCTTGTTCGGCCCAGCGTCGGAACCGCACATAGACGGAGTTCCACTTGCCGTAGCGCTCATGCATGTCCCGCCAGGGGCAACCTACCCGTAGCACATGAAGCATGCCGTTGAGAAAAAGCCGATTATCTGCCTGCAGGTCGCGCCCAGCGTCCCCGCTCAGATGGCAGCAGCGGGCCGATCAGCTCCCATTCCGCTTCCGACAAGTCCCCACGACCCATGACTTCTCCCCAAAGAGCAGCCTTGAATCAGAACCTGACCGGTTCGGGAATCCCTTTTGTCAACACAGCCTAGAGGTGGGTGGAAGCAAAGGCAGGACTACCCCGTCATCGACCCCGACATGTTGGACCGCAGCAGCCGGGGGTCATTATATATTCACCTCTATATTGACGGCAACTATCGGCCGCCAGTCAAATTCACGGACTAGGCTATCGTACACGACCGGCGTCAGCGGAACGGAGTTTCCTTTAAGAAGGGCAATTGGATCCTGTCCTTCGATCGCCGACCCCATGATGACCGAAACACCGTCAGATCTGCACCTTTCGATGAAACCCAGAAATGGTACTATTTCCTCTTCAGTCCATATCCGATGATCGACGATAACTAGCTCAGGCAGTTCGATCCGTAGCCAGTCAATATTTTCGCCCCCACCGACATGATAATCAAGTGAGGCACTCAATCGGCTTAAGTTAGCCTCCAGGCTCGAGTCCTGCATAAGAGCTAAAACCCTAGGTGTTTTTTGCAAAGTTCCATCTAGGGCCAACAATTTATATATAGTTCTACTGAAGTTTGTCGAATTACAGGATGGGCATATAGATATCTGTAGATCTATGTCAGATTTGAACGATATTCCTTCCCATCTGCATATATTACATGATTTTATAGAACCGTTTGCGACCCTGTCAAAATGATCAATAACTGCAGGACTCAACGGATGAACGATAAGAGTTCGTTCATCGACCGAAGCGCTAACATTTGGAATAGTCTTAGTCGTCGCACCATAGACATGGGGTATGCTTCCGATGTCCCAGCCTTCACTTTCCAGACAATAACTGAATTCCACATCCATACCATCATGGGGTGTGGCATCATTGAAACCGCCAACAGCATCGAAAGCTGTGCGACGAAGAATAAAAACGCCGCCTTGAACATGTGCCAGTTTACGTTCCGGATTCTTGTAGGCGAAATCTTGGTTGCGGAACTTGTCAAATAGTGGGTAGTTTTTATAAGTTTCACCATTATAATAGGATGGCATAGTTACGAGCCGTCCTGCCATACCAGTGTTAGGGTGAGCATCCATATATTTTATCATTTCAAGATCCCAGCCGCGACGAAGCGCGTAGCCCTCGTTGCTGCAGACATAAAACATGTAATCGCTATTTCCTGCGTTAAATCCGATATTACTTGCAGGGCCACACCACAGGTTCTTGCTCATCGCAAACAAATGAAAATTTTTCAAACCGCTATATGTCGCCCGCAAGTTGTTTAAGAAAGATTCTTCGCTTCCATTGTCAACAACGAATAAATTGAATGGTGTCACAGTATATTTAAGTAAACGGTCAATAACCTGACTGGTTTCTGTCCATCCACCATGCTTGCCTCGACAATATGTAACCAATACAATGTCTATGGTTCGTTCCTGCCATGTGCGCACGAGTGTCGCCATGGTCCGTTCGACGCTGGCATAATTTCTGGCATGGTCTCGAGCCGCAGCGGTTATGCGATCGATCCGCTCAGGGGGCAGGTTATAAAGGCTTCTAATGGCGTGAGAGAGGTCCAATGCATCTTTGGGGTCGCAAAGCTTCCCGGTAATGCCATTGATTACGAGGTCTGGAACATTGGCGATGCGCGTCGATACAACGGGTACGCCTGCAGCCATGGCCTCTACCAGAACGGTAGGCAACCCGTCCAAATCGCCGTCAGAGGCTCGTACGCAAGCTAACGCAAATATATCCGCTTCAGCATAGGCCTGCCATAGGGCTTTGGTATCGTCGAGCGCCCCACCGAATGTTACGTTGGACACGTCGAGCCGGTCGGCCAGAGCCTGCAACTCTGCTTCCAGGGGGCCATAACCATATAAAATGATATCAAATTCGGGTAGGATGGCCGCTGCTTCAACCAGATACCGCATGCCCTTTTTCTCAACAAAGCGGCCGATCGAGATGACTTTAGGACGCGATCCGCCCCGATGAACCGCACTACGATCTACGGTTACATTGGGAAGATCTACCGCCTGACGCTCCAATATAATTTTCTCGTTGGGAACACCCTGCTCGACAAGAAACTGATGATGGTATGTGCCGATCGTTATGATGCCCAGGCATAAAGGAGACCCTGAGATTTCAGCGATCTTATTCCTCTGCATATTATCATAATGCGAGATATCGACGCCCGCTGGCATGATTGTGAAAGGTATGCCGGTGGCTTTGGCTGCCGGATAGGTAAGGTGTGTAGCGGCCGGGTAGGCAAAAGGGCAATGCATGACATTGCGGTTATGCGCCTGCAGCAGTTCCGCCAAGTCATCGGCATCGGCGACCTTGTAACTGTCCACGTCAAAATCGAGAACTGCCGCACGATCAGGCGCGGTCTTGAAATATACTTTAACGTCATATCCTGACTGTACGAGCCAGCGAATTTCGTTCAGGACGAATGTCTGCGATAGCGCAGGATAGTCCCATAGCACGTAACCGATGCAAAGGGTCTTAACGGTAGAACCTGCTGTTTGTTCGCCGTCGGCCGCATAAGTCAGCGAAGGGGAAGTAGCAGACTCCACTTTCGCTTTATTTTCCAGGACAGATCCTGCAATATCATTAATAGTATTGAATGTTCGTTCAAATGATGACTGGAACAAGGTCTGCAGCTTATGGCGCTTCTCCACCTCGGAGCGCCCTTCGAAAGCCCCCTTACCCTTCGTTAGGGAAAGTATATGCTCGCACCCCATAGCCCTTAAGGCGTCTACATCTGTTTCGTCAGGCACGATGAAGATATCGAAAGCTTTGATAAGCTTATGCATGAGCGACGAGGAAATCTCGCTCTGCTCACATGCCAGCACCAGAATGTTCGTTCGATAGGGGGCAAGGTCATTCAGGACATTGCCAGCTCCCGTCAGATCGGAAAATCGAATTTGAGCAGAAGCGGTCTTGTCGCGGATGCGAGCGAATACGGAAGGTTTAGGCGGCAGGATATGGGCTATACCACCGCTTTGCCAGATTACCTTACTGCACAGTTGAGCCAAGGCATCAACGTGACTCTTGCTGTTGGAAAGAGATAGGGTAACCCGGTCCTGCGCGAACAGGCTCTGAATGGCAGAATAAGCGGTGTCCGCCCGATGCGAGTAACGATGGCGTGTACTCACGATCTCTTGAAGCTTTGCGACAAGTTCCAGTCGCGCGGGTTCATCATCGAGATACCGTTCCAGTAAAGCCTTGAGGCTTTCACGCGATGTATAGACGGGCAACAGGCCGTCAAACGCGTCATCACTGGCAGCACGGCTGTTGGTCATGACCAGCGCCCCTGCGGCAATGGCATCGAAAACGCGGCTGTTCACGCCCCCCCACAGCAAAGTGGTGTGATTGGCGTCATCCAATACGATACGTGTCGAAGCGTAAATATCAGGCATGGCACTATAGGGCATTCCGCCGCGCCAATACGGTTTTAGCCATTCCACCTCGTCCCAGCCATGGCCGAACAAGCCAAATTCATAAGGCAATTCATCAGGTGCGAGACAACCGATGATATCGCGCCAGGAACCGAAATGACTGCCGGTGAAACAATAGTCACATTTATAACTGGACGTGAATTGGCCAGCTTCGAAGCGATCGACATCCGTTGCGATACGAACAAGTTCTACAGGCCGTCCGAATTTTGCCGAGAAAGCATCATGCGCTTTCTGCGATGAAACCCAGATAGCATCAAATTCACCGATTTCCGGCGCGTTTATCCAGCGATCAAACCAGTTACGTACCCAGACGATCAAAACCATATCGGTGCGCGCGGATTGAATGAGCGATGGGCGAAACCCATCAACCATCGCTATGACCACATCAAAGTCTTTGACATCGTACCAGTTTTTAGAATCGAGAAATACGCATTCGAAATTATGACGCGCAGACATGCTGCGTGCTATTTCGAGAGCCGTGAAATAGTCACCGGCAGGCGTCGTGTCGGAAACTTCGCTGACCGCAAATGCTACCCGCACAACGGCATCGCGCAAAAAAGGCGCATTGTTGAGACGTTCAGCCTTCAGGCGCTTGAGTATGTGCGTACCCAGCCTGCGCTGTAAAATTTCCCTGTTTCGGCTTTTGGCCAACTTATCAGCATGAGAAGCCTTGTCGATAGAGGCACTGCGGAAATGATAGGCCTTCATATCATTGAGAGATATGATCTTTTTCCCGGTGATTTCTGAAAACGTAAGGCAAAAGTCCACGTCTTCAAAACCATAGAAATATTCCTCATGGAATCCCCCCACGCTGAAAAAATCTTCTCTCGTCACCATCAATACAGCCGCAGTAACTGCAGGCATCTGCATCGGAGTTGTAGAAAAGCTGTCATTATCGCTATGGAGCGGTTCTTCAAACGGCAGAAACGGGCGATCATCGATTGACGTGGTCATACGGACGCCAAGATGCTGCACCTGTTCAAAGGCAAAACCCAGATTGACCATATCTATTCTGTTCAGACCACTTCTGAGTCTTGTCTGATTGGACGGCGTTACCAGCTTATACCCGACAATGCCGACTTCATCGCTTAAACAACCAACTCCGCGCGCAATAAGATCGCCATCGAACTGAATATCATTATTCAGAAAAAAAAGATAATCTGCATCCGTCAATGATACAGCATAGTTATTTGACGCCGAATAAGAATAATTTTTCTTCCTATCGACAAATTTTATCGAAAATGTATCGGACCATTTTTTGCAAACTTCGTTCGATTGATCAATGGATCCATGATCTATAATTATGAATTCCAGATTTTTGTAACTATTATGAAGGCTTATACTACTGAACATGTCTTCGAGCATGTCTGCGCCGTCGCGATTCAATACGATGGCGGCCACTTTTCCATCGACTACATTCGACAGTGGGCGAACGACATTCGATCGATAGATTTCATGCTTGAATTTTTTTACCGACGGCGATGGAAGATAAACACCGGGCCGGCCGATTGCGATCGATTGGGGAGACTTCCCCAAGTCTTGATCGTTGTCCGCAAACGCGACAGCCAGTTTGGCGGCACCATCCCCCAAAGAAATGCCGAAAGGCAGTTGATATGAAAAGCCTACACGCCCTGACGAGTCTGGATAGGGCTTGATAAGGTCCTGCCGCACGTTGCCCGCAGTTGCAGATCTAATGAGGACATCATTGACAAACACGTTCACGGTCAGTGGTTTGGAGGCATCCCCCTCGTTAACAGCCCACCCGAAAATCTGCGACCGTGAAGCCGCATCCAAATAGCCTTTCAGATTTGCCGTTTTAGTAGCAGGCAGTTGAGGCAATCGAGTAGCTAGGCTGGGCAGAATTCTGACCTTGAAATCCTGCGGGATTGTGACCAAATGCAGTGAGGCGAAGTCTTCCCGCGTAATTTTGCGCGTAAACCGAATAGTGAACCCATAAAAACCATGGCCACGAAAATTCCTTGCAATATCTTTCCGATATTGCCCGGTCTTTCCCCGTCCGATCAGCGCTTGATCCAGATAAATTGCGAGGTCCACGGGAGAGTGAGGATCTAAATGGTTGATAATCCAACCTGAAATGACATCGGTGGCAATGCTATCAGCAGCACCTGTAAACCGGTTGTCGTGCGTGACCGACGCCGATATGCCGGTTGCCATTGGCAATATAATGCCCGTTTCGGCGCTTCTGACGATTATTTCCGCCGGCTTCCCGTCGAAGCAGCCAAGAGGAAAGGTAAATGCGAAAGCATGATTACCGGTCCCGATGCCAGCGTCCAGCAAATCCTCACGAAATATGTCGGCTGCGATAGTACCAACAGGCTTATCGTTTATTAGAATTTCGAGTTGGACTGGCTGGTAGGGATCGGTAGGCATATAGGCCCATCCGACAACCATGTTCTTTTCGAGAAGGTCGACAGAACCCAGAAGAATTGGTCCTTGCTCAACCATTTGGAACACCGGCGATTCGGCACGATTGATCGTTACATTCTCATCTCCGGCCTTGACCACAAAAATGTCCGTTTCGTTCTCCGAAGTGTCGATCGCAATCTCGAACCCGCAGCAAGAAACTTGGCCATCCTCATCCTGGATGTCCGTCCGGGCTTTATCTGCAATCCCTTCCGCGATGAGCAGGTCGCCCTGATACACCGTGATCGTCAGAGGATCTTGAGGCGCTGCCAGATCCCGCGCCCAACCGACAATCATTTTGGGATAGACTGTCTCGACGAAACCAACGATCGATCCATTTGAACTGTCCGCCACCGATGCTAAAAATGCATCGCCCAAGCCGTGTTCTGTATCCAAGGGCGGATTGTCCCCACGATCCTGATCGGAAGACATCTCATTCACTATAATATTTTCATCGAGCAAATTATCACTCGGCGCGTCATCAGTAGCAAATATATGCTCTGGTACAATTTCGATGTTTTCCAAAACATCGCTTGCCGGTATTATTTTTATGTCATCAATCGAATATATATTATTGCGAGATTCTAAATCTTGGGGATTTTGACCTTCATACTTAAAGTAAAAATGTTCCACACGGTCGGGGTCCGTTCGCATTGCGGTAACGAATCCATCAAATTCACCTCCAATTTCCACCTTAAGCCTGAGTGTTTTTTCTGAGTGATCTGATTTTTTTATCCATCCAAAAATCACGCCATCCAAAACTTCAATGCTTATGTCAGACATTCTCAGCTCCAAAGATGCGCATCTATAATATATTCTATTTTTTTTAAATAAAATATTCGTACGATATAAAATA
>JAEMRT010000171.1:604-7263 GCA_016463225.1 Sphingopyxis sp. | reverse complement strand
CCTGAAAGACTAAAGTGTTGCGATGACCAGTTGAACCCACCAACGCAAAGCCGCCGTGGGCGGCCTCAGAAGTCAACCTGCGTGCGTAGCCCGAAGGTGTCGGCCTTATAGCTGCGATCCCCCGTCGCGGTCGCGATGCGGGCGTTGTCGATCCACAGCTTGCCGTAATTGGCGGTGATGCGGATGTAATCGATCGGCGCCCACACCAGCCCGATCAGCGCCGCCTGTTGCCGCCCGCCGACGATCGCGCCGTCGCTGAGGTCGAGATGGTCGTAGCGCGCGTTGACTTCGATCGCGCCGATGCCACCGGCGGTGATCGGCTTCGACGGTTTCAGCCGGTCGAAGCCCCCGTCCTTGTACCCGCGCGCGTCGCCGCCGGTCAGCACCATGCCGACCTCGGCATAGCCGCCGAAGAAGGTCGGGTCGGCGGCCCCGCTGCGCTTCAGCGTCTGCCAATAGGCTTCACCCGCGGCATGGAACGGTCCGGCGAGCAGCGCGCCCTCGACGCCGACGCCGCGTTCGCTCGCAACGTCGAGCAACCCGGTATCGACAAGGCGGACATCGGTGGTGTGGACGAACGGCCGCGCGCGGTAGCGGACCGTTGCGGCGGGGTCATTGGGGTCGCGCCAATGGCCCGAGGCGCCAAGGTGCAGCTGGGTGTTGCCGAGTTTTGGCATCCACACCGCGCGCCCGTCGATGCTCATGCTGTGGTTGCTGTCGCTGAGCAGGTCGCGGGCGTTGTCGCCGAACACCCCGCCCTGCAGCAGCAGCGCCTTGCCCTTATATTGCGCCGACAGGCCGACGCGGCGTTCGAACCCGAACGCCTGGACGAACGCAGCGCGCTCCATGAAGCTGGTGAACAGGTCGCTCGTCATGTCGTCGAGCCCCCAGAAGGGCTTGATCTGTCCTGCGGTCACCGTCAGCGGCCCCGTACCATAGCTCATATAGATGTCGGTCAGCTCGACCTCGCTGTTCGCGATGTCAGCCTCGACGCGGTAGGAAACTCCGCCCGGGATCTTGCCGTCGATGCCCAGATAGACGCGGCGAAACTCGGTGACGGTACCGCCGCGCACCCCGGTCACCCCGGCAGGCGTATCGACCCCGGCGATGTCGAGCTGGACGCGGCCGCGCGGCTTGAAGCTCCAGCCGTCGGCGGTCCTGAATTCGGGGGCGCCCTTCCAGCTGATCTCGGTCGCGGGCTTCGCGGTCACCGATGGCGGCACGGGGGTCGGCGCAGGCGCCGGCTGCGCGGTCGCGGCATCGAGCCGCGTTTCGAGCGTCTGCACCTGTGCCTTCAGCGCCGCCAGCTCGGCGCGCAGCGCGGCCGCCTCCTCCGACGTCATCGCCTGCGCGCGCGCGGCGGTGGGCAGGCAGAACATCGACGTCGCCAGCAGGGCGGCGGTGAGGGCGTGGCGCATGAGGGATTTGCTCCGTTGCGAAAGGTGACAATCTGGGGGCGCTGTTATGACCGATAGATGACAGTTGCGCGTCATCAAGATGACATTTCTATTGCACTCGACATTTTTTCCGACCGCTCTCCACCCTCTTGCCTGCAAAGCGTGAACGGCTAAGGACATCTCAGTTTTTTCGGGCAACCTTTCTTGGGCGGCCCCATCCGGGAGACCATCATGACGATCAAGTTTGACGGGCGTGTTGCCATTGTCACCGGCGCCGGCGGCGGCCTCGGCCGCGCCTATGCGCTCGAACTCGCGCGCCGCGGCGCCAAGGTGGTGGTGAACGATCTGGGCGGATCGCGCGATGGCACCGGCCATTCGGACGCGGCGCTACAGGTGGTCGAGGAAATCAAGGCGTTCGGCGGCACCGCCATGTCGAACGGCGGCAGCGTTACCGAATATGACCAGATGGTCGAAATGGTCGCCAAGGCGAAGGAAGCATGGGGCGGTGTCCACGTCCTGATCAACAACGCCGGTATCCTGCGCGACAAAAGCTTTGCCAAGATGGAGCCCGCCGATTTCGATCTGGTGCTGAAGGTGCATGTCAGCGGCAGCGCCAACGTCACCAAGGCGTGCTGGGATATGATGCGCGAGCAGGCCTATGGCCGCATCCTGATGACCGCATCGTCGACCGGCCTTTATGGCAATTTCGGGCAGGCCAATTATGGCGCGGCGAAGCTGGGTCTTGCGGGCTTGACCAAGACGCTGCACCTTGAGGGCGCGAAATATAATATCCGCTGCAACACGATCGCACCGGTTGCGGGCACCCGCATGACCGAGGATATTTTCCCCGCCGAATTATTCGAGAAGTTCACGCCCGAGAATGTTGTCCCTGCCGCACTTTATCTGGTGAGCGAGGATGCGCCGACGAACATGATCATCGGTGCGGGTGCGGGTGCTTATCATGCGGCCTATGTCACCATGACCCCAGGTGTTGCGCTGGCTGAGGGTGACCGCACCCCCGAGGGCGTCGCTGCGGCGTGGGAGAAGATCATCGACCGTCAGGGCGAGATCGTCCCGCAGTCGGGCAGCGAGCAGTCGATGAATGTCATGAAGGCGTTGATGGCGCTGGGGTGAGGCTGATACACATTCCCCGCATGGGACCGCCGGGGCGGCCGTTCAATGCGGGGAAAATGACATGGCGGAGATGACTCTCGGCGACGGAATCGACCTGCTGCAACGGCGGGCGAAGATCGTCAAAGCGATGCTGGTCGGAGGTCTGGCGTTAGTCGTCCTGATGCTGATCGGCGAGATTGGCGAACTGCAGGGCTGGATCAGTCTCGACAATGCCGGCGATCTGACCAGCCCCGACGGCCTGTACGCTGGCGTCCTGCTCGCCAACTGGCTGTTGCTCGTCGCCACCTATGTTGTCTTCGGCATGTGGATATATCGCGCCGCGGCCAATGTGGATGCGGCAGTGGTGCCGGGGTTTCGCTATACCCCGGGCTGGGCGGTCGGGTGGCATTTGGTACCCATCGCCAATCTGTACAAACCCTTTGATGCGATGCGCCAGATCTGGAACGCGAGCCACAGCGGCGGACGCGACCTTGATCGCGGCGAGCCCTTGCTCGTTTACTGGTGGGGCCTTTGGGTTCTCACCGGCATTGCCTCCTATTTCGCTTTCCGCCTCGGCCTCGACCCCGCCAATGCCGCCGATGCACGAACCGCGCTGGAAGCCGAAACATTTTCTTCGGCGCTGTCTCTCGCGCTCTATCCGCTCGCTTGGCGGATCGTCGACCGCATCACGCGCGCGCAAGGCGAGCGGCTGACCTCGGCGCAAATCTTCGCCTGATTTATCGTATTGCATCACTAATACACCCGTGCTACAAGCGGCGCGGGGCAAGGGGATCGGTCTAACAAGGACGACCCCGATGTATAGTGAAAGCGACCTGCAAGCTGCGGTCGATGCGAAAGTTTTGACACCGGAGGCCGCCACGGCATTCCGGTCACACATCGCGTCGGTCCGTTCCACCCCCGGTGCGGATGAGGAATCCTTCCGCCTGATCACCGGTTTCAACGATATTTTTGTGAGCATCGCGGCGGTCATCCTGCTCGTCGCGGTCGCGTGGATCGGCCAGTCGATCCACACCGCGCTCGGCGGCGCGTTCGTCGCCCTGTCGGCGTGGTTCCTGGCCGAATATTTCACCCGCAAACGCCGCATGGCGCTGCCCAGCATCGTGTTGGTGCTCGCCTTTTCGGGCGGGGTGTTCGCGACCATGGTCGGCTTCCTCGTCGAACATGGCGAGGCGATTTTCGGCAACGACCCCGGCCATACGGTCGGCGCGATCCTGATCGGAGCGATGGCGCTGGTCACCGCTGCAGCGACCTGGGCGCACTGGCGCCGCTTCATGGTGCCGATCACCGTCGCCGCCGGCACCGCCGCGCTGGCCGCAACCGCGGTGGCGCTGGTGCTGTCGATCACCGGTATGCCTGAACGCCCCGACGCGCTGGTGATGTCGCTGGTGCTGACCGCGGGTATCGGCGTGTTTGCCCTTGCCATGTGGTGGGACCGCAGTGACCGGGTGCGCCAGACGCGGCGCAGCGACGTTGCCTTCTGGCTCCACCTCCTCGCAGCGCCAATGATCGCGCATCCGATCTTCCACCTGCTCGGCGTCACCGAGGGCAATAATATCAGCAGCGGCGCCGCGGTGATGGTGGTCGCCATCTATGTGCTGTTCGGGCTGATCGCGCTGGCGATCGACCGCCGCGCCTTGCTCGTGTCCGCCCTCGCCTATGTGCTGTTCGCGCTAACCCAGTTGTTCCGCGAATTCGGCGCGGTCGAACTCAACGTCGCGCTGACCGCGTTCGTGATCGGTTCGGCGTTGCTGCTGCTCTCGGCCTTCTGGCAGAATGCCCGCGCGGTCGTGGTGGGCCTGTTGCCCGACAATCTGGCGAACCAGCTGCCCGCGACGACGCGGTCGGTCAGTCTCCAACCAGCTTCATAAGCTTGCGTTCGACGGGGGCGAGCACGTTCGCGAGCTCGTCCCCGCGCTTCAAAATCGCCCCGGCTTCGGAGACCAAGGCCCACATGCCTTGCCTGCTTCGCAAGGCGGGGCGTTTTTCAATGCGATACTCGGGGCGCTCGGCGGCGCGGCGAAAGGCCGAGAAGATCGCGGCGTCGCGGTGAAAATCCATCGCATAGTCGCGCCAATGGCCCGCCGCGACCATGCGGCCATAGAGATCAAGAATGCGCATCAACTCGGGGCGCTCGAAACCGGTCTGCTGCGGTACCGTTCGAATATGGAACGGCAGAGGCGTGACGGTTCCCATCAGGCGCTTTTCCGGCTCCCCTTGCGCCGCGGCGCTTCTTCTTCACCCGCGGCGTCGCGTTCGGCGATCAGCTGGGCGAGCTGTTTCTGCATCTGTTCGAGCTGGCACTGGAGCAATTCGACCTTTTGCGTCGCGGGGTCAAACGTCTCGTTGCACGTGCCATAGGGCACGAATTCGCGCGCATATTCGGCGGCATCGACAAGGGTCGAGCGCGCCGGAATGCCGACCATCACCGCGCCTTCGGGCACATCCTTGGTCACCACCGCATTGGCGCCGATGCGCGCGCGCGGGTTGACGGTGATCGGTCCCAATATCTGCGCGCCCGATCCGACGATGACATCGTCGGCCAGCGTCGGGTGGCGCTTGCCCGCGATGCCGTTGGCGGGATCAGTCCCGCCCAGCGTCACGCACTGATAGATGGTGACATTGTCGCCGATCTCGGCGGTTTCGCCAATAACGGTAAAGCCATGGTCGATGAACAGGTGACGGCCGATTTTGGCGCCGGGATGAATGTCGATCGCGGTCATCCAGCGCGCCAGATGATTGACGAAGCGCGCGAGGAAAAACAATCGCGCCTCGAACAGCCAGTGCGCGATGCGGTGCATGCCCACCGCGACCAGTCCCGGGTAGAGTAGAATTTCCCAGCGCGACCGCGGCGCGGGGTCGCGCGCCTTGATCGAATCGAGATAGGCGATCAGCCCGTTGAACATATACTGTCCCCTGCGACCCTATTATGTACCGGACAAGATAGATGTTCGGGCGGCGCATTTCCACCCCCGGCGTGTTTTTATCGTCAGCGGCCGATCAGGCCGAGACGAAGCAGCAGCAATCCCTCGCTGCGCCAGCGCCGTTCGCCGTCGTTTTGGGCGATGGCGCCAGCCCAGCGGTCGAGCATCAGCAGCGCGCGGTTTGCTGCAAAAATGCTGCGCGGCGGCGGCGCACAATCGCGCGCGGCGGCGAGCAACTCGCGCGCCTCCTGCCCCTCCGCCTGAACGCTAGCCCCCCACAACAAGCCCCATCGCCGTCCACCATCCGCATCGCCGCCCGACAACGCAAAAAGATGCGCGCCGAAATCTGCCGCAGCGGCGCGGCGGTCGGCGGCATCCTCAGCCAGCAGCATCGCCTCGCCCGCATCGACGAGCGTATCGAGCCCGTCCTGCCCGGCCCATGTCGCGGTCAGTTCGGCGAGCAAGGGTTCGCCTTTGGGCAAGCCCTCGGGATCGCCCGCCAGCATCGCCGCCATGTCGCGCCACCATGCAAGCTTGATCTGGCCGATCAGCGGTTCGCGCGCGTCGATCAGGAGCCGGGTCAGCCGATCGGCGAACGCCCACAGCGCCGCGATGACCGCGCGCCGTTCGCGCGGCACGGCGACCATGATGCGCGGATCGCGGGCGTCGGGGTAAGCGGCGAACTCATCCGTCGCCCCCGCGAAGGCGGGGGCCGCTGGCGGTTCACTCGGCATCGAAGCGAAAGGCCGACGACGGCCCCCGCCTGCGCGGGGGCGACGTGCTAGCGATTACGAACCGCCTTCACCGCCGCCACGACACGCGGCACGTCGACCAGCGCCGCTTTCTCGAGGTTCGCAGCATAAGGCAGCGGCACATCTTCGTTGCACACGCGGATCACCGGCGCGTCGAGATCGTCGAAGCCCTGCTCCATCGCGACCATCGCCAGTTCGCTGGCGATCGAACAGGTCGGCCAGCCTTCCTCGACGACGACGAGATGGTTGGTCTTTTTGAGGCTCGCCAGCACCGTCGCGGTGTCGAGCGGGCGCAGCGTGCGCAGGTCGATGACCTCGGCGTCGATCCCCTCGCCCGCCAGCTGGTCGGCGGCTTCGAGCGCGAGCCCGACGCCGATCGAATAGCTGACGATCGTGACATCGCTGCCGGCGCGCATAATGCGCGCCTTGCCGATTGGCAGGACAAAATCGGCGAC
>JAEMRT010000171.1:0-594 GCA_016463225.1 Sphingopyxis sp. | reverse complement strand
GCGACATCGGGAACGTCGAAGCTGCGACCGTAGAGCAGCTCGTTTTCGAGAAAGACAACCGGATCTTCGGTGCGGATCGCGGCCTTCATCAGCCCCTTGGCATCAGCGGCGTCATAGGGTGCGATGACGATCAGGCCGGGGACGCTTGCATACCAGGGCGCGAAATTCTGGCTGTGCTGCGCGCCGACGCGCGATGCGGCGCCGTTCGGGCCGCGGAACACGATTGGACAGCGCATCTGGCCGCCCGACATATAGTTGGTCTTGGCCGCCGAGTTGATGATGTGGTCGATCGCCTGCATCGCGAAGTTGAAAGTCATGAATTCGATGACCGGCTTCAGCCCGCCCATCGCCGCTCCCGCGCCGAGCCCGGCAAAGCCATATTCGGTGATCGGGGTGTCGATGACGCGGCGCGCGCCGAATTCGTCGAGCAGACCCTGGGTCACCTTGTACGCGCCCTGATATTCGGCGACTTCCTCGCCCATCACGAACACGCGGTCGTCGGCGCGCATTTCCTCGGCCATCGCGTCGCGGAGGGCCTCGCGGACGGTCAGCCGGACCATGGCGGTGCCGGCTGGAATCGCGGGGTCGGAAGCG
>JAEMRT010000170.1 GCA_016463225.1 Sphingopyxis sp. | reverse complement strand
TTTCGGTTGGGGAAACCGAAGGAGTGAACCATATAGGTTAAATGTAGGAAAGAGATTTTATCGGTATTGGGTGGATTGACAAAATCGCTGCGGTCCCGCAACTTCGTCGGGCTTCTGGATAGAAGCTGAAATGAAGCCTGAGATGGTTTCGGTTATCGGTCGCTGCAAAGTGGCAAACTGGTCGGTTTTCCGACAAGATGGTACCTAGTTGTGCCCGATAGTCGAAATCAGTCTCTTCAAATGAAGGACTGAAAATGACTGAACGATCCAAACTTATCATCCGCTTTGCTCTCGTGGCTGAACAGCCGAGTTCGAGAGATGAGGGCCGCCTTAGTTCAGATTCTGGCGAGAATTCGATCGCCGGGATCAAACGCTACACGGGCTTCGTCCGTGGGCGTGATCTTTATGCGCTGTTTGATCACGTCTCTCTTGAGGCGAACCCCCGAGCGGCCAAGACGGGTAGCGTGACCGACGGAATCTTGGACTCGTTGGATACGACTCCTGAGCTCTTTCCATTCAAATCCAAAGGCATCTTGATTGGCACCGCCGGTTACGAGGCTCTTCAGCGAAATCGTTTCGAGCTGGTTTTTGATAATCCTGAGTCCGAGGGCATCCTTGATGGCGGCCATAATATGTTGGCTATCGGCATCCATATGCTGTCGGCAGTGGCTGACGAACGGGAGATCAACCGGATTTCGCTCTGGGAAGACATGAAAGAGCTGTGGGAAGAGCGTCGTTCGGAGCTGGAGCAGGTAAAGGAGCAGTTCGATTTTCTCGTCCCCGTCGAATTGCTCGTTCCTTCAGATCCTGAAGACGTGCGAGCCGTTCAGCAGTTTGAAATGTCAGTTTTGGACATCTGCGCGGCTCGAAATAACAACGCTCAGCTGACACAAGAAACCAAGTCAAACAAATTGGGTTTCTATACCGAAATCCGCGAACGATTGGATCCAGTGATCGCCGCCCGTGTTGAATGGAAGAGCAACGAATGGGAAAGTAACGAAGCTCGCCCGGTCAAAGTTCGTGATCTTTTAGCCTTGGCGTGGATTCCGCTTAATCGAGCTAATGAGGCAAAGCTGTTGCCGTTGGATATTAGCGTGACGCCACAGAATATTTATCGCAACAAAGGGGAATGTTCAAAGCAGTTTGACAAGCTGATGTTTCATCCCAGCGTCTCGGAAGCGCGCGATGGCCCGACCCATGAATTGATCAACGATACGGTCGCGAGTTGCTTTGATATTCTCGCGGATCTGCCGAAGCTTTATGATAAGATTTATGCCGATTTCCCTGAAGCATACAATTCCAACACTTATCGCTTTGGTGCGAACCCGATTGTCAAAATGTATAACCCTGCTCGGCGTGAAGCGGCAAAGGACAAGAGTGCGTTTGTCGTCACGCAACCGATGACCCATTATCTCAACACTCCTGTGAATTATCGGTATCCTGACGGCCTGATCATGCCTTTGGTATATGGCCTCAAAGGGCTCATGGAGATTGATGGCGACCGCGTGGTTTGGGGCGCAAATCCGGTTGATTTCCTCGACCGATACCTCGGGGATATCGCGGGAGCTTATCGCCTCGTGCTAGACATGGCGCGTTTCGATCCACAAAAACTGGCAAAAAATCAGGCTAGCCACGAATTTGCAGTTGGTGAATTTGAAAAGGCACTAATTGTACACCGCTCCAAAAGAATTTCGTTGATTTAGCCTCGTGCAAACCGCCGATGAAAAATCATCGGCGGTTTGCATACCGACCTAGATTTCTCAATTCTGACAAGCACTCAAACTCGGCTATTGCTGAACGCCGTGCTGCAAAACTCACCGTCGTTGCCCCTCTACCACTCGCTGCGCGAGCGGTCCCCCTCCCGATGGCTTCGCCACAGGGAGGATTGGGTTAGCTACCCAGCTGTTTCCCCATGCGAATGAGCGGCACGCTCGCACCATTCGGACCCGGCGCTTCGACATACTCGATCGGGGTGTAGCCGCAGGCGCGGTAGAGGGGTTCGCCGGATAGGGTGGCCATCAGCTCGGTGCGGGTGAAGCCGGCCTGCTGCGCGGCGGCTTCGCAGAGCGCCATCACCATGCGGCCAACGCCCTGCCTTGCGAAGGCGGGGTGCGTGTACATGGCGCGGATGCGCGCGGCGTCGGTGGCGGGGTTGAGCGGGGCGGGGTCGCGCAGCGCGGCGCTGTGGTCGCCGCCGTAGAGCGTCGCGCGGTGCGACCAGCCGCCGCAGCCCGCGATCTGACCCTCCGCCTCGATCACGAAATAGGTGCCGTCGGCGATCAGCTGGGTATCGAGGCCCATGACGGCGTGGCTGGCGGCGATCTGCGCGTCGTCGAGGAAGCCCTTTTGCAATTCGGCGATCGCGAGCGCCATCACCGCGCGCAGCGCGTCGAGGTCCGACGGCTGCGCGAGGCGGTGGCTGAGCGTCATTGCGTCGTCAGGCGCCGTTGGCGGCGCTCAGGATCGCGCGCACGCTGGCGGTCGCGACGTCGGTGTCGAGGCCGCAGCCGAAGACGCTTTTGCCGTCGGGGGTGCGGCATTCGACATAGGCGGCGGCTTGCGCGGTGCTGCCCTGGCCGATCGCATGCTCGCTGTAATCGACGATGTCCATGACCGGGCCGCCGGATTCGGCGAGCGCGGCGATGACGCTGCTCATCAGGCCGTTGCCGCGGCCGCTGACGCTGCGCGGGGCGCCGTCGATGGTGAGCTTGCCGGCAAAGATGCGGTCGGCTCCGGCATGGCTTTCGGACCAGTCGACGAGCTGGAAGCGCTTGTCCTCGACCTTGAGATAGGCGGTTTCGAACGCGCCCCAGATGTCATCGGCGGTCAGCTCGCGGCTGGTCTCATCGGCCAGCGCCTGCACGACATGGCTGAAGCTCGCCTGCATTTTCTTGGGCAGTTTCAGTCCCTTGTCCTGTTCGAGCACCCAGGCGACGCCGCCCTTGCCCGACTGGCTGTTGACGCGGATCACCGCTTCATAACTGCGGCCGAGGTCGGCGGGGTCGATGGGCAGATAAGGGACTTCCCAGCGTTCGTCATTCTGACGTTCGCGCGCGGCAAAGCCTTTCTTGATCGCGTCCTGATGGCTGCCCGAAAAGGCGGTATAGACCAGCTCGCCGCCATAGGGGTGGCGCGGGTGGACGGGGAGCTGGTTGCAATATTCGACCGTCGCGATGACTTCGTCGATGTTCGAAAAGTCGAGCCCGGGGTCGACCCCCTGCGTGTACATATTCAGCGCGATGGTGACGAGGCAGGTGTTGCCGGTGCGCTCGCCATTGCCGAACAGGCAGCCCTCGACGCGGTCGGCGCCGGCGAGCAGGCCGAGCTCGGCGGCGGCGACGCCGGTGCCGCGGTCGTTGTGGGTGTGGAGCGAGATGATCGCCTTGTCACGGCCCGGCAGGTTCTTGCAGAAATACTCGATCTGGTCGGCGTAGATGTTCGCGGTCGACGCCTCGACCGTGGCGGGCAGGTTGAGGATGATCGGCTTGTCGGTGGTCGGCTGGAGGATATCCATCACCGCGGCGCAGCATTCGATGCTGAAATCGAGTTCGGCGGTCGAGAAGGTTTCGGGGCTGTACTGGAACCGCCAGTCGGTGCCGGGGAGGCGCGCGGCATTGTCGCGCAATTGCTTGGCGCCCTCGATCGCGATCGCCTTGATCTCGGGCATCTCCATGCCGAACACGATGCGGCGCCACGCGGGGCTGACCGCGTTATAGACGTGGACGATCGCGGTCTTGGCGCCGGCGAGGCTGTCGAAGCTGGTGCGGATGAGGTCGGCGCGGCTTTGGGTCAGCACCTGCGGGGTGACGTCGTCGGGGATGCGGCCGTGCTGGACGAGGCCCGAGATGAAGTCGAACTCGGTCGCGCCGGCGCTGGGGAAGCCGACCTCGATTTCTTTGAGGCCGATGCGGCAGAGGAGGTCGAAGAAGCGGGCTTTCTTTTCGGCGTCCATCGGGTCGATCAGCGCCTGATTGCCGTCGCGCATGTCGGTGGACAGCCAGATCGGCGCGGCGGTGGTGACGCGGGTGGGCCATTCGCGGTGCGCGAGCGGCACTTGCGGAAAGGCGCTGTACTTGACCGAAGGGTCGCGGAGCATGGTCATGATTTTGGTCTTCTGCTGGTCGGTTGCGAATATGTCGATCGGACCCTTGAGCGGGTGGCCGCGACTAACGCGCAGCCAGTGTCACGCCCAAGGGCGTGTAAGTCGCAGAAGAAGAAGGGCGTTGCCGCGCATGGCCGCCCTAGTGATGCAAAATGTCGCGCTTGGCAAGGGGGGAGTGGGAAAATTGCGTGGGGTGCCAGTTTTCGTCATCCCGGCGAAGGCCGGGATCTCACCCTCGCGTAATGGCGCACCGGCGAGATCCCGGCCTTCGCCGGGATGACGGCAATAAGGGTCAGCCTCTCACCCACTCCACGTGCGGATCATTGAAATCGACGACATCGGCGAGCTCGTACACATTGGGATAGCCGTAACCGACGAGGTTGATGAAGGTCTGGATATTGAGCGCGAGCGGCGCCGCCTTCATCCGCACCGGCGCGGCGTCGTTGCGGAAATTATTGTTGCAATAGATGAGGATAGGCCGGTCGGGATTGGCGCCGATCACCGCGGCGAGGCTGTCTGCGGTAAAATCGGTGAGCGGCAGGTTGACTGCGCCCTTGATATGGCCGCGCTGAAAGGCGTCGGCCGAGCGCGCGTCGAGGAGGAGGACGTCGGGCTTGGCGGCTTCGGCCTTGAAGGCGTCGAAGGCGAGCAGGCGGCTGGCGCGCTGCGGCGCGACGCTGGCGGTGAGCGTCTGGAAGGCGGGATAGTCGATTTGCGGGTTGGCTTGGCCGAGCGCGGGGGCGGCGATGAGCGCGGCGGTGAGCAGCAGGATACGCATGATGGTCCTCCCTTTGATTGGGGGGAGGATAAACCTGACTTGCTGGCTGGGCGATGAACCGGAAAATGGCGCCGGACCGCGAGGGGGTCGCGGTCCGGCGCAGGCAGGGGACTGGGAAACTCGCGGCGGGGCGAGCGTCAGGCGGCTTCGCTCTCCGCGTCGTCCTCGTCCCACGGCTCGAAAATCTCGTCCTCGATCATATTGTCGATCGCGTGGACGCGCACCGCGATCAGCCAGTCGGGAAGCGGACCTTCCCATGCGGCCTCGATCTGGGTGAGCGCGCCTTCATCGTTGCCTGCGGGGCGGTCGCCGACGAGGTCGAAGTCCTGGACGCCGTCCTCGGGCGGGGTGCTGTAAACATGCGGGTCGAGCCGGACATTGGCCCAGCCCGCGGTGGGGGTGAGACCCTCGGCCTCGACGGTCAGCAGCGGATGTTCCTCGTCGCCGCCGATGAAGGCGTTCACGTCGACAATTTCGCGTACCAGTTCGCTCATCACACGGGCTCCTCGCAAAAGGGGGCGGGACCGGTGAGATCCCGCCCCGGCTTTTACGCGGTGCGTGTGACAGATTGGGGTGCGGTTACCCCGCGCTTACTGTTTTTCGAACGCGGCGTGGATTTCGAGTTCGACCTCGTCACTGACCGCGGGGATGCCGTAAGCGATGCCGAAATCGCTGCGGCGGATTTTGCCCTCGGCTTCGAAACCGATGGTTGCTTTCTTGTTATAGGGATTGGTCCCGGCACCGTGGAAATCGACGTCGAGAGTGACCGGCTTGGTGACGCCGTTCAGCGTCAGCTTGCCGGTGACCCTGGCTTCGTCGCCGTCGTCGTCGAGGACGACGCTGGTCGACACGAATTTGGCGTCGGCGGGGGCGGCGCCGAAGAAATCGGGCTTGCCGCCGTCCTTGCCCGCGCGGAGCAGGTGGCCGGTCAGGCCGCTGCTCGCGGTGGTCACCTTGGCGACCGGGATCGTCACGTCGACCTTTGACGCGGCGGGATTGGCGGGGTCGATGACGAGGGTGCCGGTCACATCGCCGAACATGCCGCTATATTTGCTGAAACCGAAATGATCGACTTCCCACACGACCATCGTGTGCCCCGCGTCGGCGGCATAGGTGCCCGCTGCGACGCGCGTCTTGTCGGGCGCACCGGGGGTGGTGGGCGCGTTCTGGGCGATGACGACGGGAACCGCGACGATAGCGAGGGCGAGGGCGGCGAGGGGAGCGATACGGCGCATGAAGGGAAACTCCTGTTGGGGGCGATCAGGCTAGCCGCGGGAAAGGGGCGGCGTCAATCAGCCGACAGGAAACGCAACGTTTCGAGCCGCGGTTCCGTCAGCGCGCGCGGCGCGCCTCGAACCATTGGCGCAGCGCGGCGGAGGCGCAGCCGGTGAAGCCGTAACTGCCGACCGGCGAGCAGCTGTTCGGGCGCGTGGCGCGGGCGATATTGTCATAGCCCTCAACCTGCGAGGCCCAGCTGCCGCCGCCGACGGCGACGTCCTCTTTTAGTTCTTCGCGCAGTTCCTTGGGGACGCGATAGCGCTCGGATTCGGGCTGCTGGGCGCAGACGATGATCTCGTCGCCGACCGGTTCGGGGCAGGGATCGTTGCCGAACGTGTAGAGGACCGAGGTGCGCTGCGGCGGCTGCGCGGATTGCGCGAGGCTTTCGTCTTGCGCAGTGGCGGGCGCCGCGAAAACGAGCGCGGCGAACAGGGGGAGGAGAAGGCCGGCTTTGTTCATCGTCACAGATCGCGTTCCCAGACCCCGTTTCCCTGCGGCGCAGAATGGCGCGCGCAGATGAACCTAAGCCGAACCTGCCCGCGTAACCCTTTGCGTGTTGGTCGCGAATGGGGGGTGATGGGCTTTGGCATCGGGCCGTTTGACCCAGATGGAGATTGATCGTGAAAAACCAAGCCCTGTTCATCCTGCTGGCGGCTGTGGTCGCGCCGCTGTCGCTGACTGCCTTTATCCCGCACGCCTATGCCGCGCCGGTCTATGTCGGGATCGAGGGCGGCAATATCGCGGTCAGCGGTTATGATGCGGTCAGCTATTTCGAGGGTGACGGTACGCCGGTGAAGGGCAGCCCCGACCATGAAGTCGAGCATGACGGCGCCGTCTATCATTTCGCGAGCGCCGAGCATGCGGCGCGCTTTGCCGCGGCGCCTGCAGCGTTCATGCCGCGCTATGGCGGGCACTGCGCGTGGGCGATGTCGCGCGGCTATCTCGCGCCGGGCGATCCGCTGGCTTATGCGATTGTCGACGGCAAGCTGTACCTGAACTTCAACCAGGAGGTGAAGGCGAAGTGGGATCTGGACCGCGCGGGGTATATCGCGGCGGCGGAAAAGAATTGGGCGGTGGTGCCGGCGGATGCGAAATTTGGGGGGTGAGGGTTGGTTAGGGGTCGATTTGAGACATCCCCCTCCCTTCTAGGGAGGGGCTAGGGGTGGGTGCGAGCGCTAGCGAGCCGAGGCAGAGCGCCGCCTTCGGCGGGGGGGGGGGGGGGGG
>JAEMRT010000169.1 GCA_016463225.1 Sphingopyxis sp. | reverse complement strand
GGCGGGGGTGGGGGCGCTTTGGTACAAGCGGCAACGCTCGCCAGCAGTCCGGCCACGATGATCTTGCGCGACAAATTCATGATCTTCTCCCCAGCCGCAATATCATGCGGCATCAACCCCGAGCGTGCAATGCGGCGTCGGCCTGTTGCACCAAAGTTGCGATGATATCGGCTACGCTCTCTTCTTCGGATACCATACCGACAGATTGCCCTGCCATTAACGAACCATTTTCGACGTCGCCGTCGATCACTGCGCGGCGCAGCGCGCCAGCCCAATAATGTTCGATTTCCAGCTGCGCCTGCATCATGTCAACCTCGCCCTGGTCGAGCTTGTTGGCGACTTCGCGCTGCTTGGCGGTGAACGCCTCGGTGCCGGCGTTCTTGAGCGCGCGGACCGGGATCACCGGCAGGCGCGGGTCAATCTGGACGCTCGCGACCGCTTCGCGCGCCGAGGCGCGCATAAAGGCTTTCTTGAAATTGGGGTGCGCGATGCTTTCCGTCGCGCAGACGAAGCGCGTACCAAGCTGGACGCCCGAGGCGCCCATTTCCAGATAGGCAGCGATCGCCTCGCCGCGGCCGATACCGCCCGCGACAAACACCGGGACTTCATCGGCCAGCGTTGGCAGGATTTCCTGCGCCAGCACGCTGGTCGATACCGGGCCGATATGCCCGCCGGCCTCCATCCCCTCGATCACCAGCGCGTCGACGCCCGAGCGGATCAGCTTTTTGCCCATCGCCAGCGTCGGTGCAAAACAGATGACCTTGGCGCCCGATGCCTTGATCGCCTCAAGACTGCCCTTGGGCGGCAGGCCGCCGGCGAGGACAACATGGCCGACGTCGTGCTTGGTGCAGACATCGATCAGCTCGAACAATTGCGGGTGCATGGTGATCAGGTTGACGCCGAACGGTTTGGTCGCCAGCGCCTTGGTCGCCGCGATTTCGGCATCGAGCAGCGCAGGCGTCATCGCGCCGCACGCGATCACCCCGAAACCGCCAGCGTTGCTGATCGCGCTGACCAGATGACGTTCGGAGACCCAGCTCATCGCGCCGCACAGGATGGCGTAGTCGCTGCCGAGCAGTTCGGTCCCGCGCGCCATCAATTCGTTCATTTTGCTCATTGAGGTTGCCTTTGCCAGCAGTCGGACTCGCGCGCAATCCCTAGCGACCGAGAGCCTGTCGGCCCGTTGCACCGTTGAATCCGTTGGGCGCGGCAACTGAACCTTTCGGCGCAGAAAGCAAATCAATCATTGTCAACTAATTCACTTGGCATATGCTTGGGCGGCGAATCCATCAGGGAAAGGAATTACCATGAGCACTGTCGAGGAGGCCGCCAAAGACGGTTCCGAACAGGTGCCTCGCGCCATTCAGACGGTGCTGGAGGCACTCGACAAGCTGAAGTTCGGCGCGATCCAGCTGACCGTCCACGAAGGGCGGCTGGTACAGGTCGATGTGACCGAGCGGCACCGCTACCCCAACTGATTTCAATCGCTCCCAAGAGGGACTCTCCCCTCAACTGCCGCAGACCGGACGACCGGATGGGGTGACTTTCTTTGCAACAGGAAATTGTCATGACCGCAAAATACCCGTCTGTCCGCCGCCGCGTGCAGGCATCGTCGCTAACCCTTTCGTTCCTTCTCGCACTCGGCGCTACGCCCGCCGCCGCCGAAGAAATATCAGCTGCCAAGACGGAGGAAGCCATTCCCGTCGCCGCGACAGCCGCGACCGCTACCGAGGACGCCGCGGGGCAAATCGATGACGACGTCAGCCGCGGCGACATCATCATCGTCACCGCCCGCCGCCGCCAGGAGACGGCGCAGGACGTCCCGGTCGCGATCTCGGTGATCCGGGGCGATTCGATCGAGGCGACGGGCAATTTCAACGTCGTGAAGCTGCAGCAGCTCGCGCCGACGTTGCAGGTTTACACGACCAACCCGCGCAATACCTCGGTCAACATCCGCGGCCTCGGCGTTCCTTACGGCCTGACCAGCGACGGGTTCGAGCAGGGCGTCGGTATCTACGTCGACGACGTCTATAATTCGCGCGTTGCCGCCGCGACCTTCGACTTCCTCGATGTCGATCAGGTCGAGGTTCTGCGCGGCCCGCAGGGGACGTTGTACGGCAAGAACACCACCGCCGGCGCGATCAGCATCACAACCAACCAGCCGACCTTCGATTTCGAGGGCCGGGCAGAGCTCAGCGTCGGCAACCTCAATTACCGGCAGGCCAAGGCGGCCATCTCCGGTCCGCTGACGGATACTATTGCCGCTCGCCTCGCCATCGCCGCGACCAGTCGGCGCGGCACGCTCTTCAATGTCACCAGCGACCGCTGGATCAACGAACAGGACAATCTGGGTCTTCGCGGCCAGCTGTTGTTCAAACCCAGCGAGGATCTCAGCATCACGCTGTCGGGTGACTATAGCAAGCAGGATCCTGAAGGCTATGGCACGGCCTTCGTCCGCGTGGGCAGGACGCAGCGCACGCTCACCCGCCAGTATGATGCGTTGATCGCGGCGCTGAACACCGCCAATCCCGGGCGGAACTTCGCGGTACCCAGCCGCAACGTCTATGACCGCCTGACTGACATCGACGCCAGTCTGAACGCGGGCAACAAGATCGGCGGCGTTTCGGCCAAGGTGAAGTGGGACGTCGGTCCCGGCACCTTTACCTCGATCACCGCGTGGCGCTTCTGGGACTGGAAGCCCGAGAACGACCGTGACTTCACCGGCGCATCGATCGTTTCCAGGTCGCAAAACCCGTCGCAGCAGGACCAGTATAGCCAGGAATTTCGCTACAATTATTCGGGCGACAAGCTCGACTTCGTGGTCGGCCTGTTCGGCTTCAAACAGCGGATCGACACCCAGGGCACCGAACAGCAAGGTCCGAACGCGAGCCTTTGGAGCTTGACCGCTGCGCAGGGTGCAAACAACCCCGCAATTCTCAACGGCCTGACCGCGAGCAACACGCAGTTCCTCAAGAGCACCAGCGCGGCGCTCTATGGCCAGCTCAGCTATAAATTGACGCCCGAGCTGACCATCCAGCCGGGTATCCGCGTCAATTATGACAAGAAGGATGGCTTTTACCAGCGCGTGGTCACCAACGGCGCGGGGCAGGTCATCAGCTGTACGCCGGTGCCGGCGGCCAATACGCCGCTCGCGGCGCAGTGCGGCGTCTATCAGCCGCAGAGTACCTCGCCTTCGGTCAGCGACTGGAACTTCAGCTACGATCTCAACGTGAACTATAAAGTCACGCCGGACATTCTGGCCTATGCGACCTACGCCAAGAGCTTCAAGACGGTCGGCATCAATCAGAACGGCCTACCGCTCAACAGCGCGACCAACCTGCCCGATCTGTCGGCAAGCACGGTGAAGCCTGAGTCGGTCAATCATTTTGAAGTCGGTCTCAAAACATCGTTCTGGAATCGCCGGGCGACGTTCAACCTCGCGGCCTTCCGTACCGAGATCAAGGATTTCCAGGCGACGGTGAACGGCGGTCAGTTCGGCACCGTCCGCGGCTATCTCGCCAATGCCGAGAAGGTCGTTTCGCAAGGCGTCGAGGCAGACTTCAAGATCCGCACCAGCGACCGTTTCACGGCCTATGCCAACGGCGCCTATACCGACGCCAAGTATAAGAAGTTCGTCAATGCGCCATGCCCGCCCGAGCTTTCCGGCGGCACGCTCCAGCCGGTCGGCGCCGCACCCGATTATTCGCAGCCCGGCGTACCGGGCGCGCTCAGCCCGCGGCAGTGCGATATTTCCGGTTTCGATCTCCCCGGTGTGTCGAAATGGGCCTTCTCCTATGGTGCCGAGACGAACATTCCGGCCACGCTGCTGGCGAAGGATGGCCAACTCTATCTGGGTGTCGACGGCAATTATCGCTCGCACTGGAATTCGAACGCATCGCCGTCGATCTATACCGATGTCAAAGGCTATGCGTTGACCAACTTCCGCGTCGGTTTCCGCGCCGATGGTTTCGACGTGTTCGGCTGGGTCCGTAACGCCTTTGATGTGAAGTACATCGAGACACTTCAGGTCGCGCCGGGCAACGTCGGCCTGATTGCCGGTCAACCGGGCGATCCGCGCACCTGGGGCGGGACGGTCAAATTCAGCTTCTGATAGGCACGCCAGCGTCCGAATGAAAAAGGGCCGCTCCCCAGATGAGGGGCGGCCCATTTTCGTGCGCGCTGGACTAGCGCTGCTGTTTGTTGTCGCGATCGGCGTCGGGACGCTGGTCGCTGCCGGGCTGGCGGTTCTGGCCATCCTGCTGTTGCTGCTTGCGGCGCTGTTCTTCGTCGCGGTCCGCTTGCGGTTTCTTTTCGTTCGGCTGGTTGGGGGTGTTAGCCACTTTCCATCTCCTTTTGTCGGCGGCGTCATGCTGCCGACACCCAAACAACCCGCCACGCCGCCGCGATGTTCCGCTCCGCTGCGCGCTTTCGTCGGGGCGTGGCGGTTCTGCGATGGACGCGATATCGCTGCGGCCAAAGGCCTGTCTATAATCGGACCAGTCAATCACTGAATTCAGCTTATTCGGTTAGGTCGATTGGAAGCACCGGCCTATCCTGCCCATCTCATAGCGGACAGATGACGCCACCGACTCGTCATGCGCTGGTCATCCGTCCGCTGCACCAGTTCAAAACCATAAGAGGAGAGACTGCATGAACGACCAGACCCCCATCGGCAGCGGCTGCCCCGTCCATCAGCCCGGCGGCGTGCGTTCGCTGCTTGGTCGCACCAACAAGGATTGGTGGCCCGACATGCTGGCGACCGAAGTCCTCAACCCCAATGGCCCGTCGAATCCGATGGGCGACGACTTCGACTATTCCAAGGCGTTCGCGCTGCTCGACTATGCGGCGCTCAAGGCCGACCTGACCGCTTTGATGACCGACAGCCAGCCCTGGTGGCCGGCGGACTATGGCCATTATGGTCCCTTCTTCATCCGCATGGCGTGGCACGCCGCGGGCACCTATCGCACCGCCGACGGCCGCGGCGGCGCCAATAGCGGGCAGCAGCGCTTCGCGCCGCTCGACAGCTGGCCCGATAATGGCAATCTCGACAAGGCGCGCCGCCTGCTGTGGCCGATCAAGCAGAAATACGGCAACAAGATCAGCTGGGCCGATCTGTTCATCCTGACCGGCAATGTCGCGATCGAAAGCATGGGCGGCCCGGTGTTTGGCTTCGGCGGCGGCCGCGCCGACGTGTTCGAGCCCGAGCGCGACATTTATTGGGGTAGCGAAGACAAGTGGGTGAACGAAGGCGTTCAGACCCGCATCGATCCCGACAAGGGCATGGATGCGATCGAAGGGCCGCTGGCCGCGATCCAGATGGGCCTGATCTACGTCAATCCCGAAGGGCCGGGCGGCAATCCCGATCCGCTGCTGTCGGCGCGCGACATGAAGGAAACCTTTGAGCGCATGGCGATGAACCATGAGGAAACCGTCGCGCTGACCGCAGGCGGCCACACCTTTGGCAAGGCGCACGGCAATGGCGACGCATCGCTGCTCGGCAACGCACCCTCGGGCGGCGATCTGGCGGCGCAGGGCTTTGGCTGGGTGAGCAGCCATGACAGCGGCGGCATTGGCGAGCATAGCGTCACTAGCGGGATCGAAGGGTCGTGGGTCAACACCCCGACCGAATGGTCGGAGAATTATTTCCGCCTGCTGCTCGACTATGACTATGAGCTCGTCCACTCGCCCGCGGGCGCGCAGCAGTGGCAGCCGATCAACCAGAAGCCGGAGGACATGGCGCCGGCGGCGTGGGATCCGAACGTCAAGGTTCCGACGATGATGACCACCGCCGACATGGCGCTCAAGATGGACCCCGAATTCCGGGCGATCAGCGAGAAGTTCCGCACCGATCATGAAGCGTTCAAGGATGCGTTTGCGCGCGCCTGGTTCAAGCTGTGCCACCGCGACATGGGGCCGAAGGTCCGTTATCTCGGTCCTGAAGTTCCGGCCGAAGACCTGATCTGGCAGGATCCGGTCCCCGCCGGGACGACGCCGTCGGACGCCGATGTCGCCGCCGTCAAGGCCGCCATTGCGGCAAGCGGCCTGACCGTCAGCCAGTTGATCAAGACCGCCTGGGCGTCGGCCAGCACCTATCGCAAGTCGGACCATCGCGGCGGCGCCAATGGCGCGCGTGTGCGGCTGGCGCCGCAGAAGGACTGGGAGGTCAACGAGCCCGCGATGCTGGCGAAGGTGATCGAAACCCTGGACGGCCTGCGCGGCAATCTGTCGATCGCCGACGCGATCGTGCTCGGCGGTGTTGTAGGCCTTGAAAAGGCGATCAAGGATGCGGGCTTCAGCGTCGCGGTGCCGTTCACCGGCGGCCGCGGCGATGCGACCGCGGAGCAGACCGACGCCGAGAGCTTCGACGTGATGGAGCCCGAAGCCGATGCGTTCCGCAACTATCTGGGCAAGAAGAAGCTGGCGATCAAGACCGAGGAAATGATGCTCGACCGCGCATCGCTGCTCGGCCTGTCGGTACCCGAAATGACGGTGCTGGTCGGGGGCTTGCGCGTCCTCGGCGCCAACCATGGCGAACGCGGCCACGGCCATTTCACCAAGCGGTCGGGCCAGCTGACCAACGACTTCTTCGTCAACCTGCTCGACATGACCAATGTCTGGAAGGCCGTCGACGGGTCGGACGATCAGGAATATGTCGCCACCGATCGCAAGGGCGGTGGCGAAACCTGGCGCGCCACCCGCGCCGACCTGGTGTTCGGTTCCAATTCGGAGCTGCGCGCGGTGGCCGAAGTTTATGCCGAAACGGGCCATGAAGAGAAGTTCGTCAAGGATTTCGTCAAGGCCTGGACCAAGGTGATGAACGCCGACCGTTTCGACCTCGCCTGATCGGGACCAGCCGAACAGATAACGGGTCGCGACCCGCCCCCGGGGACATGGGCCTGGGGGCGGGTCTTTCTTTTTGGGCTTAAAGCCACAAAAGCCCCGCATGCGCGCATCTAAATTGTGTCCTTTGTGGCTTTAAGCGGCGCAGCATCCTCGCGTATCGCGGCGCGCACGACATCCATATCCGGGCCGCCGGTGACGTCGATCGCACCACCGCGCAGGATGCGAACGGTAGTGACGCCGTTGAGTGCGCGGTCCATCGCATAATCGAACTGGCGGACACGACCCATTGAGAGCGCGCGGTCCCAAGCCAAGGCAAAACTGTCGGCACCCGTACGCTCGCGAAGGCGATAGGCGGAGCGGCGCCCCATTCCGACGGCCTGTGATGCCCTGCCCACCGATCCCATCGCTTCGAGCGCGCGGATGAAATTGGCCTGCGTTTCCGGCGTCCAGCCGTCGGCGCGAAGGCGCTGCTGGGGGACGGGGGTGAAGGCGAGGCAGGTGCCGGCGAGCAGCTTGAAGGCCAGCAGCCAGCCGCGCGCCAGCGGC
>JAEMRT010000237.1 GCA_016463225.1 Sphingopyxis sp. | reverse complement strand
CTCTTCTATGGCCCGATCCCGCACGAAGACGAGGCCTCGTGGCATCGCTTCAACAATTATTATTACAACTGCCTGCGCGACGTCGACCGCCGCCTCGCGCAACTGCTCTGGGCACTCAAGGAAAGCGGCCAGATCGACAATACGATCATCATTTACACGAGCGACCATGGCGAACGCGCCGGCGCGCATCGCATGCGCCAGAAGGCCGGGACGATGTATCGCGAGGAAACCAATATTCCGATGATCATCGCCCACCCTGATTTCGCGGGCGGGCGTACGACCAAGGGGCTGATGGGCGCGATCGATATCGCGCCGACGCTGATGTCGCTCGCGGGCCTTTCCGCCGCCGATGCCGCAAGCCGCTTTCCGGGACTTCCCGGAGTCGATGTCTCGGGCCTGCTATCGTCGCCCGCCACGCCGACCGAGCGCGACAAGCGCGGCCATTTCTTCAACTATGCCGTCGCGCATATGTGGGAGCCCGCATCGAAACGGACGGTCGGACCGCGCCCGCCGGGCGAGACCATTCCCGATTACAGCAAGATCTATGACCTGTCGAAGCGGCGGCTGCATCGCGGCGTCCATGACGGGCGCTGGAAGTTCGCGCGCTATTTCGCCCCGGCGCACCACCATATGCCAAAGGACTGGAAGACGCTGAGCGGGCTCAACGACCTCGAGCTTTACGACACTCACACCGATCCGAACGAGCTCGTCAACCTTGCGAACGATCCCAAGCATCGCGCGACCGTGATGCGACTGAACAAGATGGTCAACGCACTGTCGGACCGCGAAATCGGCCCCGGCCTCGACGATGGGCGCGAATATCCCGGCCCGACCGAAATGTACAACCAGCCTGCCTGAGGCTGTTGCCGGAAAACCGGGGATATTGTCCCACCCCGGTTTTCCGGCCCCCTTTTCAGTCGCCGGTCTCGTCCTGCGCCAGATTGCCAGTCATTCGTTCGATCACATCAAGGAACAGCGCCTTCTCCTTTGCACTGATCCCCGCCGCCGCGCGGCCGTTGACGTCGGCGACATAGGGAAAAAGCTCGGCCCGCAGCGCTATGGCGTGCGGGGTCAGCGCGATCCGCCATTTGCGCTTGTCGTCGGCAGCGCGGGTGCGCGTGACGAGCCCGTCCTTCATCATCGCCGCAATCATCGCCGCCGTCGTATTTTCGGCGACCCCGGTGCGGTCGGACAATTGCTTTTGCGTCAGCCCGTCCTCGTCCCACAGCGCACGCAGATAATACCAATAGCCCGTCGCAATGCCGTGCGGTGCCAGCCGCCGCTGCAACGCGCGGTCGAAGGCGCGGTGGGCACGGCGGACCGCAAAGCCAAAGCTGGACTGACCCGGTTCAGATTTTGAAGGCTTCAAAACATTCCTCGGCAAAAAGCTCTTCGGGTTGCAGCCGTCGCGACGACAGGCCCTGTTCGTGATGATAGCGCAGGAATGTGTCGATCACCGCGCGATTCGGACCAAAGCCATAGGGCCACCAGTCGCGCCCGAGCAAGCTCACCGCCTGTTCGACCGCCGCGATCTGCCAGGGCAGCATCGTCTTCAGCGACGCGGTGACGAGCAATTCTTCATAAACCTTCGCCTGCGCCGCTTCGAACGCCTTTTGCAGCGAGCGCGCAATCCAGCGGTTCTTTTCATAGATTTCGCGGCGGATCGCGACGACGTGCATGATCGGGAAGATGCCGGTGCGGCGGTAATAATCCTGTTCGACGGGAACGAAATCGGTGAACAGGCGGCGCACCTTGTCGGGTTCCGAGTAGAAGGTGCTGGGCGTGCGCGCGGTGTGGAGCGCGTCAATCTCACCATCGGCCAGCATCCGCGACAGCGTCTGGTCGGGGCCGATCGGCTGGAGTTTGAATTTCTCGGGCAGGGTGAGCTTCAATTTCTCGTCGCGTCCCGGCTGCTCCTCGCCGCCGGTATAATAGGTCACGCTCGCGGGATCGACGCCATATTCGTCGGCGAGGATTCCGCGGATCCAGACCGGTGCGGTCATCTGATATTCGGGGACGC
>JAEMRT010000168.1 GCA_016463225.1 Sphingopyxis sp. | reverse complement strand
GTCTGCACGATCGGCGGCGGGGCCACAACCGGCTCCGGTGCACCACCGAAGTTGTACGTCAGCGTACCGAGGATCGAGTGCGAACGGAAGCGCGTCGAAACGTCGCGGCCACGCTGATCGACCAGGTCGAGGTTGTCGACGTTGAAGAAGCGATACTTCAGACCGACGTCCCAGTTGGCGCTCAGCGGCGCACGAACGCCAGCGATTGCCTGCCAGGCAAAGCCCGTGTCCGAATCGTCAAGGAACGGACCGGCGAACACGGGCTCGACCGACACGCGAGCGACCCCGGCGCCACCGCCGACAAAGCCTTGCAGGCCGTCGTCGTCACCGAAGTCGAGCATACCGTTGACCATGAAGCTCAGCGCGTTGGTGTCACCGTTCAGGTCGGTATTGCCGACAAACTGAGTGATCGACGAACCACTAGCATTGCCCGGAATGCCCGGGGCAGCAAAGCGGCCCGACTTGATGTCGGCTTCGCGAAAACCGACTTCGACTTCAGCGCGGAAACCACCGAAATCATAACCCACGACGCCTTCGAAATCATACCCTTTGCGATGGTCAATCGCGGCGGCATTGGCGGCAGTTCCGATGTCGAGATCCAGATCTTCGACAATCATCACGCCGGCGCCCACGCCAACATACCAGGAGTCGTCGCGTGCCAAAGCAGGCGACGCCAGGGCAGTGGAGGCTAACGCCACAGCTACGGCAAGCTTCCTCATAGTAATTCCCCTTTCAAATTGAGATATACGTCTCGCAGACGTCCTACTCGCCGCTTTGGTTCCGTGCAAGTGAACAAATCGTCAATCTGTTGCCAAAAAGTCGCACTTTTAAATCCAACGAGTGGAAATTCAGCCTGAAATCAGAAGACCCTGCGCCTCAAGGTGCAGGATCAACGCACTCAGCGCGCTACGCGCTTCGACGTCGGTTGTCGAGCCGCCAGATGGAGCGACGATGGTTGCTGGCCAGGACCACTCTCCCTCGTCGAATCGCAACCGGACCCCATCGGCCAGCCGCACCACCGTCATCCCGGCGCGCGGTGCGATAAATCGCCAGCCGCCGACGGTCCAGATTGCAATCGCGTTCGTCTGCCCGGCCCAATCACCCGTCGGGGTCGCGCCGACCAGCCAGCATCGGCCCGGCTCCGGATCGGCAGACGGATCGTTCAGCGGCCCGGCTTCAACCGCGGCGTGGACCAGCGCATCGATCAGCGTCAGCGCCTCATTGTGCGTGACCTCTTTCTGCGCCTGCGCCACCGCCAGCAACGGCAACGCAAAGCGCGGGGTCATCAGAATTTCGCTCATGGTTTCATCCTCTTATGTCAGTGGCAACGACAAGGGTGGCGACAGCCAAAAGTCACCGACCTGACGAATCGCCATCATCGTACCGGGCGGCAGCGCGGCAAGAATCGCTGCCGCGATATGCAGATCCGGGGTCGCGCGCTCCCACGGCGCAACGCCGGGAACCGCCGGCGACAATGTGATCCGCCACGCCTCCTGACCCTCACCGATCGGCAGGTCGACATGATCACGCCAGCCGGTATCGACGCGGCTACGCCGTCGCCACGAGACGAAAACACCGCCCGCACCGTCAGGCGAGAGCCGCCCATGTACTGGCGCCAGCGGCGACAGCGCCGCACCGGCGGCGGGGACCGCCACCTCGGTCAATGCCGTGCCGCCGCGCGACGCCCACTGCAACCTCGCGCCGCCGCTCTCCGCCGCAATCGCCAGCGCCTCGGGCAACAGCATCGGCGCGCTATCGTCGAGCAGCACGAATGGAGTCCCTGACGTATGCGCCGCCGCGCTCGCAGTCCCTGCCCGACCGCGCAGCAATCGCGACAGCCGCCATGCCGCAGGGCCGACGACTTCCGCAGCGCCGAACTGTAGCAATTCGTCGCCGACCATCGCCCGGTTGGCTCCACCCAGCAGCGCGGCTTCATCGACCGATTCCAGCGTCATGGACGGATTGACCAACCGCACCGTCAACCCATGCGCCCGATCGATCAGATATTCGCTTCCCGATGCCAGCGGTTCCGCCAAATGTCCCAGCGCCGCCGCCGGTCGCACCGTGCCAAGCGCGACCGGTTCGGCCTCGACGGCGGGGACAAACCAGCAATCGGCGCCGCGCCAGCCATCGTTGCTCCCCGCGGCGGCGATCAATATCCGCGCCGTCGAGGCTGCCGGGCTGCCCAAATTGGGCAAGTCGAACAGATGCACCGTTCCCGCCGCATCAGGCCAGTCGGGTGGACGTACCGGAACCCCGGGCTCAGCGGGAAGGTCAACGGTGGGGACCGGCTCATGTCGCTTGAGCTCTAGTAATATGTCGGTCGCCCGCACATTGCGCCCGGCCAGCCGCCACCCACTACCATCGGCCAGCGTCACGATCCGCCCGACTGGCAGCGCCAGCGCGGCCAGATCGGCTTGCCAGATCAACGTCTCGCGCCCGTCGGCGGCCGCGGCGGCCAATCGCTGCGCCAGCGCCCGCGCCGACGTCGCCGGCAGCACCGCGGGCAGGTCGATCCGCTCCTCGCGCACCCCGCCGCCCGCAACGGCGCTGCTCTGCTGACCCAACTGATAATCGCGTTCGGGTTCATAATGGCGCAGCCGGATCGATCCCGGCAGCGACGATAGCGGTGCGCGCTGTCGCTCGATCGCGTCGCGCTCCATTTCCGTACGCCGCGCCTCGCGAAAGCCGCCCAGCTCCAGCGGCGTCCCCGCCAACCCCGCCGGCGCCACCCGCCATCCGTCCGACCCGCTGACGACCCGCGCACCATCAACCTCGAACAGCGGGGCGAGCGCGTCGCGCGCGCGGTCGCCCGACGCGGCATAGCCTGCAACCGGCCATTCACCGACACAGCGTCCGGCCTCGCCCAGCAGCGTGCTCCCGACCAACCCTGCATCGACGCTCCCCGCATCCGCCTCGACTTCAAAGGTCAGCGAAGGGATGCGGTTGCCGAACGCCCCCAGCTCCAGTTCCTCGAACACCGCATAGGCCAGCCCGCGAAACCCGCTCGCCGACGGCGGCCCGATCGCCGACGCGATCAACGGATCGACCGCCTGATCCTCGCCGCCTTCGTGCCAGCGAAAGATACAGCGCTCCTGAAACGTCCCGCTCGCCCCGCGCAGCAGATTGCCGTCGGCCCAGATCCGCCGGATCGCGCGGATCGGCCGCGACGACAACGCGACGGCCAGCGACACGGCATAGCTATATTCGGTTACCGACGGCCGCCCCTTGCCGCCGCCGCTTTTGTTCCGCCGTTCGATCAGGTCGGTCGCCCAGATCACGCTGCCCGCAACGCGCATCGTCCCGAACAATTGCGGGATCTGTTGGCCATAGGTCGAAGCCTGCACCTTCAGGTCTGCCAGCCGCGGCCCCTCACGACCCTTGGGCTTGAAGATCGCCGTATCGACCTGTTGGCCTAATGCGGCGCCAATTGCCGCCCCCACCGGTCCACCAACGATCCCGCCGACCACGCTCAGCACTAATGTCGCCATCGCTCAATTCTCCTGTGTCAGCCGCCAGCGCGGCGCCGCCAACAGCATGGCGTCGAGCGGCGATTCGACGACCCGCCGCAGCCCGGCATGGGCGTGAACGCAGCGGTCGCGACCCATCAGCACCAGATGAAACTGCCCCGCCGCGAGCGTCACCAGCGCCACGTCGCCACTCTGGGAGGCGTCTTCGGCGGGACCAAAACCCGCGCACCTCAGCCCAGCGACGATCCGCTCCTCCGACCAGCCGCGCAGCGGATAATCGCGCGGGCGGACCAGCCGCCGCCCCGCCGCCGCATAGGCCGCCCACACCAATCCGACACAGTCGAGTCCGGTCGCCGGGTCATAGCCCTGCGGCCGGAACCGCGCCCCGACCAGCCGCCGCGCGCGGACAAAGGCGCGCGCGCCCCAATCCTGTTTGGACGGTTCATCCACCGGGATAACGCGTGAGCAAATCATTGCCCGGCAGATGCGCCTCGCCGCGAAAGTTGATCGCATTGGCAAACCGCTCGCGGCACGACGCCAGCTGCTTGTCGCAGCCCTCGGTCAGCCGCACCCGCACCGCGCCCGCGACCGCAAAGGACGGCACCTCGGCCAGTTGCAACACCGCCCCCTCGGCTGCGATCACCGGACTCGCCAGCCCGCAATTCGCCCCCTCGATCCACAGCAATTCGCCAAACGCCATGCCCGCGACCGGGTTATCGAGCGTCACCGCGCGCCCGTCGACCGCCACCACGCGCCGGACATGCGTCAACGGCGCCAGATCGACCTGGCACGCCCGGTCGCCCAGCATCGCGCGGCACGACGGCGATGTCGCCGGACACACCGGCCGGTCAAGCGATCGCGTCACTCCTTGCAACTCGGCCGCAAACGCCGCCCCGCGCCGCTCGATCGCCCCCAGCGATCCGCGCGCCACCGTCACCGGCGCCGCCTCGGGCGCGGTCCAGTCGGTGACGAACAGCTCCAGCTCGGCGCCATCCCAACGTCCGGCATCCAGATCGCGCGCCGCAATCGCATCGCTCGCGATCGCGCCTTCCAGGTCCATCGTCGCGGCGTCCAGGCTGTCGGTCGTTTCCAGCGCCGACGGCTTCATCCCCGGCGCGGCGCGGTACAATATGCCGCCGACCATCACGTCGCGGTCGTGCGAAGTCAGCCCCACGACAACCCCGTCGCGCCGCGCCAGCCGCCAGCACCACGCCAGCGTCACCAGCTCCTCGCGCAGCCAGTCGGGCGCGGCCAACATCACCATGGTGCCCGCACCTCGATCAGCGGCACACTCGCCAGCTCGCCCGCCAGAAAAGTCGCGCGGCTCGCCTCCAGCCGATCCTCGGCGAAGCGCACCGGTACGTCGAACACATAGCCCGCGCGCACCGCGATGCCCGCGGCCGGCGCGGCATCCAGCAGCACCTCGCCGTCGGCAGTTACCGCAAACGCCGCTGTCTCCAGCCCATCGACCGACACCCGCACACTGCCCACAACGGGCAACCGGATCGTCCGCACCTGCTCAGCATCGCCCGCCCCATAGCGCTTCACCAGCGCAAATTGTCGCCGCACCCCGTCGCCAACTCCCAGCAGCTGATCGCCCGCGCTCGGCAAACCCCCATCCGCCGCCGAACTCGCATCGAACGGATCGCGAAACCGGAACCCCCGCGCCGCCCCGCGCCGCGCCCGAAAGAAATCGGCCAGCGTCCGCACATCGGACTCCGACCGTATCCCCGGCCCTGCGTCATAGGCCATCCGCGCCTCGGCCCATTCGCTGGCGCGCTGCTCATGCCCCGACGGCGAGCTGACAATCTGGGTCGAAAATTCAGTCGCGACCATCGCTTCGCGCCCGATCGCCAGCGGGAAATCCACCGCATCGAAAGCCTGCACGTCATCCTCCCCGTCAAAAGCCACAAAGCCGTCGCGCGCCACCTGCGGCAGCGCCCACACAAAGGTGCGCGCGACCCCCGCTCGCCGCGCCGCATCTGCAGCCTCGGCAATCGCCGCCCATTGCCCGCGATCCTCGCCGTTCAGCACAAAGCCCGAAAAATATTGCTGCTCGCCCACCGGATAGCCCAGCCGCAAGACCATCGCGGTGCGGGCCGGCTCCGTTTCCGCGCCGCGCCCCGCCGTCACCCAGTCATAATCTTCCAGCTGCAACACATCGAACGCGGGCTTGGCCCACCCCGTCGGCACATTCGCGCGCCGCAATTCGGGCGCCGCCGGATCGAGCACGGTGGGCAGGAACACCAGCAGGAACGATTCCAGCTCCGCCGTCCCCGCCTCGTGCCGCGCCGCCGCAACCAGTGCTGCGGTCGAAGCCGCGAGCAGCGCCCCCAACGCATCGAGCATCGCGCGCTGCGGCGCTGACAACGCCCCGCGCACATCGGCAATCGCCACGCTCGCTCCGCCCAGCGCGCCCGTCGTCGCCCCATCATAACCGCAGATCTTGCCCCCCGGATTGACCCACCACCACGGCTCGCCAACCTGGAACTTCGGCGCCAGCCCGGCGTCGCGCCCGATCGCCACAAAAGCCCGCGCCACCAGCTGCAAATATCCCATCGCCGCAGCGTTGGCGGGCGACAGCAAGGTCGAGGGCGGCACCCATCCGGTCAGCGCCGGCACGCCGCCAGCATCGCGCTGTTTCCAGTCGTTCCAGCAATAAGCGTCGAACAGTTCATACGAGAGCGACCAGATCAGCCGCAGCCCCGCGTCCATGCACGTCGCGGCCAGCGCGCGATGCCATTCGCTCGTCGGACGATTGAGCACCCCGCCCGCCAGGCTGACATAAAAGCCCCCGCCCAGCGCCTCGAGCCGCATATAATGGCTCATCCCGACATAATGGACGACATCGCCGCGATAGCCCAGCTGCACGATCTGCCGCACCACCCGCGTCGGGGTCAGATGATAGCAATCGTCATAGCCGTTGGTCATGCCGAGCGCCGTTTCGGGCAGCACCGCATCGCCGATCGCCAGCACCGATCCCGACCCCGAACAAACAATGTCGCTCATCTCGGCCCAGCCTTCGACCGGCGCCGCCAGCACCCCGTCGCCGCCGTCATAGATCGGCGGCACCAGCGAGATGAACATCCGGTCCACGTCGCCCGCCCACACCGGATCGGCCTCACCGGGCAACAGAAACCCGCCGTTCAGCGCGTCGAAGTCCAGACTGACGAGGGCGTCCTCGCCCGTCCCGACCGCATAATTCCACAGCCGCACATACCAGGCACGCGCCGCCCCGCTCGCATCGCGCCCCTCGATCGTCAGCGTCGGCCCGTGCAACGCATCGAGCGGCTTCACCCCGCCCGACCGCCAGCGGAATTTCAGCTGCGCATGCTGGAAATCACGCGACGTCTCATAGGCAAGCAACGGATGATCCCAGCGATCCTCGGCCTCCCAGATCAGCCCCGCCAGATCCTGCTTGCGGTAAAACACCGTCTCGACGCGCAGCGCCCGCGGTGCCGGATTGGTCACGCTCGCCATCATCGGCCGCGCAAAATCGACCGTCCAGAACCGCGCGTCGAACCGCTTCAGCCACCCCTTGCGATGATGCGGTTCGGCGACCGCGACCAGTGCCCAACCCATCAATCCTCTCCGCTCGCCACTGCCCGCCGCACCGCACGCGCCAGCTGCCGCCCGGTCTGCGCCAGCCGCTGCGGCTGGTTCCCGACATCGCCGCGCACATTCACCGTGATCGCGATATGGCGCGGCGCCCCTCCGGCCGCCTCGATCCGCCCGCTCGCCGTCGGGACGAACAGCTCCGGCCCGCGCTCGCCGACCCGATAGGCGCGCCCCGCGCTCACCGGCCCGCCGGTCGCCCGCCCCGGCGCACCGAACAGCGAGAGCGCCAGCGCCAGCAATCCGCCGCCGCCCTGCCCCTCGCCCTGCCCGCCGCCCAGCGCGCCGATCCCGTTCGAAATCGCGGCGCGCGCGATATCGGCCATCACCGACAG
>JAEMRT010000167.1 GCA_016463225.1 Sphingopyxis sp. | reverse complement strand
TTCAGGCGGTTGTCCAGGAAATGCAGGGCGAAAAGATCGACATCATCCCCTGGTCCGAAGACACCGCGACCTTCGTCGTCAACGCGCTCCAGCCGGCAACGGTCCAGCGCGTCGTCATCGACGAAGATGACAGCCGCATCGAAGTCGTCGTTCCCGACGACCAGCTGTCGCTCGCCATCGGTCGCCGCGGCCAGAACGTCCGTCTCGCCAGCCAGCTGACCGGCAGCCAGATCGACATCATGACCGAGGCCGACGCGAGCGAGAAGCGCCAGCGCGAATTCGTCGAACGCTCGACGATGTTCCAGGAAGAACTGGACGTCGACGAAACGCTGGCGCAGCTGCTGGTCGCCGAGGGCTTCACCGAGCTCGAAGAAGTCGCCTATGTCGGCATCGAGGAACTCGCCGGGATCGAAGGGTTCGACGAGGAACTGGCGCAGGAACTGCAGAGCCGCGCGCTCGAAGGTCTGGAGCGCCGCGAAGAAGCATCGCGCGCCGAACGCCGCGAGCTGGGCGTCGAAGACGATCTCGCCGCGATCCCGCACCTGACCGAAGCGATGCTGGTCGTGCTGGGCAAGGCGGGCATCAAGACGCTCGACGACCTCGCCGATCTGGCGACCGACGAGCTGATCGCCAAGAAGCGCACCGACAACCGCCGCGGCCCGCCGCGCAGCGAGCGCGCCGAGGACAAGGGCGGCGTGCTGGGCGAATATGGCCTGAGCGAAGAGCAGGGCAACGAGATCATCATGGCGGCGCGCGCGCACTGGTTCGACGACGAACCGGCAGCAGACGCACCGCAAGCCGGGGAGGCCGCTGATGCGGACCCCGCACAATGATCAGCTGAGCGAACCAGACCGCGCTGGTCGGCGCGGCCAGCATGTGCCTGAACGGCGCTGCGTCATCACCGGCGAGGTTTCGCCGGCCGAAAGGCTTGTGCGCCTGGCGCTCAGCCCCGACGGCGACATTGCGCCCGACGTGCTGGGCAAGGCGCCGGGGCGCGGGGCGTGGATCGGTGTCGATCGCGCGACGCTTGAAGCGGCGCAGGCGAAGGGCAAGCTGAAAGGCGGGCTGGCGCGGGCGTTGCAGGACAGCAATTTCACGATCCCTGACGATCTGGGCGCGCGGATCGAAGCGCAGTTGGCGCGCGCGACGCTCGACCGGCTGGGGCTTGAATCGCGTTCGGGTACCTTGCTGAGCGGCAACGAGAAAATCGAGACCGCGGCGCGCAAGGGGCAGGTCCGCCTGCTCCTCCACGCCAGCGACGCGGGCGAGGATGGGCGCAAGAAACTGGCGCAAGCGTGGCGTGTCGGCGAGGATGCCGAAGGGTCGGGGCGCGAGGGACTGGTCTTGCCGGTGGACCGCAGCACCCTATCTATGGCATTGGGCCGCGAGAATGCGGTGCATCTGGCGTTGACCGACGCCCGCGCTGCGGCGCGGGTGCTGGCGCATTTGAGCCGCTGGCAGTTTTTTACAGGATGGAGTAGGGACGCGGCCAACCGCGATTCCGACCCGCACGCCCCGCCGCTTGATGGCGAGGACAAAATTGGGGCGGCGCCGACAGGCTCCGCCGCTTCGGACGCGTTTTGAAGGAATGATGAGTTTCGATGAGTGACGAACAGGACAAACCGACCCTGACCCGCAAGCCTTTGGGGCTGAAGCGGACGGTCGAGGCCGGACAGGTGCAGCAGCAATTCAGCCACGGTCGCCGCAATACGGTGGTGGTCGAGGTGAAGCGTCGCCGCGTGCTCGGTCGTCCCGGCGATCCCGCGCCCGAACCGGTGGTCGAAGAGGTCGCGCCCGCTCCGGCACCCGCGCCCGTTGCGGCGCCCGCCCCCGCGCCGAAACCCGCCGCGCCGCGCGCGAGCGAGAATGACAGCCTGATGTCGCGTCAGGAACGCCAGGTGCAGTTGCTGCGCGAGGCCGAAGAAGCGCGCATGTCGTCGCTCGAGGATAACCGCCGCCGCGAAGAGGCCGCGCGCGCCCGCGCCGCCGAAGAGGAAAAGCAGCGCGCCGAGCAGTCGGCCGCCAAGCCCGCCGAGCCCGCGCCTGCCCCGACGCCGGTGGCCGCCGAGACGGTCGCCGAAGCCCCCGCCGTCGAAGCGCCGCAAGCCGAGGCCGCCGCGCCGCGCGCCGCGCCCAGCGCTGCCCCGGCACCGCGCCGCTTTACCCCGGTCGAGGCGCCCAAGCGCCCCGAACCCAAGCGCCCTGATCCCAAGGTCAGCCGCGGCGGCGACAGCCGTCGCCAGTCCGGCAAATTGACCGTCACCCGCGCGCTGAACGAAGATGAAGGCGCCCGCGCCCGCAGCCTGGCGGCGCTGAAGCGCGCCCGCGAAAAGGAAAAGCGTTCGCACACCGCATCGTCGGGTCCGCGCGAGAAGCAGGTCCGCGAAGTCGTGGTGCCCGAAAGCATCACGGTCGCCGAACTCGCGAACCGCATGGCCGAAAAGACCGGCGACCTGGTCAAGGCGCTGTTCAGGCTGGGCAGCCCGTCGGCCAGCACCGACACGATCGACCAGGACATTGCCGAACTGCTCGTCACCGAATTCGGGCATGAGATCATTCGCGTCAGCGAAGGCGATGTCGACATCCGTCACGACGAAGACATCGACGACGCCGAACATTTGAAGCCCCGCGCGCCGGTGGTCACGATCATGGGCCATGTCGATCACGGCAAAACCAGCCTGCTCGACGCGCTGCGCGGCGCCAATGTCGTTGCAGGCGAGGCCGGCGGCATCACCCAGCATATCGGCGCCTATCAGGTGAAGACCCCCGACGGGTCGCTCGTCACCTTCCTCGATACGCCGGGCCACGAAGCCTTTACCGAGATGCGTCAGCGCGGTGCCAATGTCACCGACATCGTCATTCTGGTGGTGGCGGCCGACGACGGGCTGAAGCCGCAGTCGATCGAGGCGATCGCCCACGCGAAGGCGGCGGGCGTGCCGATCATCGTGGCGATCAACAAGGTCGACAAGGAAGGCGCCAATCCGCAGCGCGTCCGCGAACGCCTGCTCGAACATGAGCTGGTGGTCGAGGAAATGGGCGGCGACGTGCAGAATGTCGAAGTGTCGGCGCTCAAGAAAACCGGCCTCGACAAGCTGCTCGGCGCCATCGCGGTGCAGGCCGAAATCATGGAGCTGAAAGCCAACCCCGACCGCGCCGCCGAAGGCACCGTGGTCGAGGCGAAGCTGGACAAGGGCCGCGGTCCGGTGGCGACGATCCTCGTTCGTCGTGGTACGTTGAAGGTCGGCGACATCTTTGTTTGCGGCGCCGAAAGCGGCCGCGTCCGCGCGCTGATCGACGATCAGGGCAAGCAGATCAAGTCGGCGACCCCGTCGATGCCGGTCGAAGTGCTGGGTCTGGGCGGCGTCCCGATGGCGGGCGACACGCTCACCGTCGTCGAGAATGAAGCGCGCGCCCGCGAAGTCGCGACTTATCGTCAGGAACAGGCGACGCGCAAGCGCACCGTGCAGGCGCCTGTCAGCCTGGAAGGCATGTTCGAGGCGCTGGCCGACAAGACCAACGTCATCCAGTTCCCGGTGATCATCAAGGGCGATGTGCAGGGATCGGTCGAAGCGATCGTCAATGCGCTGAACAAGCTGTCGACCGACGAGATCCGCGTCCGCGTGCTCCAGTCGGGCGCCGGGGCGATCACCGAAAGCGATGTCACGCTGGCGGCGGCGACGAAGGCGCCGATCATCGGCTTTAACGTTCGTCCGAACCCGAAGGCGCGCGAGATCGCGAAGCGCGAAAATGTGCGCTTCATGTATCATGACGTGATCTATCACCTGACCGACGAAATCCGCAAAGAGATGGCGGGCGAGCTGGGTCCGGAGCGGATCGAAACCGTGGTTGGCCGCGCCGAAGTCAAGGACGTCTTCCCGGCCGGCAAGCGCGACAAGGCCGCAGGCCTGCTCGTGCTCGAAGGCATCATCCGCAAGGGGCTGCACGCACGCCTTACCCGCGACGATGTCATCGTGTCGGCGACGACCATCGCGTCGCTGCGCCGCTTCAAGGACGACGTCGCCGAAGTGCGCGCGGGTCTGGAATGCGGTGTCGTGTTGTCGGATACCAACGACATCAAGGCGGGCGACAATCTGGAAGTCTTCGAAGTCGAAATGCGCGACCGGACGCTGTAATATTCTGCCTGTGTCCCCGCGCAGGCGGGGATCCAGAGCGGCACGGTGCTCCCAATAGATGGCGCAACGATCCGGCTATGTTTACATCATGGCCAGCGGTCGCAATGGCACTATCTATATCGGCGTCACCAGCGACTTGATGAAACGCGTGTGGCAACACCGCGAAGGCGTGGTTGCGGGTTTCACGAAGGACTATGGTTGCAAGCCGCTTGTCTGGTATCTGGCTTTTGAAGATATTCAGGACGCGCGCGCACATGAGTTGCGTTTGAAGAAGTGGAATCGTGCATGGAAATTGCGCGAGATCGAAGAGATGAACCCGCTGTGGCACGACTTATATCCCACGCTTGCGCCTTGACGCTCTGGATCCCCGCCTTCGCGGGGAAACAGTGAAGAGCAGCATGGCTCGCTATGTAGCATTGTTCGGCAGCATCAATGTCGGCGGCAACCGGCTGACCATGGCCGATTTACGCGCGGCGTTCGCGGCGGAAGGGTTTGCCGACGTCGAGACCGTCGTGGCCAGCGGCAATGTCATCTTCTCGCACCCCGCGCGGCCGACGCGCGGGCTGGAGGAAAAGCTGACGCTGATGGTCGATGACCGGTTCGACATGCAGTGCGCGGCGCTGGTGCGCGATCGCGACGAGCTGGCGGCGGCGATTGCTGACAATCCCTTTACGGGAACCAATGAGGATAAATTTGTCCACACGATGTTCCTCGACGGGCAGCCGACGCAGGCGCAGTTCGACGAGCTGGCGGCCGACAAGTGGATCAAGCCGAACGAGCGCCTCGCGCTCGGCGACCGCGCGCTCTATATCGATTATGGCGACGGCGTGGGCGAGAGCAAATTGACCGCGCGCCTGATCGAGCGGCGGCTGGAACATAAGGGTACGGCGCGCAACATGCGTTCGATCGCGCGGATTGTCGCGAAGCTGGATGAACTGGAGAAGAGTGCGGCATGAAAGCGGCAGACACCAAAGGCCCCACGGTCCGCGCGCTGCGCGTCGGCGAACAGGTGCGCCATATCCTGTCCGAAATCCTCGCGCGCGGCGACGTGCACGACGATTTGCTGAGCAAGCATCCGGTGAGCGTCACCGAAGTGCGCATGTCGTCGGACCTGCGCCACGCGACGGTGTTTGTGAAGTCGCTGCTCGGCAAGGAAGAAGAAGGGGTGCTGAAAGCGCTGCGCACCAACACCGCCTGGCTGCAAAAGAGCGTCGCCGAACGGATGGCAATGAAATATGCCGCGAAGCTGAAATTCCTGTCGGATGAGAGCTTTGACGAGGCGAGCCATATCGAAAAACTGCTGCGCGATCCGAAGGTTGCGCGCGACTTGGCGGGCGGCGAGAGCGAGTAGGGGTTGCCATCCCGATAATATGAGATAACCATATAGGTTATTTCACTTGACATCGTCACGCTGATATGGCACAAGTGTCACATCATGAAGAATTGCGAGTCGGGCCGGTGGCCTTCCGTTTGGCGGGAGGCTGTTCCGGCCCGACTGGCGTTTGGGGAGGATGGTCCATGACGCAGATCGGCAAGGCGGCGACCCCGGATGCGCGCAGCGTGCGTCCCGGGGCCGCGCAGATGACGCAGTTTCTGGAATCGCTGGCGGAGTCGTCGAATGTCGCGGCGTCGGCGCGCGCGGCGGGGGTAACGGGCAACGCGATGTATCGGGAACGGCGGCGCAACGATGCGTTTGCGGCGCGCTGGCACGAGGCGCTGTGCGAGGGATTCGCGCGGCTGGAGGCCGAGCTGTTGTCGGAGGCGCTGGTGGCGCCGAGCGGCAATGTGAAGGATGCGACGCTGAAGTCGCGGGCGCAGAAATATCGGCTGGGGCTGGCGTTGCTGGCCGCGCATCGCGCGGCGGTGCGCGGGGCGAAATTGCCGGGCGGTGGCGGTACGGCGACGCAGGGGAGCGCGAAGGAACGGCTGCGGGCGAAGCTTTATGCGATGCAGGAGCAGATGGAGGCCGAAGCCGCCGGTGAAGTGGAGCGGGATGACGGCGCGTGACGGGCGCTGTTGCGAGGGTAGGGAATGGTAAAGGCGCAATCGACAGCTGGCTGAAGCCATTGTCCGGGAAAAAATGCACGGCGCTGCTGACCGACTGGTCCTGGTGGCGGCGCGACGATCAATGCCCTCCCGCGGGAGACTGGCACGTCTGGATGCTGCTGGCGGGGCGCGGGTTCGGCAAGACGCGCACCGGGGCCGAGTGGGTGCGCGAATTTGCGGAAGCGACGCCGAACGCGCGGATCGCGCTGGTCGCGGCGTCGCTGTACGAAGCGCGGCAGGTGATGGTCGAGGGCGAGAGCGGCTTGCTGGCGATCGCGCCCGATGCGCTGCGGCCCGATTATGAAAGTAGTTTGCGGCGGCTGACCTGGCCGAACGGCGCGGTGGCGACGCTCTATTCGGCGGCCGAGCCCGACAGTTTGCGAGGCCCCGAACATCAAGCCGCCTGGTGCGACGAAATCGCCAAATGGCCGCAGGGCGAGGCGGCGTGGGACAATCTGATGTTGACGATGCGGATCGGGGCGCAGCCGCAGGTCGTTGCTACGACCACGCCGCGCGGGGTGCCGCTGGTGCGGCGGTTGATGAAGGAAAAGGGCGTTGCGGTGACCCGCGGCGCCACCGTGAGCAACCGGCTGAACCTGTCGCCGCGGTGGCTGGCGACGATGGGGGCGATTTACGACGGGACGCGGCTGGGGCGACAGGAGCTGGACGGCGAGCTGTTCGAGGATGTCGAGGGCGCGCTGTGGTCGCGCGAGCTGATCGAGCGGTGCCGGGTCGATGCGGACAGTGTCGGCAAGCTGGCGCGGGTGGTGATCGGGGTCGATCCGCCGGCGAGCGCGCAGGGCGATGCGTGCGGGATCGTGGTGGCGGCGCTGCTGCGCGACGGGCGGCTGGCGGTGGTCGAGGACGCGAGCGTCAAGCGCGCTGCGCCCGGGGTGTGGGCGCAGGCGGTCGCCGCCGCGGCGGCGCGCTGGGGCGCCGAGCGCGTGGTGGCCGAGAGCAATATGGGCGGCGAGATGGTCGCGGCAACGCTGGCGCAGGCCGATGCGCGTCTGCCGGTGCGCGCGGTGCATGCGAGCGTCGGCAAGGCGCGGCGCGCGGAGCCGGTGGCGCTGGCTTACGAGCGCGGGCAGGTGGTGCATGCGGGGTCGTTCGCCGACCTGGAGGACCAGCTGTGCGGGTTGCAGATCGGCGGGGGCTATGCGGGACCGGGGCGCTCGCCGGATCGGGCGGATGCGTGTGTCTGGGCGTTGGCGGCTTTGTTGGAAGGGGTGCGGATGGGGCG
>JAEMRT010000017.1 GCA_016463225.1 Sphingopyxis sp. | reverse complement strand
CCTCCGTCAGCCCTTCGGGCTGCCACCTCCCCATCGCTACGCGACAGGGAGGATCGTCATTGAAAAGCCGATTGCGCAAAACCGTCATTCCGCTATTGGCGGCGCGTGCGGGGCTTGCCCCGCGCATGATCGCACCGGTGCCCGGAAGGGCTTAAAATGGGAACGCGGTAACGGGGTTCGTCCTGAACCCCCGAAGCCGAGGCTGTCCCTGCAACTGTAAGCGGCGAGCAAGATGCACCGATCCGGATTTGCGGATCAGCCACTGGGGCAACCTGGGAAGGCGTGTATCAAGCCCTGACCCGCGAGCCAGGAGACCTGCCGGCGTGGGTCGCTCACTGCCAAGGCCCAGGGAAAGGCCGCGGCACGGACACATCCGTCGAGCGACGACCAAGCGGCTGGAGCCGCTTCGGTGTCAGGGCCGCAGGCATGTTCGCCGCCTGTGCCCGGACATCGGTCGATCGCGCGCGCGTGTCGGCAGGCTCCGCCTTCGTTGCCGGCGTGCGGGGTTTTTCCATGTTGAAATTTGCGACCATTTCCTTGTTTGCACTGGCAGCGGCAACGCCCGCCTTTGCCCAAACCGCCGACGACATCGTCGTCACTGCGTCGGGCATCGAACAGCCCCGCGACGAGGTGGGCCAAGCGATCACAATCATCGACGCTGACACGATCGAAAAGCGCCAGACCGTTGACGTCGTCGACCTGCTCGCCACGACCCCCGGTGTCCGCTTCAACCGCACCGGCAGCACCGGCTCGGTCGCGGGCATATCGCTGCGCGGCGCCGAGACGACGCAGACTTTGGTGCTGATCGACGGCGTGAAGGTCAACGATCCAAGCGGCATCGGCGACGGCTATGATTTCGGCCCCCTGCTGACCGGCAATATCAGCCGGATCGAAGTGCTGCGCGGTTCGAACTCGGTGGTTCACGGTAGCCAGGCGATCGGCGGCGTGGTGAGCCTGATGACTGCAACGCCCGCCACGGGTTTCGCCGCCAATGCTTCGGCCGACTATGGTTATAGCGATACGCTCAATGCGAAAGCCGATGTGTCGGGCACCGCCGGGCGCGTTTCGGGCGGCATCGGCGGCGCTTATTTCCGCACCGATGGTATCTCATCGGCCGCGGTCGGCACCGAAAAGGACGGTTACAAGAATTTCGCCGGCAATGCCCGGCTGAAGATTGCGTTCAGCGACGCATTAAGCCTCGACCTGCGCGGCTATTACATCAACGCTGACCTTGATTATGACAGCTTCTTCGGCGCGCCCGCCGACAGCCCGGACATCGCGAAGCTCGAGCAATATGTCGGCTATGCGGGGCTGAACCTCGGCCTGTTCGACGGGCGTTTTACCAGCCGCGCGGCGGTGACCTGGCTTCGCAACGACCGCGATTATTATTTCGTGCGCGGCACGGCGCCCGATTATGGCTATTCGGGCACCAACCTGCGCTTCGAATATCAGGGCGTCGTGACGCCGGTCGAGCAGGCCAAGCTGATCTTCGGCTATGAGCATGAGCGCCCCGACTATGATTTCTTCGGTTTTGGGTCGACCGACAGCCAGCGCGCCAATATCGACAGCGTCTATGCGTTGGGCATCGTCCAGCCGCTGACCGGCCTGTCGGTGACCGGCGGGATCCGCCACGACGATCACAGCCAGTTTGGCGGCGCGACCGCCCTCGGCGCCAACGCCAATTATTCGCCCAACGACGGCGCGACCAATGTCCGGCTGAGCTATGGCGAGGGATTCAAGGCGCCGTCGCTCTATCAACTCTACGACGGCTTCAGCGGCAATGCCGCACTGCGCCCCGAGCGGTCGAAAAGCTATGACCTCGGCATCGACCAGAGCCTCGCCGACGGGCGCGCGCTGATTTCGCTCACCGCGTTCCTGCGCAACACCACCGACCAGATCAATTACGACAATGCGACCTTCACTTATGGCAACATCGACCGAACCCGCGCCAAAGGTGTTGAGGCGACATTCGCGCTGCAGCCCGTCGATGCGCTGAATGTCACCGCATCATACAGCTATATCGACGCGCGCGACCGGTCGGGGCGCCCGGTTTTCGACGGCAAGCGCCTGCCGCGCCGCGCCGAACATGCGGTCAGCCTGTCGGCGGATTATAACTGGTCGTTCGGGCTGTCGACGGGCGCAACGCTGGCCCTCGTCGGCGACAGCTTTGACAATGCGACCAACAGCGTTCGCCTCGACGGCTATGCGCTCGCAGGCGTGCGGGCATCGATGCCCATCGGTCAGAATCTCGAACTTTACGGCCGCGTCGATAATCTGTTCGACGCCGATTATACGACCGCCTCGGGCTTTGGCACCTATGGCCGCGCCGCTTTTGGCGGCGTGCGGGTCAGCTTCTGATGAAAGCCCGCACCGACGCCGAACACACGGCCAGGATGAAGAAAATTCAGGCCGCGCAGAACAAGAAGGTCGCCGCCAAAACGGTCGAAAAAGGACTGGTCATCGTCCATACCGGCCCCGGCAAGGGCAAGACCTCGGCGGCGCTCGGCATGGCGATCCGCGCGATCGGGCACGACATGAAAGTCGGCGTGGTGCAGTTCGTCAAAGGCGCGATGACGACGGGCGAGAAGGCGGTGTTCGACCGCTTTCCCGACCTCATCGAATTCAAGCCGATGGGCGAAGGCTTTACTTGGGACACGCAGGACCGCGCGCGCGACATCGCAGTGACGCGGACCGCATGGGACGAGGTCAAAAGAATGATCGCCGACCCGACTTATGCGATGGTGATCGCCGACGAGCTCAATATCGTGCTGCGCTATGATTATCTGCCGGTCGACGAGGTGCTGGAAGCGCTCACCGCCAAGCCCGCCATGACGCATGTCATCATCACCGGGCGAAACGCGCCGCAGGAACTGATCGACGCGGCGGATCTGGTCACCGAGATGACGCAGGTGAAACATCCGTTCCGCGAACAAAATGTGAAGGCGCAGCGGGGGATCGAGTTTTGAACTCGGCGCGCGGCCTCTTCGCTGTCGCCCTGCTTATTGGCAGCGCGGGCGCGTTGTGGGCTGCAACAAGCCGACCAGCCGCAAAGGCGCCCGCGGTGCCGCAGCGCATCGTTTCGATCAACCTGTGCGCCGACCAGCTGGTGCTCGCGCTCGCCGACCGCAGCCAGATCGCCGGGCTGACGAAAAACGCCACCGATCGCGAGATGTCGGGGGAAGCGGTGGCGGCGCGCGGCATCCCGCTGCTCAGCAATTCGGCCGAACAGATATTGGCGATCGAGCCCGACCTGATCGTCGGCATGCCCGCCAGCCGCAGCGCCGCGCTCGCCGCTTTGCCGCAGCACCATTACCCGCTGCTCGACCTCCATACCGCCAACACCCTTGACGAAATCCATACCTCGATCCGTCAGACTGCCACCGCCGTCGGCCATCCCGCGCGTGGCGACGCGCTGATCGCCCGGATGCGGCGCGAGCTTGCGGGGCTGCCCAAACCGGGCGAGGGCCGGGTCGCGGCCTATTATCAGCGGCGCGGTTATATGACCGGGACAGGAACGCTGATCGACGAGCTGATGGCGCGCGTCGGACTGGTCAACCTCGCCGGCAAACTCGGCAAGCCGCCGCTGTCGCAGCTCAGTCTGGAGGAGATGGTTGCGGCAAAGCCCGATTTCCTGATCGTCGAAAGCGCCACCGACATAGTGACCGATCAGGGCAGCGAAATGTTGCACCACCCCGCGCTGAAAGACATCCCGCGGATCAGCGTGCCGCAGGCGTGGACGGTATGCGGCAGCCCCGCCTATACGCAGGCGGCGCGCAGCATGGTCAAGCAGATCGCGCGCATCGGGAGCAAAGCGTCATGACCCTCCCCCGCTGGTCCCTGATCGTCGCCTTGTCGCTGCTGACGCTGGTCGCGGCGATCGCTTCACTGTTGTTCGGTGCCGTCGATCTGTCGGTCGCGCGGCTCATCGCCGCCGCGACGGGCGATGGCGACAGGGTGGCGTCGATCATCCTGTTCGACCTGCGCCTGCCGCGCACCGTGCTCGCGCTCGCGGTCGGCGCGATGCTCGGGCTCGCCGGCGCGGCGCTGCAAGGCTATTTGCGCAACCCGCTCGCCGAACCGTCGGTGCTCGGCACCTCGAACGCTGCCGCGCTCGGCGGGGTCGCGGCGATCTACTTCGGTCTCGCCGACATCCATCCGATCGTGCTGCCATTGCTTGCGACGGGCGGCGCGCTGGTGTCGCTGGCCCTGCTCGTCGCGCTGGCGGGACAGGCCGAAAGCCCGCTGACCTTAATCCTCGCGGGGATCGCGGTCGGCACGCTGGCGGTGGCGGGGACCAGCCTCGCGCTCAACCTGTCGCCCAATCCCTTCGCCGCGATGGAGATCATGACCTGGCTGCTCGGCAGCCTCGAGAACCGGTCGTTCGACCATGTCTGGATCGCGCTGCCGTGCATTGCGATCGGCACCGCGATGCTGCTGTGGAACGGCCGCGCGCTCGACGCGCTGACCTTGGGCGAAGACGCGGCGCAGGCGCTGGGCACCGACCTGAGACGTACCCGCCTGCGCCTGCTGCTCGGCACTGCGATCGGGGTCGGCGGCGCGGTGGCAGTGGCGGGCGCGATCGGCTTTGTCGGGTTGATCGTGCCGCATCTGATCCGCCCGCTGACCGACCGCAGCCCGTCAGCGATCCTGCTGCCCTCGGCGATCGGCGGCGCGGCGCTGCTGACCCTCGCCGACCTCGGCGTGCGGATCATTCCGTCGACCAGCGAGTTGAAACTGGGCGTCGTCACCGCCTTCCTCGGGGTACCGGTCTTTCTTGTTCATCTGATGCGGGAGCGGCGGCTATGGTGAGCCTCGTCCTCGATCATCTCGGTGTGAAGCTCGGCCGCCACGCCGTCGTCCACGATGTGTCGTCCGAATTCGGCCCCGGCACGCTGATCGCCATCGTCGGCCCCAATGGCGCGGGCAAATCGACGCTGGCGCGCGCGATGCTCGCGCTGGTGCCAGCGACCGGGACGGTGCGCGTCGACGGCGTCGATGCCGCCACGATGCCGCGCGCCGATCTGGCGCGGCGGATCGCCTATGTGCCGCAGGGGCAGCTGCTGCACTGGCCGCTGACCGTCGAGCGGCTGGTCGGGCTGGGCCGCCTGCCGCACCTCGCGCCGATGTCGCGCATCAGCGCGGCCGACACCGCCGCGATCGAGCGCGCGATGGCGCGCGCCGACGTGCTCGATCTGCGCGATCGGATCGCGACCGAATTGTCGGGCGGCGAGCGCGCCCGCGTGTTGTTCGCGCGCGCGCTGGCGGTCGAAGCGCCCGCGCTGATCGCCGACGAACCGCTCGCCAGCCTCGACCCCGGGCACCAGATCGACGTGATGGACATGCTGCGCGCCGAAGCCGCGGGCGGCGCGCTGGTGATCGCGGTGCTGCACGACCTGACCCTCGCGGCGCGCTATTGCGACCGGCTGCTACTGATCGACGCAGGACGGATCGTCGCCGACGGCACGCCCGCCGAGGTGCTGACGACCGAGCGGTTACGTAGCGTTTATGGCATCGAAGCGCGCGTGGAGACCGGCGGCGCATGGCCGACGATTACGGTACTCGGACGCGCTTCAGACTAGGCTGGTTTTTCAGCGGACCGTTTCAACGCGTACCGTGCGGCTGACGCGTTTGCCGTCAGCGGAGCGGCTGCGCAGCTCGACCGCCCCGCTGACCGCCACCGGCCCGGCATAAGGCGTCCAGCCGCCATTGCCGACACGGTACTCGATCGTCGTGCCGGGAAAGGCGCTGTTCGCTTCGAGCTTGCCGCCCAAGATCCGAGCGCCCGGCGGCGCGACGCGGTACGCGACGCCCATTTTGTCGAGCATCGGCAGCTGCGCAGCGGCGCGCCCGGCAAAATCCTGCCAGCCCGACCGGAGCTTGGCGGCATCGACGCGTTTGTCGCCCCATTCATAGCGCGCGCCGGACTGATAGGCAGGGGTCCATGTCGCCGGACTCCATGCCCGTTCGGCCAGCGCGAGCAGGCGCGGAAACAGCATGTAATCGACCTGCGCATCGGTGCGGGTTGTCTCGCTCCACAATTGTCCCTGCACACCCGCGATCCGGCGTCCCGGTTGCAGCGCCGGCTCGTCCGCGATCGCCTTGCCCTCGGCCCGGGTGTTGCGGATCGTCGCGGCATTGGCCGGCAAATTGCCGGGCATGAAGCCGAAAACCTGATATTCATCGACCCCGCGCGAGGCCCAATGGTAACCGCTCTCGTCCGGATGCGGCGCATAGGGCATGTCGAAATAGCCAAGGTCGGGGATCGACAGCACCACATCCCAGCCGCGGTTCAACTGGTCATGCGCCTCGCGGATCGCGCCGGTGTGGAGCACGCCCCAGATGTTCGTCTGGACATTTTTGGGCATCTTCGTGGCGTCGGTATGCCCCATGCCGTCGCTCCAGCCGCCGGTGCGCAGCCCTTTGGCGGCAAGGCGGTTCGCCACCCGCTCGATGAAGCGCGGGGCGAGCTTGCCCGCGTCGCCGCCATTTTCGGCGATCATCGCCTGGCACGCGGGCGATTTCACCCACGCCCCCGCGGTTTCGTCGGCGCCGAGATGGAAGGTCTGGAGCGGCGTGCCCGCCTGTTGGTGCATCGCGGCGAGCGCATCGACAACCGTATCGACGAAGCGATAGGTCGCGGGCAGGCAGACGTTGAGCGTATTGTCGTTATAATGCTGGATGCTGCGATATTCGGTCGTGTCCGCCGGATCGATCAGGCGATAGGCGTCCGCCTCCGCCGTCTTGCCCGCGGTCAGCAGGCGCGCGTGGCGAACCTCCATCGCCCTGATCGCCGCGCGGCTGTGGCCCGGCATGTCGATCGACGGAATCACTTCGATCTGCCGCGCCGCTGCGGCCTGCACGATCGCAACATAGTCGCTGGTGGTCAGATAGCCGTTGACGCCGCCCGTCCCGTCAGGACCGGCACCGAGCTGCGGCAGCAGGCACGTTGCTTCTGGCAAATCGTGGCACCGTTTCGAGCCGATCTCGGCCAGTTCGGGCAGCGCCGGAATCGCAATTCGCCATCCTTCGTCGTCGGCGAGGTGAAGGTGCAGCTTGTTCAGCTTATACGCCGCCATCGCCTCGACCAGTTTCAATATCTGGTCGCGGTCGTGGAAATTGCGACCCAGGTCGATGTGCAGCCCGCGAAAACCATATTCGGGGGCGTCCACCACCCACAGCGGCTTCATCCGGCTCGGTTCAAACGCCGCTTGCTGCGCAAGCGAGCGCAGCGCGTGGCTTGCGCCCGCCGCATCGCGCGCGGTGATCGCGATGCCCGACGCCTTGACGTCGAGCACATAGCCTTCGGGCTTTGTGACGGCCGCGGCATCGACGCGGATCGTCAGCGGTAGCGCGCCGCTCTCGGCCACACCCAGCGCCGCCAGTGCCGGCGCGACGGCGGCCCGCTCAACGCCATGCAGCGTCACCGAAACGCCCCGGCCCAAATCGACCGATGACTGTTTTCCCTGCACCGCCTCAATGGGCTTCGGCAGGATCGCCACCCCGGAAGCAGCGCGCGCCTGTCGCCCGGCTTGCGCGACAAAGGCGCGTTCGGCGGTCAGCCAGCGGGTCTGGTCGGCATCGCTCTTGGTCGCCAGCCGCGCCTCGTCGGTCATCGGCGCGACGAACGGCAGGGCTTCGAGGCCGGTATCAGGGTCGATCACCGCGCGCGTCGCCGCGATCGTCCGCGGCTTCAGCCCTTCGGCAATCAGATAGGCGTTGGGCATCGCAAATGCCCTGGAGAAATTGGCGCCGACCCCCCATAGCCTGATTTCATGTTTCGCGCCGGCGCGCAGCGTCACCCCCGGTTTCAGCGTCAGTTGCTGAACGTCGCCATTGATGTGCCGATGCGCAAAGATGTCGCTTTCGACAAGCGGCAGCTGATTGACGAAGCTGAAATAGAGCGCGAGGCCGTTGGTCGGCAGCGCATCGGGCAACGCATCAGGGATCGTCAGCGTAATCGTGGTCAGGAAACAGCCGTCGATGCCGGCCGGGCAGCTTGGCCGGTTGTCGACGGTTTCCAGCCGATAGCCCAGGGTTTCGGCAAAGCGGTCGAGCGAAGCTTGCGGCGACGCCTCGGTCGCCCGTGCTTGCGGCACGGCGAGCACCGCAACCGCGAGCGCCGCCCAACCCACAGCTTGCATAGATCCACTCCCGTTTGATAATTTGTATCTGATTTGTCATGCTGTAGCGAACCGGTCAACGGCTTTTGGATTCGACCGAATTGAGAGAAATATTCGCAAACCCATATCAATCCATGCCTTGCCCCTCGCCGAGCTCGGTCAGATTGGTTTTATATTAGTATTGTCTCTGACGTTGGTGACAGCGCGACCAGAGCCCCCGATTGCGGTCGGCAATCTTGCGGCGCTCAAGAGGCTTTCATGGTCGTGGCAAGGGTTGCGACCCTGATCTGCGCCCGACGCGCGGCGCCGGGCAGCATCCGCGGACAGGCAGCGGGTCGATCTGCCTGTCTGAATTCGGCAGCAAAAGCCAAATTGGTCCTGTCGAGATCTGGCGACCGTGCAAGGCACCGACGATACCAAAGCCGATCGTGCACGCCCCTTGGCTGCGTGTCGGCATATCGTCTCTATGAACAGATCAAGCGCCGATCCACGCGACAGGCCAGCGATCTTGGCATGCATGACCGCAACAATGATTGACGCGACGATACCAATGCAACACATGTGATGGCGGCACTGGTCTTATCGCCATCGCGCCGGGGCAATCAGGTGGAGCAACGTCCTTGTCACTGATCGAACGCGTGGGTCCGCTCCACAAGGACGACCCGACACCATTATACCTGCAATTGCAGAAAATTCTCCGCGACGCGATCGAGGGGCAGATGGTCAAGCCCGAAGAGGCAATCCCGACCGAGCGTGACCTGGCCGAGGAATTCGAAGTGTCGCGGATCACCGTGCGCAAGGCGATCGACGGACTTGTCGCCGACGGCATCGTCGCGCGGCGCCGCGGCGCCGGCACCTTCGTCACCCGGCCGCGGGTCGAAAAGAGCTTTTCGAAACTCACCTCCTTTTCAGAGGATATGGTGTCGCGCGGCCGCAAGCCGACCAGCAAATGGATGAGCAAGACCGCCGGCGCGGTGACCCCCGAAGAGGCGCTGTCGCTGGGCCTGTCGCCGGGATCGCTTGTCTATCGTTTCCACCGCATCCGCTACGCCGACGACACGTCGATGGCGCTCGAATATGCGACGATCCCCGCCTATTGCCTGCCGTCGGTCGAAGCCGTCGGCGCGTCGCTTTACGAAGCGCTGGAGGCCGCCGGCCATTTGCCCGCACGCGCGCTGCAACGTCTGCGCGCGATCGCGTTCACGCCCGAACAAGCCGAGGTTTTGGGTATCGAACCCGGCATGCCGGGCCTGTTTATCGAACGCCGCGGCTTTTTGGCCGACGGGCGCACCGCCGAATTCACCCAAAGCTATTATCGCGGCGACGCCTATGACGTCGTGGCGGAGTTGAACGGCTAACTCAGCCCTTGCCAACCGCACAATGAGGGGCAGCGCGGCGCGCTGACCGACGGCGCGCGCGCAGGGTCGCGAGGCAGGGCGGGAAGGCTCCCCTGCAAGCCCGCCATCATCAAAATCCGAATTTTTGAACATACCTCTTGATGAGCTTTATATAACCTATATAGTACCAATGCATCGAGCGCCACAGAGCCGCCCGATCCGGAGGCAAGATCGATGACGCTGAGCGCCGCGCTAGACGGACGACAAACGGTGATGGAGCAGGAAGCGGGCGAAGCGGCGGCGGCGGTCGCCCGCATGTTGGAGGCGAATCGCGACGCGTTCATCGCAATCGCGCGCCGTCTTCACGCTTCGCCACCAGCGACGGTCGTCACCTGCGCCCGCGGTTCGTCGGATCATGCCGCGACCTATGCCAAATATCTGATCGAAACGATGACCGGGACGCCGACCGCGTCCGCGGCGCTATCGATCGCCTCACTCTATGATGCGCCGTTGGTCGTCGGCAACCGGTTGTGCCTCGCAATTTCGCAATCGGGCCAAAGCCCTGATCTGCTGGCGGCGGTAGCGCAGCAGCGCGGCGCCGGGGCCTTTGTCGTCGCGCTCGTCAACGCGCCGGATACGCCGCTCGCCGATCTCGCCGACATCGTGATCCCGCTGTCCGCCGGGGTCGAACGCTCGGTTGCCGCGACCAAATCCTACATCTGCTCGCTCGCGGCCATCGCGGCGCTCGTCGCAGCCTGGTCGAGAAACGCAGCGCTCGAAACTGCGCTCGGCACCCTGCCGGCCCGCCTCGACGACGCCTTCGCCCTCGACTGGTCACCCGCCGTCACCGCGTATCACGATGCCACCAATTTGTTCGTCCTCGGTCGCGGCTACGGCCTCGGCGCCGCGCAGGAAGCCGCGCTCAAGTTCAAGGAAACCGCGGCGCTCCACGCCGAATGTTTCAGCGCCGCCGAGGTTCGCCACGGCCCGATGGCGATCGTCGGCAAAGGCTTTCACGTTCTGGCGCTGGGCGGGACCGACCGTGCGGCGATCAGCGTCCGCGATGCGGTCGCCGAATTTCGTAGCCGCGGGGCGACCGTCCTGCTCGCTGATCCCGAGGTCGGCGACCTGCCCGCGATCGCCGCGCATCCGGCAATCGAACCGATCCTGATGATCCAGAGCTTTTATCGCATGGCGAGCGCGCTGGCGCTGGCGCGGGGGTGCAACCCCGACTCGCCTCCGCATCTGAACAAGGTTACCGAGACTTTATGATCTATCGCTTTCACAACGGCTGGGTCGCACTGCCGGACGGCGCCGTCGGCGCGGCAGATATTGCCGTGACCGACGGCGTCGTTACTGCCGTCACCAAAATGGGCGAGACGCCCGCCGACCGAGTGATCGACCTGGAGGGCGGCTGGCTGCTCCCCGGTTTTATCGACACCCAGGTCAATGGCGGCGGCGGTGTGCTGTTCAACGATCAGGTCGATGTCGCGGCGATTGCGGCGATCGGCGCCGCGCATGCGCGGTTCGGCACCACCGCCTTTCTGCCGACACTGATCAGCGATACGCCGGCGCAGATCGCCGCCGCCATGGCGGCGGTCGATACGGCGATTGAACAGGGCGTGCCCGGGGTAATCGGCATCCATATCGAAGGCCCGTTCATCAACGAGGTGAAGCGCGGCATTCACGAGGCGCACCAGATCCGCCGCCTTGATGACGACATGCTCGCCACGCTCACCGCGCCGCATCGCGGGCGCGTGATGCTGACGCTGGCGCCTGAGCTGTGCGACGAAGAGGATATCCGCACGCTGGTTCGCCACGGTGTGGTCGTCAGCGCGGGGCACAGCGACGCCACCTATGACGAGGCGCAGCGCGCGATCGGCGCGGGGCTCACCGGCTTCACCCATTTGTTCAACGCGATGTCGCCGCTGCATCACCGCGAACCCGGCGCGGTCGGCGCGGCGTTCGATTCGGACAGCTATTGCGGACTGATCGTCGACGACGTCCACCTCCACCCGGCGGTGGTCCGCCTCGCGGTCAAGGCCAAGGGTATCGACCGCATCATGCTGGTCACCGACGCGATGCCCAGCGTCGGCACCCACGACAGCGAATTCACCCTGCAAGGCAAACGCATTGCGGTGAAGGACGGGGTGTGCATTTTCGAGGACGGCACGCTCGCTGGCACCCATCTCGATATGGCGGCGGCGCTGCGCAAGACGGTCGAAGTTACCGGAATGTCGGTACCCGACGTGTCGACGATGGCCAGCGCGACGCCTGCCGCTTTCCTGTCGCTGCACGACAGCATCGGCGCGATTGCGCCGGGGCAGCGTGCCGACTGGGCATGGCTCGACGCCGCGTTGCAACCGCGTTCGACATGGATCAGCGGAAAGATTGTTTCAAACACTGCGCTGGATTCCGTCCAAGCCGCACAATGATATTCAAGCCGCATATCGATAAGCGGCGGAAATTTTGGGGGTAAGCCGATGAGCTTGATCATCACCTCGCCACTCAGAGGGTGGGCGACGACGCTGGACAGCGTTCCCGATCCCGTCTTCGCGCAGCGGATGATGGGCGACGGGGTAGCGATCCAGCCGCTCGGGGATACCGTCGTTGCGCCGTTCGACGGCGAAGTGGTGACGCTGCACGACGCAGGCCATGCGATTTCGCTGCGCAGCGTCGAGGGCGCCGAGGTGCTGATCCACATCGGCCTCGACACCGTCATGCTGAAGGGCGAAGGCTTCACTCCGCTGGTGGCGATCGGCCAGACGGTGCTCCGCGGCGACCCGCTGATCCATTTTGACCTCGACGCCGTCGCGCTGTCCGCAGCCAGCCTGATTACGCCAGTAATTGTTACCAACGCCGAAGCCTTTGCGATCAGCCGCCGCTCGACCGACTGTGCGATCGGCGCTTGCGAGGCGCTTATGACACTCGTGCCGGTGCAGGCCGAAGTGCGCCGCCGCTCCGACGACGGAACAGTGATCGAACAGAGTGTGACGCTGTCGCTGCCGCACGGCATCCACGCGCGCCCCGCAGCGCGGATTGGCGAAGCTGCCCGCGGGTTTCAGGCCGAATTGCATCTCCTGAACGGCGACAAGCGCGGCGATGCGCGGAGCACCGTGGCGCTGCTCGCGCTGGGGACGCGCTTTGGCGATGATGTCGTTGTGCAAGCGCGCGGCGACGATGCCGAAGCCGCGCTGGCGGCGATCATCGCGCTGCTGGCGACCGACATGGGCGAAAGTGCGCCGACCGCGGCGCCCGCGCCGCTTGTCACCTCACAGCCGCTGCGTACCGGACAGGTCGGCGGGGTGATCGCATCGCCCGGACTCGCGATGGGTCCGGCGGCGCGGCTGCGACAGGCCGAGATCGCGGTTGCCCGCGATGGTGCTGACGCCGCCGACGAACGCGCCGCGCTGGTCGCGGCTCGACACGACGTACGCGCTCGCATCGCTGCACACGCCGACAGCGCGGATGGCAGCGTCGCCGCGGTGATGCACGCACATCTCGCGCTGATCGACGACCCCGAACTGCTCGCGGGCGCCGAACAGCGCATCGCAGCAGGGCGCAGCGCCGGCTTTGCCTGGCGCGGGGCGATCCATGACCAGATCGACGCGATCCGCGCGACGGGCAATGCCCATCTGATCGAACGCATCGACGATCTGGTCGATATTGAACGCCAGTTGCTGTCGAAGTTGACCGGCACTCCGCTCGACGGCGCTGCAGTACCGGCCGGCGCCATCGTGGTCGCCGACGACCTGTTGCCGTCGCAACTGGTATCGCTGGCGGCGATGAAACCCGCCGGTATCTGCCTGACGCGCGGCGGGCCGACCTCGCACGTCGCGATCCTCTGCGCCGGGATGGGCCTTCCCGCACTCGTCGCGATGGGCGAAGCGCTCGATGCCGTCGAGGACGGCGCCCCGCTGCTGCTCGATGCCGAGATGGGCCATCTCACGGTCGCCCCCTTCCCCGCCGATACCGACGCCTTCACGGCGCGGCTCGCGAAACGCGCCGCACGGCGCGACGCGGCGCAGGCGGCGGCCAAGGACGCGTGTCATACCGCCGACGGCGCGCGCATCGAAATCTTCGCCAATCTGGGCAGCGAGGCGGATGCGACGCTGGCCGCCGCGAAAGGCGCGGAGGGATCGGGGCTCGTCCGCAGCGAATTCCTCTTCCTCGACCGCAACACGGCACCATCCGAAGACGAACAGCACGCCGCCTATCAGGCGATCGCCGACGCCTTATCCGGCAAACCGGTGATCATCCGCCTGCTCGACATCGGCGGCGACAAGCCCGCCGCCTATATTCCGATCGCCCACGAGGAAAACCCGGCGCTCGGCCAACGCGGTATCCGCGTCGCGCTCGCGCAGCCCGACCTGCTCGAAACGCAGATCCGCGCGATCCTGCGCGTCGAGCCCGTCGGCCAGTGCAAGATCATGATCCCGATGGTCGCCAGCATCGACGAATTGCGCCAGGTGCGCGCGCTGGTCGACCGGCTGCGCGGTGAAATGGGGATCGCGACCCCGGTCGAAGTCGGGGTGATGGTTGAAACCCCTGCCGCGGCGATGACCGCCGACCTGCTCGCGGCCGAGGCCGATTTCCTGTCGATCGGGACCAATGACCTCACCCAATATGTGCTGGCGATGGATCGCGGCAATCCCGCGGTCGCCGCCGGGGTCGATGCGATGCACCCTGCGGTGCTGCGCATGATCGGCGAAACCTGCCGCCTCGCGACCGCGCGCGGGCGCTGGGTCGGGGTTTGCGGCGGCCTCGCCTCCGATTCCGCCGCGCTGCCGATCCTGATCGGTCTGGGCGCCACCGAATTGTCCGCGGTCCCCGGCTTCGTCGCCGAGGCGAAGCAAATTGTCCGCGGCCTGACGCTGGTCGAAGCACGCGCCCACGCCGAACTTGCGCTGCAATGCAAATCGGCAGCCGAAGTCCGCGCACTCTCCCGCGCGTTTGAGGAGACACGGCGATGAGAAAGATGCTCGAAGCGCTCCAGCCGCTCGGCCGCGCGCTGATGCTGCCGATCGCGGTGCTGCCCATCGCCGGCCTGCTCCTGCGCATCGGCCAGCCCGATCTGCTCGATATCGCCTTCATCTCGGCCGCGGGCGCCGCGATCTTTGACAATCTCGGCATCCTGTTCGCGATCGGGGTCGCGGTGGGCTTTGCGCGCGACGGCAATGGCGCTGCGGCGCTGGCGGGGGTCGTCTGCTATCTGATCACGACGACCGGGGCGCAGACCTTTCTGATCGCGCGGCCCGATGTCAGCGCGGGGCTGCCCGAGGCCGCTGCGGCGCTGGCGGCGAAAAACTGGGCCATAAGCCAGATCGACAAGCTCGAGGTACCGATCGGCATCCTGTCCGGCCTGATCGGCGGCAATTTCTACAACCGTTTTGCGACCATCGCGCTGCCCGAATATCTCGCCTTTTTCGGCGGCCGCCGTTTCGTGCCGATCGCCAGCGGCGTCGCGGGGTTGCTGCTCGCCGCCGTGCTTGGCTATGGCTATGCGCATATCAGCGGCGCGATCGATACCGCCAGCCGCGCCGTCGTCGACAGCGGAGAGATCGGCCTGTTCGTCTATGGCACGCTCAACCGGCTGCTGATCGTCACTGGACTGCACCATATCATCAACAATGCCGCATGGTTCGTCGTCGGCGATTTCGCCGGTGCGACCGGCGACCTGCGCCGTTTCTTCGCGGGCGATCCCGACGCCGGCGCCTTCATGTCCGGCTTCTTTCCGGTGATGATGTTCGGCCTGCCCGCTGCGTGCCTCGCCATGTATCACGAGGCGCGGCCCGAGCGGCGCAAGGCAGTGGGCGGCATGCTCTTCAGTCTTGCCTTCACCAGCTTCCTGACCGGGGTGACCGAACCGATCGAGTTCACCTTCATGTTCGTCGCGCCGCTGCTCTATGCGATCCACGCGCTGCTCACCGGCGCGTCGATGGCACTGATGAACGCGCTCGATATCAAGCTTGGCTTTGGCTTTTCGGCGGGGCTGTTCGACTATGTGCTGAACTTCAGCCTCGCGACCCGGCCGTGGCTGCTGCTGCCGATCGGTACGGTTTACGCGCTACTCTACTACGGGCTGTTCCGCTTCTTCATCCGCCGGTTTGATCTGACAACGCCGGGCCGCGAGAGAGGCCAGGTAACCGAAACGACTTCCACGTCTGCTGGGAGCACCCGCGGCGATGCTTTTCTCACCGCGCTAGGGGGCGCGGCCAATCTGGTCAGCGTCGACGCCTGCACCACCCGGCTTCGGCTGATCGTCGCCGACAATCAGGCGATCGATGATGCCGCGCTCACCGCGCTCGGCGCGCGGGGCATCATCCGCCCATCGGAAAGGACGGCGCAGGTCGTGCTCGGCCCAATCGCTGACCTGGTTGCCGAGGAAATTCGGGGGGCGCTGGCGGGCGGCGGGGCTGTTCCACCTTCCGTAGCGTCGCCGCCCCGAACTGACGGCGCCGACGAGCGGGACGCCCTGCCGGACGACATCGCCCGCGCGCTGGGCGGCAACGACAATGTGCGCACCGTCCGCGCGCTCCATGGGCGCTACCGCGTCGAGCTCACCGACGCAGGGCGGATCGATGAGGGCGCGCTGGTGCAACTGACGCGCGGCGTCGTCCGGCCGCACCCCGACATCTGTCATATCCTGATCTGACCGGGGTCAGGCGGGCGACGACAGTTTCATCAATACGAGGCCGCTGACGATCAGCACCGCGGCGACGATCCGCATCGCGCTCGCCTGTTCGCCCAGCACGGCGATGCCGACGACAAACGCGCCGACCGCGCCGATCCCGGTCCAGATCGTGTAGGCGGTACCCAGCGGCAGCGATTTCATCGACAGCGCCAGCAGCGCGAAACTGGCAAACGCCGCGACGAGCGTGACCAGCGACGGCCCAAGCCGGGTGAAACCATCCGACTGCTTCATCGAAAACGCCCAGACGATTTCGAGCGCACCGGCAATTGCAAGATAAATCCAGGCCATGACAGCCTCCTCTTCAAGGCTGCCGGGCCGTCCCGGACTTGAAGGCCCGCGCAGCGCGCAGGCGAGGACGTGGCCTCTTTTTGCCGACCTGTCAGGGGCAGTCAGGACGCGAACCTGCGATCCCCGATTTTTGGCGACCGATGCTCTACCAGCTGACCTATACTCCCAGGCCGGAGTGCGCCACTAGCGGGATTGAAGCATTCGGGCAAGGGGCACCGGGAAGGAAGCGGAGCGCGACAGGGCGAAGAGGTTAAAGCAACCCGGTTTTGTAGGGCAGCGGTTCTTCAGAAGCAGCGAGTTTGGGGGGTAAGCAGTGTGCGCACAAGGCTGAGCATTTGCTTGAAAAAGCAATCCTGGCGATCGGAGGAGGAGGCACGCCTTGCCGCGCGACGCTCCGAATTGGAACTCCGGACATACCGCTGTGATCGCTGCCGGCTGTTCCACTTGACGAGCCGCACAAAGGGCAAACGTGAAATCCGGTAAGGTAAAAGCGCAAATCACACAGCTTTGACCAGCCAGGATTTCGGGGCCCGCCTGTTTCGCCGAACACCGTCGGCCGCAGCCCCGCGCGACCTGCTCCAGCAACCGCTGCCTGCGTGGCCACTTCGCCGGCGGGCGAATGGCGGTGCGGGCGTTCGAGAGGGATGGAGAGATCGTCCGCGGCGCAGGAAAGAGCCCGCGGCAATATCGAACGCGCTATCGACGTCGCCCGGGCTGGCACGGACCATGATGGCGTTGATTGCAAAGCCCGGGCTTCGTGTGGACGCTTCGCGGCTCGCCCGCCGCGCCGGTCGAGGTCGCGCGAAATTAAATTACCCCGCTTGTCCGGTTTCAAGCCTCCGCCGCGTTTATCCTGATGCCGCACAATGGGCGCTTTCCCGAAAAGCCCATCCCGCGCGGCGGGGGAAATCGCGCGCCACGATGTGATCCTCCCGGGTCGGACAATCAAATCCGGGGCCATGGGCCCGCGAACCAGGAGAATGACATGCGTATTCCAGCCAAATTTCTTGTGACAGCCGCGCCCGCCGCGCTGCTCGCGCTGGCCGCTTTTCCGACTGCCGCCTTGGCCGACCCGACCGCCGAATGTAATATCCCCGACCCGCTCGCCCCGACGTCGACCGAATGCGGCGTTGATAGCAGCGTGATCGACCCGGTGCTCAGTCGCGTGGCTGTCGACGCCACAGCCGTTGGCGCCAACAGCAAAGCCTATGGCGACGCCAGCACCGCGGTTGGTTTCGACGCCTTTGCGCAGGGCGCCAAAGCGACCGCGATCGGTGCTAACGCAACGGCTGCGCAGGACACCAGCACGGCAATCGGTGCCGATGCGGTCGCTTTCGACAATAGCGTCGCCCTGGGTTCTGGCTCGACGACATTATACGGTTCCGGCGCGCCGATACCGCGGGCCAACACCGTGTCGGTCGGTTCGGCATTTGCGGCCGGCGCGGCCGGCATTTTCCAACGCCAGATCACCAATGTGGCGGCGGGCACCGAAGCCTTTGACGCGGTGAACAAGGCACAGCTCGACGCGGCGATCGCGTCGGTGGGCAGCGGCGTTGTCACCGCCGGGAACGGCACCGACAGCCTGCAAACCGCCGGCAGCACGGCGAGCGGCACCGGCGCCGTCGCGCTCGGCTCCGGCCAGATCGCATCGGGCAACGGTGCGGTCGCGATCGGCGATCCGAACTTTGCAGTGGGCGACGGGGCGGTAGCGATCGGCGCCGACAATATGGCCAATGGCAATGGTGCGCTCGCGATCGGCAATGCCAACAACGCGAACGGCGTCTCGGCGATCGCGCTGGGGAGTAACGCGATGGCAATGGGCGGCGGTACGACGGCCGTCGGCCTGAACGCGCGCGCCGAGAACGGCGGCCTGTTTGGCTCCACGGCCTATGGCCACAATGCCACCGCCACCAATGGCGGCCAGGCGCTGGGTGCCGGATCGACGGCGTCGGGCATCTTCAGCATCGCGGTGGGCAATTCCGACGCGACCGGCAATTTCTCGGTCAGCATCGGCACCAACGCCGCGGCATCGCAGCAGGGCGCCGTCGCGCTGGGGCTCGGCGCCGATGCGCGCAATGCCGGTTCGGTCGCGCTGGGGTCGGGCAGCATCGCCGATCGCGACAACACCGTATCGGTGGGCACCGCGGTGAACATGCGCGCCATTACCAATGTCGCCGCAGGCACCCAGGCGAATGATGCGGTCAACAAGGCGCAGCTTGACGTCGTCGAGGCCAAGGCCGACGCGGCGCAATCGTCCGCCAACGCGGCGCTGACGGTGGCCAACGCGGCAACCGGCAGCGCAACTACGGCGCAGGCGACCGCAAATGCCGCCCTCACCAATGCCGCGACGGCGCAGACCACCGCCGATGTCGCCCGCACCGAAGCCAGCGCGGCACAAGGCACCGCCAACAGCGCGCTGGCCAATGCCGCAACCGCGCAGACCACCGCCAACCTCGCCCGAACCGAAGCCGGCGCGGCGCAAGGGACCGCGAACACGGCGCTCGCCAGTGCCGCCGGCGCCCAGACAACTGCGAACACCGCGATCGTGCGCGGCGACGCCCAGGGTGCCAGCATCGCATCGCGGCTGGGCGGCGGCGCGGCCTACAATGGTGCGACCGGCGCCATTTCGGCGCCAAGTTACAACATCGGCGGGACGTCCTACGGCGACGTCGGATCGGCCTTTGCCGCGGTCGACAACAGCCTGACCTCGCTCAACAACCGCGTCGACCTGCTAAGCATCGGCAACGAAAAGCGCTTCCGCGAAGCCACCGGCGGGATCGCGACCGCGATGGCGCTGGGCGGCACGATGGTCGTTCCCGACAGCACGGTCTCGGTCTCGTTCAACCTTGCGACCTATCAGGGCGAACAGGGTTTTTCGGGTGCCGCGGTCGTCCGGCTGACCCCCCGCGTCTATGTCAGCGGCGGGGTCGCCGGATCGACGGTGAAGGGCACCACCGGTGGCCGCGTCGGGGTCGCCTTCGGCTTCTAGGGGTTACGTCCGGGCCTCCGGCTTGCGTCGAGCAGGCCGGGGGGCTCGACGGCGGCTCGCCTTCGCCAGCGCGCGACCGGGAAACCACCGCCGACTTCGCCTCGCTGGCAGCCGGCCCGATCATCGGCTAATTTGCGACCAACGCTTACACCACTCAATATCCTCGACGAGACGCCCAGCCTTCGGCTACTGGCCGGTTTCAGTCTCACAATTGAAGCCCGTTCGTCAGCCCGTCATTCCTTTCACGCCGCCGCATCTCGGTCGGGGCCATGCCGAATCGCCGCGTGAAGGCGCGCGTGAAGCTGGCATTGTTCAGATATCCACAGCGATAGCCGATGCTGGAAATCGGCAGGTCGCTCAGCGCCAGCAGCGACCGCGCATTCGACAGCCGCCGCTCGCTCACCGCCTCGGCGACAGAGCATTTGTACATTTCACGAAAACCCTGGGTCAGCTTTGCCTTCCCCAGGCCCGATCGCCGGGCGACATCGGCTACCGTCAGCGGCTTCTGCCAGTTTTCGCTGACCAGCTGGTGCGCCGCGGCGACGCGCAGGACGTCGGTTTCGCTGAGCGTGGTCCGACCATGATATTCGACCATCTGATGCTGTTCGAGCGCGCTGAACAAGCGGCAGAGCAATTCCAGGCTGCGCGCGACGCGCAACATTCCCGCCACCTCGCTTTCCCCCTCGACTGCGACCAGCGCCCGGCCAAGCTCGCGCAGATCGGCGGCGAGATACCAGCTCCCCTTCACGCCCGGTAACAGGCCGAACATGCGGAGGCACGCGAGACGGCTGATCGCAAACAGGAGAATATGGCAGTTTGCCCCCGCGCCGATCTCGTCGACCGCCAGGATACTGACCGCAGGTTCGCCGATGTCGCCGAAGCCTATGACGATCGGTTCGGGCGGTAGGTAGGCTGTTTCGAGGGCGCCGCGCCCGACGTAACTCGTGAATTCCGCCGAGATAATTATTGCCCGCTTGTTTGTCATCGAACCTGCAAGCCTCCCCGCTCCTCCTAAGGTCAAGCGAGAAACGCGTCCAGTTCCGCCAGCAACAGGTCCGCCACTTCTTCCTGGGGGCTGTGGCCGCAGGGCAGCGCTCGGCCGCGCGTGTCGACGGCCTTCGATTGCCAGCTTGCCATGACGTCGAAGAGTGTCCCCACCGTGCCATATTCGCCCCACAACAAAAGCAGCGGCGCTTCGACACGGCAATCGGCGTCGGCAGCGTCATGGTCAAGGTCGATGCTCGCGGCGGCGCGATAATCCTCGCAGATCGCGTGGCGCGTTGCAGGATCACGGTAACAACGCCGATATTCTGCCACCACCCGTGGATCGAGCGAGCCTTCGACCTTGATCTGGCCGGCGAGATGACGGTCGAGAAAATGGTCGGGATCCGCGGCGATCATTCGTTCGGGCAGGTCGAACGGCTGGATCAGGAAGAACCACCAGAAATAGCGCGTTGCAAACTCGCGGTTCGTATTGGCGTACATTGTCGCGGTGGGCGCGATGTCGAGCAGGACGAGCCGCCCGGCGCGGTCGGGATGGTCAAGTGCCATGCGGTGCGCGACGCGCGCGCCGCGATCGTGCGCAACGACGTCGAAGCGGTCGAAACCAAGGGCCGCCATCACCGCGACCTGATCGGCCGCCATCGCGCGTTTCGAGTAATTTTCATGCGCTGCATCGCCGGGCAGCTTTTCGCTGTCGCCATAGCCGCGCAAGTCGGTTGCCACGACGGTGAAGCGCTTCGCCAGCTCTGGCACGACCTTGTGCCAGGTCAGATGCGTCTGCGGGTGGCCGTGGAGCAGCAGCAAGGGCGGCCCCGCCCCGCCGATCGCCGTGCGGATGCGGACGCCGCCTGCGTCGACGTCCTGCCATCGGAAACCCGGCATGAGCTCAGGATATTCGGGCCTAATGCGCATCGCCACCCGCACCGATAAGCCAGGGCTTGCGGCCGAGATAGGTCTGCTCGAACGCGCGGATGCGATCGGCATGCGTCAGCGTCTCGCCGATTCGGTCAAGCCCAAGCATCAGCGCCTGCCGCGTCGCCGGATCGATATCGAAACCAGCCGCGTAAGTGCCCATCTCGATGCGCTGCGTCTCAAGGTCGACGGTCATGTCCCCGGCCCCCTCGTCGAGTGCCGCTACGAGCGCTGAGATTTCTGTGGTCGGCAGCGACAACAGGAGCAAGCCGTTGTTCGCGGCATTGTCGGCGAAAATCGCGCCATAGGAGGAACCGATGATGCCGCGGATTCCATATTGCAGCATCCCCCACACCGCATGTTCGCGCGACGAGCCACAGCCGAAATTGGGTCCGACGATCAGGAAGCGCGTCTCCGCCATATCGGCCCGGTTGAGAATGAAATCGTCGCGCACCGCGCCGTTTTCATCGAAACGAAGATCGTGGAAGAGACCGATCGCCAGCCCGGAACGGTCGATCCCTTTCAGGAAAGCCTTGGGCATGATGACGTCGGTATCGATGTTGGCGGCGGGCATCGCGGCGGCGCGGCCCGACAGTCGGATGAAGCGTTCCATCAGAAAATATCCTCTGCGGCGAGCACCCGTACATCGGCGAGCCTTCCGGTGACCGCTGCTGCCGCGACCATCGCAGGGCTCATCAGATGCGTGCGGCCGCCGATGCCCTGCCGACCCTCGAAATTGCGGTTGGTGCTCGATGCGCAGCGCTCACCCGGCGCAAGGCTGTCGTCGTTCATCGCGAGACAGAGCGAACAGCCCGAGCGGCGCCACTCAAACCCCGCGTCGATGAAGATGCGATCAATCCCTTCCGCCTCGGCGGCCCGGCGGACGCCGCTGCTGCCCGGCGAAATCATCGCGCGAACCCCCGGCGCGACCTTGCGCCCCTTCAAAATCTGCGCGGCATCGCGCAGGTCGGTCAGGCGCGCGTTGGTGCATGATCCGATGAAGGCGCGATCGATTGCGATGTCCTGCAGCAGCGTGCGCGGCGCAAGGTCCATATAGGCCATTGCGCGGATCGCGTCGGCGCGGCGCTCAACGGGCAGTTCCGCTGGATCGGGGACGGCGCCGGTGATTGCAAGCGACTGATCCGGACTGGTTCCCCAGCTCACCATCGGCGGGATATCGTCGGCTTCAAGCATGATTTCCTTGTCGAAGCGCGCGTCTGGATCGCTACGCAGCGTCCGCCAATCGGCGCGCGCGCGCGCGCGCCGTTCCGCCGACGGCGCGCGGGGACAGCCGGCGATATAGTCGACAACCTTGTCGTCGGGCGCCATCAGCGCGACCCGCGCGCCGCATTCGACCGCCATGTTGCAAATCGTCATGCGCGCCTCGACCCCAAGCGCGTCGATCGCCTGACCGGCGAATTCGACGGCATGGCCGGTCGCGCCGTCGGCGCCGATCCGGCGGATCACATCCATGATCAGGTCCTTTGCGGTGACGCCGGGCGCCAGCGTCCCGTCGATCGTGATGCGCATCGTTTTGAGGCGGCGATAGACGAGCGTCTGCGTCGCGAGCAGATGTTCGATGTCTGACGTGCCGATACCGAAACCGACGACGCCGAACGCGCCATAGGTGGTCGAATGGCTGTCACCCGCGGCGATCACCATGCCCGGCAGCACAAGGCCGAGTTCGGGCATTACGACATGCTCGATCCCTTGCCGCGGGTCGAAGAGATCGAAAATTTCGATGCCGAAATCGCGCCCATTCTCGCCCAGATATTCGATCTGCCGCCGCGCGCCGTCGTCAAGCTCGCCCGCCGCGCGGTCGGGGTTGGTCGAATTGACATGATCGACGACCCCCAGCGCCGCGGCAGGGCGCCAGACGGCTCGTCCAGCGGCGCGGAGGCTGCTGAACGCTTGGGGGCTTGTATATTCGTTCAGCACCGTCCTATCGATATAGAGCAACAATCGTTCGCCGGCGCCGCCGGATTCGTCGAAAGACAATATACGGTGTTCGTCGACGATCTTGTCATAGAGCGTTTTTGGCGCCGACATTCTTCATACCCTTCCTGCGGTTTCGCGGGCTGGGATTACCGTCAGCGGTTCGGACGAAGCCAATGCCGGGACAGTATCAATTGATGCGACGAGTGGAATCAAATGGATATCATGTGGCTCGAGGACTTCATCAAGCTCGCGGATGAAGGCAATTTTTCTCGCGCAGCCGAAGCGCGCAACCTGACCCAGCCGGCGTTCAGCCGTCGTATCCGCGCGCTCGAGGACTGGGTCGGCGCGACGCTCGTCGATCGCGATACCCACCGCATCGCGTTGACCGAGGCCGGGCAGGCGTTCCGGGTTCTCGCCGAGGAAATCATGCGGCGCCTCACGCTGGGTCGCGATCATGTCCGCGAAATCGGCGGCACGCTGAGCAACGAAATCCGTTTCGCATCGACGCACGCGCTGTCGACGACCTTTTTTCCAGCCTGGCTCCGCAGCCTGCACGACGGGCAGGAGGCGGGCACGATCACGCTGATCGCCGACCATATGGTCGCTTGCGAACGCTTCATGCTCGAAGGCAAGGCCGATTTCCTGCTCTGCCATCATCATACGGCCGCGCAGCACAGGCTCGATCCAGCGGGCTTTGCCTCGCTTCGGCTTGGCGAGGATGTGCTGCTGCCCGTGACCGCCCCGCTCGGCGACGGGAGCCCCACGCACGTCCTGCCGGGCAGTGGCGACCAGCAACTCCCCTATCTGGAGTTCGAGGAAAAATCAGGCATGGGCCGCATCTTGCAGGCGGCACAGGTGATTTCGGCGGGTTCGGCGTCACTTCGCACCGTGTTCCGATCGCATATGGCAACCGCGCTGCTGTCGATGGCGCGCGACGGGCGCGGGGTCTGCTGGGCGCCGCTCAGCGTCGCCGCCGCAGACGTCGAAAGCGGCCGTCTCGTCTCGGCGGGCGATGCCCGCTGGCACGTCCCGATCGAAATCCGCATCTACAAACCAATCGCGCGGCGGAGCCCGAGCGTCGAGGCCTTCTGGACGATGCTGAAAAATCGCTTGAAGGCCGAGGCCGCCCAGTAACACGCGAGGATGCGAGGCGCGCCGCGCAACAATGCTACGCAGATGCCGCTCACGCCGCACGAATGATTCTATGTCGAACCGGCATTGGGATCGATGTCCGCATGTCCATAGACAGGCTGGACCCTAGCACTAACCGACGAACGGACGGTTCTGGCAGGGTTAAGGGCGGAGAAAAAACATGATCCAGGGACCGGCAACGGCAGCCAAGAGCGGCCAGCTCAATATATCCACGTCGCTTTTCGCCATCGCGCTGTGCGCGAGCTTGGCAGGCACCGCACAGGCTCAGGACGCCATCGCACCGGCCGATGAGCAGGCTATAGAGGGTGGTAGTGACATCGTCGTGACGGGGTCGCGCATCGGTCGCCCCGTCCTCGACCTGCCGACCCCCGTCGGCGTCGTGACCTCGGAAGCGCTCGACAACAACAACGCGCAATTCGACATCGGCCGCGCGCTCGCACAGCAGCCGTCGATCGGCTTTTCGGGCAGCATGCAGCAAAGCCAGCAGACCGGCGCATCGGGGTCGCGCGGCGAAAACAGCGGCGGCCTCGCTCTCGTCGACCTGCGCAGTCTCGGGTCGAACCGCACGCTTGTGCTCGTCAACGGCAAGCGCCGCGTCGCCGGCGCGACCGACAGCACCGCGATCGACCTCAATTCGATCAATCCCAATCTGATCGAGCGCATCGAGGTAATCACCGGCGGTGCATCGGCGATCTATGGCTCCGATGCCGTATCGGGCGTGGTCAACATCATCACCAAGGATGATTTCGACGGATTTCGCCTGTCGTTCAACGGTTCGCAGCCCGCGCGCGGTTCGGAAGGCCTGACCTATGGCGCCAGCCTTGTCGCCGGGATGAACTTCAGCGACGGCCGCGGTAACATCACTGTGGCCGGCGATTATACGAAGGTCAAGGAACTGACGCCGCGCCAGGCCGACATGAAAAATTATGTCGCGATGCTCAATCCCGCCGACACGGGTCCCGACGATGGCATACCCGACATGATCGTCGCCCCCGGCGGCGAGGCGCTGCGCTTCTCGGGCTATGGCGTTGTGGGCTTCGGCAACGACACCGGCGGCCTCGGGCGCTTTGTCTTCAACGACGACGGTACCGTCCGCCCCTTCCCGACGCCCAGCCTGACCGACGGCAGCCTGTTCGGTATTTTCGACAATTGTGGCGTCGCCTGCTTCCGCTTCGACGATTCAATCTCGATCGTTCCCGACATCGAGCGCTACAATCTCAACCTCAGCGCCCATTATGACTTCAGCGACAGCGTGCGCGGCTATTTCGGCGTCGATTACAACAACACGTCCAGCTACGGCCGCGGTCAGCCGGTCATCCGTTCAGGCGTCGCGATCAACATCGCGCAGAATGCCTTCCTCAACCAGGATTTCCGCCAGCGCCTTCTCGCCGCGGGTGCAACGACCTTGCGCCTCGACCGGCTCTATACCGACGTCGGCCTTCGTTTCAGCCAGGTCGACCGCAACAGCCTGTCGTTCGTCGGCGGGTTCAAGGGCGAGTTCGAGACCGGTTTCGCCGATCTTCGCTTTGATGTTTACGGCACCTATGGCCGCACCAAGGCGAAGTTCATCGGCTATAACCGCCTGATCGTTCCCAATTTGCTCGCCGCGCTCGACGCGGTGGTCGATCCCGCGACCGGGCAGATCCGGTGCCGGGCCGACGTTCCCGCGCGGCAGCCGGTCGGCTATGTGCGCCCGAATATCCAGGGCAGCACGCCCTGCGCCCCCTTCAATCCCTTCGGGTCGACCGCCAGCTCGCAGGAAGCTCGCAACTTCGTCAAGACGACGACGGTTTCGAACGCCTTCATCCGGCAGACAACCGCCGGTTTTTCGCTGGCGGGCGACACCGAAAAATTCCTGACCATGCCGGGCGGCGGTGCGGTCGGCTTCGCTCTCGGCGCCGAATATCGCAAGGAACGCAACGGCCGCACGACCGACCCGCTGATCAAGGCGGGCCTAACCAACCAGGCTGCAACGCAGGATTATGAAGGCGGCTACGATGTCACAGAATTTTTCGGCGAGCTCAGCATCCCGATCCTGACCGACATGCCATTCTTTGAATTGCTGTCGATCGAGGGCGCGGTGCGCCACGCCGATTACAGCCACGCCGGACAGGCGACCTCGTGGAAAGCAGGAGCGATCTGGGAGCCGACCGACGGCCTGCGGCTTCGCGCAACGATCAGCCGCGCGATCCGCGCCCCGAACATCTTCGAGGCCTTCCGGCCGAGCGAGGGGCAGACGACCAATGTCAATGACCCGTGCGCACAGACCAACCTCGGGCTCAACCCGAACCGCGCGGCCAACTGCGCCGCGCTCGGGCGCCCTGCGGGCTTCACGCCACTTAACGGCGGGGTCGGGGTACCCTTCATCGTGTCGGGCAACCAGGATCTCAGCCCCGAAGTGTCGGACAGCTGGACGGCGGGCATCGTCCTGACGCCCAATTTCCTGCCCGGCCTTCAGATCTCGGCCGACTGGTTCAATATCGAGATCGACGATGCGATCAGTTTCCTCAGCCCCCAGCAGATCGCCGAAAACTGCGTCGACCGCGCCGGTGGCCCCGATCTCGACCTCTGCTCGCTGATCACGCGCGAGTCGAACACCGCAAGCCCGAACTTCTTTGGCATCACGACGGGCAACAGCACCTATGTGAACACGTCGAAGCTGGAAACATCGGGGCTCGACACCCAGCTGTTCTACGCTCTCCCGCTGAGCGGCGGCCGCATTTCGACCAACCTCGCTTTCACCTATCTGCACCGCCTGCGGACCTATACTTTCCAGTCGCGGCCCGACCTGTTCACGGTGCTCGAAGGCTACTACGGCTATCCCAAATATAAGGGCGTCGTCGGGCTGACCTATTCGAACGGGCCGCTGACGCTCGGCTGGCAGGGGCGCTATCAGTCCAGCCAGGCGTTGACCGACATCTCGCCGGGGATCAGCAGCGAACTGCTGTCGCCCGACCGTACGGGATCGCGTTTCTACAACGACATCTCCGCCTCCTACACGTTGTCGCTGAACGGCAAACAGGAAGCCAAATTCTCGTTCGGGGTCACCAACCTTTTCAACGAGAAGCTGCCAGTGATGGAATCGGTTCAGGTCATCGATCCGTCGGGCGGCGGTTTCGAACAATTCGGTCCGGTCATCCGGGCCGGTCTCGAAGTGAATTTCTGACCCGACCCAGACGGATGCGGCCCGCGTGACTTTCGCGCGCGGGCCTCATCCCGTTTTTCAAAGGAGAACCCGTTTTGCCCGGTCAGGAAGGCGCGATCGCGCGCGCCGAAGCCATCCGCCCCGCGCGCCAAAGGGGATTTCTTGGCTTCGTCGAGCGGGTCGGCAATCTGTTGCCCGACCCCACCATCATCTTCCTGTACCTGATCGTCGTGCTGATGATCATATCGGCAATCGGCGCAGCCAGCGGATGGAATGCATCACTGCCCTATTCGGGCAAGGAGGCGCCCGCCGGCGCCGAACTCGCGGGCGGGATCCTCACCTATCGCGCCGAGAGCCTGTTTTCGGCCGAGAATATCGCGCGCCTGTTTACCGAGATGCCGCGCACCTATGCCAGCTTCACCCCGCTCGGCATCATCCTGACGATCATGATGGGCGCCGCGGTTGCCGAGCGGTCGGGGCTGTTCTTCGCGCTGATCCGCGGCTCGCTGCGTAACACCCCACGCCGCTACATGACCCCGATCATCGCGGTGGTGGGCATGGTTTCGCACCACGCCGCCGACGCCGCCTATGTCGTGCTGATCCCCATGGCTGCGGTGCTTTTCGCTTCGGTCGGTCGCCACCCGCTCGCGGGAATCGCTGCCGCGCTCGCCGCCGTTTCGGGCGGCTATGCCGGCAATATCATGCCCGGCCAGCTCGACGTCCTGCTCTTCGGCTTCACGCAAGAGGCTGCGCGTATCGTCGATCCGGGCTGGACGATGAACCCGCTCGGCAACTGGTATTTCATTCTCGGCATCGTCGTCCTTTTTACGCCGATCATCTGGTTCGTCACCGACCGGATCGTCGAACCGCGCCTCGGCGCATGGAATGAGGTGATCGACGACGAGCTGCGCGCCGACCTCGAAAAGGGCGACCTCAGCGACGACGAGCGGCGGGGACTACGTCGTGCGGGCGTTGCTGCCTTGGTGGTGGTTGCACTGTTCGCCGCGCTTTGTCTCTGGCCCGGATACACGCCGTTTATCGACCAGGACGCCACCGGCCCGATCCGGCTCCAGCCGCTCTACGGATCGATGATCGCCGCGCTGTTCCTGTTGTTTCTGCTCACCGGTGTCGTCTTCGGTCGCGCCGTCGGCACGGTCAAAAATTCGAACGACGTGATCGCGATGATGCGCGAGGGGGTAAAGACGATCGCGCCCTACCTCGTCTTCGTCTTTTTCGCCGCGCATTTCGTGGCGATGTTCAACTGGTCAGGGATCGGACCGATCATCGCGATCAGTGGCGCCGAAAAACTGCAGGGCATGAACCTGCCCGCGCCGCTGCTGCTCGTCTGCGTCCTGCTCCTGTCGTCGGTGATGGACCTGTTCATCGGGTCGGCGACGGCGAAATGGAGCGTCCTGTCATCGGTCGTCGTGCCGATGTTCATGCTGCTCGGCATCAGCCCCGAAATGACGACCGCCGCCTATCGCATGGGCGACAGCTATACCAACATCATGACGCCGCTGATGAGCTATTTCCCGCTCGTCCTCGTCTTTTGCCAGCGGTGGGACAAGTCGATGGGGGTCGGATCGCTGCTCGCACTGATGCTGCCCTATGCGCTTTGCTTCATGGCCACGGGAATCACGATGGTCGTCGCTTGGGTCATGTTCGACCTCCCGCTCGGCCCGCACGCGCAGGTCTTCTATCAGGTTGCGGCGCACGCCGCGCCTTGAGGGAACCCGTGATGAAATTTGCCGTGGAACATGCAACCATGTCCAATAAGCATTGGGGCGGGCGGCCCACCGCCCCTAGCCTGACCTTGCCGCTGCGCCAGGAGGTGCGTCCCCATGTCCGTTGACGTCTTATCACTCGAAGCCGACATGACCGCCTGGCGCCGGCATATCCACCAGCACCCCGAACTCGGCTTTCACGAAGACGGCACGGTCCGTTTCATCCTCGACCTGCTCGAAAGCTTTGGCGTCGACGAGGTCGCGACCGGCATCGGTGGCACCGGCATCGTCGCGACGATCCGCGCCGGCGGGTCGGATCGCGCAATTGGCATCCGCGCCGACATCGACGCGCTGCCGATGACCGAACTGACCGAGTCCGACCATAAATCCTGCACACCCGGCGTGATGCACGCCTGCGGCCATGACGGGCATACGACGATGCTGCTGGGCGCCGCAAAGCATCTCGCCGCGACGCGCAACTTCGACGGTGCGGTGCACCTGATCTTTCAACCCGCCGAGGAATCGCTCGGCTATCAGGGGCCGGGCGGCGACCCCGATGGCGGCGCCAGCGCGATGATCCGCGACGGATTGTTCGATCGCTTTCCGATGGACGCCATCTTCGGCGTTCACAACCGCCCCGGCCTCGCGGCAGGCAAGCTCGCGGGGCGCGCGGGCGCGCTTTATGCCGCCGCCGACAAGTTCGAGATCGTCGTCACGGGCAAGGGTGGCCATGCGGCGCGCCCGCACCTGACCGTCGATCCGGTGCTCGTCGCCGCGCAGATCATCGTCGCCGTGCAGAGCATCGTCGCGCGCAGCACTGACCCGATGGACGCCGCGGTCGTGTCGATCTGCAAGGTCGAGGCAGGCACCGCATTCAACATCATCGCCGACGAAGCGCGCATGGGCGGAACGGTACGCACCTTGTCGCGTGCAAGCCAGGATGCGACCGAGCAGCGGCTGCGCGAGATCGTCACCGGCGTCGCGGCATCCTTCGGCGCGACTGCCGAGCTTCATTACGAACGCGGCTACCCTGCCCTCCACAATCCGGCCGATCTTTATGCCAGGGTCCGCGACATCGCGATCGGCGTTGTCGGTCCCGACCGCTTCGTCGACCTCGACGCGCCGGGCATGGGGGGCGAGGATTTTGCGCGCTACCTCGACGTCGTGCCCGGCTGCTTCCTCCTGCTCGGCAACGGCGACGAGGGGCCGGGGTCGGTGATGCTCCATAATTCGCACTACGCCTACGACGACAGCATTTCGCCGACGGGCGCAGCGCTGTGGGTCGCCTTGACCGAGACATTCCTGCCCAAATAACCAATCCGGGGAGACGCTTTGATGCGCCGTTCGACTGCCGCCTTGCTCCATGCTTCGACCATTCTGCTACTCGCGGTGGCCGCGCAGGCGAACGCCGCCGAAAAGGTCAGCATCTACCGCGACGATTTCGGGGTGCCGCACGTGCAGGCGGAGACATCGGACGCCGTTATGTTCGGCGCGGGCTATGCGATCGCGTCCGATCGCCTCGCCGCGATGGAGCTAGCGCGGCACAACACGCAGGGCCGCCGCGCCGAGCTTCTGGGCGCTTCCGCGATCGAAGGCGACAAGATGATGCGCGGGCGGCGGCTTTCCGACCCGGTGCTGATGCAGCGCTACAAGGCGCTCGCGCCCGAGCATCGCCAGATGATCCAGGCGATGGTCGACGGTATCAACAAGCGCATCGACGAAGTGAATGCCGACCCCGCACGGCTGACCCCGCTCGAATTCATCCGCTGGGGAATCAAGCCGACGCGTTGGAGCCTCACCGAATATCTCGCGCTGATCAGCGCCGCGCCGCTCGGCCGCGAAAGCTACGAGATCCAGAACCTCAAATTCCTGAAAGCGATGATCGCGCGCTACGGGCAGGAGAGGGCGTGGCAGATTTTCAACGACGTCGTGCCGATTTCCGATCCCGATTCCCCGACAACGATCCCGGCGGGCGACGATCTCGCCCCTGCCCGGCCCATACCCACGCCGGTGCTCTCGCCGGTCCAGCTGCCGTCCGGCGGCGTCGCGGCGGCCGCCGCGCAGGTGGCGCCGCTCCAGCCGGTGAAGGGCGCGAGCCGCTGCATGGTCGTCGGCCCCGAAAAGTCCGCAAGCGGCAAGGTGTTGATGCTCGAGGCGACCGCCGACGGCCCCGAAATCCACCTGCACGGCGGCGGCTTCGACAATGCCGGGTTCGGCTCGACCGGCTGGGGTGTGCCGACGATGGGGCGCGGGGCGCAGCATGGCTGGCTGCTCGTATCGGGCAGCAGCGAAGCCGGCACCATGTTCGCCGAAAAGCTCAACCCGGCGAACCGGTATGAATATTGGCACAAAGGCGCGTGGAAGCGGATGGAACATCGCACTGAGACCTTCAAGGTCAAGGACGGCGCGACCGTGACGAGCGAGGTCGCGTGGACGATCCACGGGCCGGTGATCGCCTGGGACGCCGAAAACGGCACCGCCTACGCGCAGCAGATGGGCGTGCATGGGCGCGAGCTCGACACATGGGTCGCCTTTGCCGAAATGGGCCGCGCCAAAAGCCTCGCCGAGTTCCGCGAAAAGGGGGTCGACCGGCTCGGCTGGAACCTTGGCGCCTGTTACGGCGGCGAGGATGGTACGATCGCCTATTTCGAGGCCGGCGCGCTGCCGAAGAAGGCGGCGGGGGTCGATCCGCGGCTGCCGACGCCGGGCACCGGCGAATATGAATGGACGGGCTTTCTGACGCGCGATGAAAAGCCGCACATGATCAACCCGCGGCAAGGCTATCTCTTCTCGTGGAACAGCAAGGCGACGGGCTGGTCGCAGGAAGGCGACAATGCGCGGATCGGCGCAACCTTTCGCACCCGGCTCGGTGACCGGCTCGCCAAGGCGGGCCAGTCGCTGACCTTGCTCGATATGCGCGAGTTCAACGGCAAGATTTTCAACGCGCTCGGCGCGGTCGATCGCAACCAGGCGGCACCGGACTTTTTCGCGCCCCATCTGCGCAAGGCGATCGAGGCGAGCGACGATCCCGAGGTGAAGCGCGCGGTTGAATATATGCTCGGCTTCAACGGGCTCTATCAGGACCGCGACGGCGACCATAAATACGACGATCCAGGTCTGACGCTCTATCGCGCCTGGCTGCAGGTCGCGCCGCGCGTCGTTTTCGGCGACGATATGGACGACTGGTGGAAGGCGATCGATGACGGCCGTTACCTGACCTATCAGTCGAGCCTGCTGCTGCGCGCCTTCCAGGGCGATACGGCGGGGGCGCCGCTGGGCGTCGATTATTTCAACGGGCGCGACCGCACCGCGGTCCTGATCGACACGATCAAGGCGACGCTCGCCGAGGTCAAACCGCGCTTCCCCGGCAAGGATATGGCCGAATGGAAGCAGCCGATCTTCTGGAAATATTTCGACGCATCGCTGGAGACGCCCGAGCGTCCGCAGATGGCCGAGGACGCGCCCGAAAAGCGCCTGTCCGCCGTACTGCGGCTCGGGCCAACCATGGCGCCGCATAATGGCGGCGAAAGCTGGGTCGGGCTGATGGAAATCGGCGCCGACCGGCGCGCGCTCTATTCGGTCGTCGATGCGGGCGGTCAAAACCTGTTCATCGGCCCCGACAGCAGGGGCAACCCGCATCTCGCCGACCAGACGATGATGCACGAGACCAACGAGCTCAAGAAGATCGAGCTTTCGCCCGACCGGATCCGCAAGACGGCCCGCTCGACCACCACGCTCGAATATGGGTCGCAGAGCCGTTAGCGCGGCCGCCGGCGATGATCCGGCACGCCCGGCCGGCGGCGATGCCGACCCAGCGATGGGCGATGCTGCCTTTGCGAAATATCTGGGCGAGCCTTAGCCGACGCTCACTTCCCCATATCCGCAAGCGCCTGTTCAAGCCCCGGGATCAATCCGGCACCGGTCTTCAATTCGACCCGCGATCCGGCAAGATCGTCGCCATAGGGTTCGGCTGGCCCGCCCAGGCATTGCGACAGAAAATGTTCGGCGATTGCGGCGAACGAAATGTTGGTGCCGTCCTTCGCATAGACATGCCCTTCGTCGGGATAAAAGGCATAGGTCACCGGCTTTCCGCGCGCCTTCAACGCATCAACGATCTCTTCCGACTGGCTGGGGAAGATGCGCGGATCGTTGGCGCCATTGGTGACCAGCAACGGCCTGGAAATCGCATCGACGCGCGCGATCGGCGAGCGACGCATCAGGTCTGCCGCACCTTCTGGCGTCGTCGGATCGCCGACGCGGTTGACGAACTGCGGACGCTGCCACGTCCACCAGTCGGGCATGGCGGCGACTTGCCGCACCAGATTGCTGGGGCCGGCCAGGTCGACGCCGCACTGAAAGGTATCAGGCGTAAAACTTAGCCCTACGAGCGTCGAATAGCCACCATAGGAGAGCCCCATCACCGCGACGCGGTCCTTTGCCGCGACCCCCTTGTCGATGGCCCATTGCACCCCGTCGAGCAGGTCGTCGTGCATCGTTTCCGACCATTTCCGGTCGCCCTTCGCCATGAAATCGCTGCCGAAGCCCCCCGACGCGCGAAAATTCACCGACAGCACCGCATAGCCGCGATCGGCCAGCCATGCGTGCTGCGGGTCGAAAGCCAGATCGTCGCGAAGCCAGGGGCCGCCGTGAACGAGCAGCACCATCGGGACGGGCGTCACCGGCATCCCGTCGGCCCCGAGTTTCGCATCGATCGGAAGCGTCAGATAGCTGGGCAGCGTCAGGCCATCGCGCGACGCGATCGTGACCGGGATACGGCGGGCCAGCGCTTGTTTGTCGAGGTCGGGCCGCGTCGACACGAGCGGCGCCAGCGTCCTGCTCTTGCGATCCCACCAGCTATAGCGGTCGGGGCGGTTCGCAACCGTTTCGAGGAGCAGCCAGCGCACATTGTCCGCGGTCTGATCGACGATCTTGAACGGCCCCGTGACGGCTGCTTCGAGCGCCGCAAACTCGGCACGCACGCCCTCCGATCGCACCGTCCATTCGCTGACCAGCGGGTCCTCGCGCGTTGCGAGCAGCGTGCCGCTGGCTTCGTCGAACAGCGGATCGACGATATCGGCACGTTCCGATGCAGCGAGCAAGACCTGCTGGCCTGTGGCGAGATCGACCGAGACGAGGTTCGCTTTGTCGCTGGTCCGGCTGTCGAACATCAACAACTTGCCATTGCCGTCGAGACTCAAAATTCTGGAATTGCGTAGCGAGGCGAGCGGGATCGTCATGAGCTCGCTTGGCCCAGCGGGGTCGACCCGGAGATAGGTCGACGAGCCGTCGACATTGCCACGAACGAGCAGCCGGATGTTGAAATCGGGATCGGCAACGACGTCGATATAGTTTTTCTCGTTGCGGAACACCTCGGTCCGCTGCCCCGTCGCGAGGTCGATCCGGTAGATGTCGCGATAGCGGCGATCGCGAATGTTCATGCCAACCAGGATTTCGCCCGGGCGGCGCTTTGAAAGCTTCACGATCTTCGTCTGCACGGCCGGATCGGCGGTCATATTGGTGACCGTTCGTTTTTCAAGGTTCGCGACCCAGAGCTGGCTATGCTCCTCGCCGCCGACATCCTTGAGCACCACTATGTACCGCCCGTCGGGGCTCCACTGGAAACTGTCGGGCGGCCTTGTATCGAAACGGGTTACGGGGGTTGCCGACTTGGGATCGTCGAGCGGCGCGACCCAGACGTTCAGGACGCCATTCAGTGGGTGGAGAAAAGCGAGCTGCCTGCCGTCAGGGCTGATTTGCAGTTCGGAATAGGTAAGCGAAGCAAAAAGCGCATCGCGCGGGACGAGCGCGGCCGTCTGCGTCGACCCCGGTTCGGCGCCGATCACCGGCAGAGCGCTGAGGAGGATCGCTGCGCCAAGCATCGCGGCCGTCAGGACCGTCGCTCGACTGGCCCGATGTCGTCGTTCCTGCCGCAGAATGAAACCCATCACTTACTCCCTCAATCAGCCTGTCTTCGCAACCATCGTCGCCGATGGTCGCAGCGTTGGACACAACCTGCCAATCGGGCGAACGCAGCTCCAATGCACAATATGGATCAATCCATGCTGATCAGGAGGGGTAGGCACAGCTTGTTCGGGCATTACAAGTTCCAGGCGGCCAAAGGAACATGAGCAATGGAACTGGCATGGCTTGAGGATTTCGGCGCCCTGATACTCGCGGGGAATTTCTCGCGCGCAGCCGCGGCACGCTGCGTTACCCAGCCGGCCTTCAGCCGCCGCATTCGCGCGCTCGAAGAATGGCTCGGCGCGGAACTTGTCGACCGCAGCACGCACCAGATGGTGCTGACGCCGGCCGGAAAACGCTTCGCCAGCATCGCAGAAACCGTTCTGCGCGACATCGAACATGGTCGGCGCGAGGTGCAGGAAATTGCCGGCACTTCGGCGTCGATGGTCAAAATTCTCGTTACGCACGCGTTGGCGCTGAGCTTCTTTCCGCAGTGGCTCGCAGCACTTCAGGCAAAAACCGACACCGAGATTCCGATCCAGCTCACCGCCGACAATATGGGTACGTCCGAGCAGATGATGCTGAGCGGAAAGGCGCATTTTTGTCTGTGCTATTTCCACCCAGACGCTCCGTCGGTTCTCGACGGCGCAGGTTTCCAGTCGATTTCGCTCAAGTCCGATGCGTTGGTACCGGTCAGCGCTCCACGAGGAACCGACAGGGCTCCCCTGCACGCGCTGACCGATGACGCCGCTTATCCGGTCAATTTGCTGGCCTATGGCGCCGAATCGGGGATGGATCGCATCGTGTCGGCGATGTTTGATGCAACAGCGACGCGAGGGCGTTTTACGCCGGTGTTCACGTCGCACACGCTGATCCTTGCACGCATGGCAAAGGACGCAAAAGGACTGGCCTGGCTGCCGCTGAGCATCGTCGCCGATGATCTGCAACAGGGTGCGCTGGTGCGGGCGGGCGATGCACACTGGGACATTCCGGTCGATGTCAGGCTGTATCGGCCGCGCGGCCGACAATCTCCATCCGCCGAAATATTCTGGAGGCTGGCGAAGGCGTAGGGAAGCATGGCGGGTGCATGGGACACCGCGATCGCCCGAGCGGATTTTTGAACGCCATGTTCATACGGGACGGCATGAAACCATCAGCAACGGGCATTTGCCGGCCGAGCCGTGCGATTGCTAATCGCTTCTCGCCGGACAGCAGCATCCCTGCCGTCCGGGGAGCCGCTTGGCGGCAGTTCTTGGCCATCGTTGCTAAATTGGGATCTCGATCGATGAAACAACCAGCTCCCGTCGAAGCCGTGGTCTTCGATCTTCTGACGGCCCTTCTCGATTCATGGTCGGTCTGGAACCGTGCGGCGGGGTCCGAAACCGACGGCCTGCGCTGGCGCCGCGCTTATCTCCAGCTGACTTATGGCTGCGGCGTCTATCGCCCCTATGAAGACCTTGTCCGGGAGGCGGCCGTCAAGGCTGGTGTGGCGGCATCCGCCGCCGCCGCATTGGTTGCGGACTGGCACACGCTCCAGCCCTGGCCAGAGGCACCGCGGGTGCTTGCCGAGGTCGCGGCGCGTGATATCCCGCTTGGCGTCATAACCAATTGTTCGGCGGCTCTGGGGCGGCAGGCTGCCGAGCGGGTCGGGGTGGCCTTTTCTGTTGTGCTGACCTCCGAAGAAACCGGATATTACAAGCCACGCCCCGAATCATACCGTGCGGTCCTCGACCGGCTCGGCACCGATCCCGCAAGGACGCTCTTCGTGGCCGGCTCGCCCGCGGATATTCGAGGCGCGGCCGGCGTCGGCATGCCGGTTTTCTGGCACAACCGGGCCGGACTGCCATTTATCGCTGACGCAGCGCGGCCGTTCCTGATTGCCGACACGCTCGATCCGTTGCGCGAGCTGGCACGATGAGCGCGACCACGATGTTCGCGGGGTTGCATACCCCGCACCTGATCCTTGATGCGGACCGGCTGGAGCGCAACGCGGCGCGCATGCGCAGTCGCTGCGACGCGCTGGGGGTCACCTTGCGCCCGCACCTGAAGACGGCCAAGTCGACCGACGTCGCGCGTGTCGCTGCAAACGGCAAAAGAGGGCCGATCAGCGTTTCGACGCTGGCCGAAGCCGAATATTTCGCCGCGGCGGGCTGGCGCGATATCCTCTACACGACCGCCATCGCGCCCGCGAAACTGTCCCGCGCCCACCATATCCAACACGAACATGGCGCAAGGCTGCTGCTTGTGCTCGATAGCCCGGAGGCGGTCGCCGTCATGGGGGAAGCCGCAGCAGCGCTCGGAGCGCGCTTCGGCATCCTTATAGAGGTTGATTGCGGCGAACATCGCAGCGGCACCGAACCGGCGTCGCAAGAGCTGGTCGCGATCGCGCGCGCGATAGAGGCCCGGTCTCCGCAACTCGATCTGATGGGCGTGATGACCCACGCCGGGCATTCCTACCGCTTTGACGACCCCGCACCCGTTCGGGCGCTTGCCGAAGTTGAGCGGTATGCGGCCGTTGCATCGGCGGAATTTCTGCGCAAGCACGGCTATGCTTGCCCCATTGTCAGCGTCGGTTCGACTCCAACGCTTATGTTCGCCGAACATTTGGTCGGCGTCACCGAAGTTCGTGCAGGCATTTACCTCTTCGGTGATCTTTCCCAATTGTCGCGAGCCGTTTGCACGCAAGACGATATTGCGGTCTCGGTGCTGGCCGCAGTGATCGGCCACCAGCGACGCGGCCCCACCCCCAGCCTGATCCTCGACGCCGGCGCGCTCGCCTTGTCCAAGGACGACGGAGCCAACCGCTTCATGCCGAACGCGGGCTATGGCCTGGTGTGCGATGCAGTCACGCTCGCGCCGCTGGATGCGCTGGCCGTCGCGACCGTCCATCAGGAACATGGCGGTGTCCCGGTACCGGACGAGAGCTGGTTCGAACGCCTGCCGATCGGCAGCTTCGTCCGTATTCTTCCCGGTCACGCCTGCCTGACCTGCGCCGCCTACACCTCCTATGCGGTGCTGCGCGGAGGAAAGCTGGTCGAAGAATGGCCGCGAATTGGCGGTTGGTAGATGGTTTGGGAGAGCAGATGATGATTCAGAAAACGTCAGAGATACGCTGCGACGCGGCGCCGCCACCCGGCGGTCACTATGCCCAGGCGGTACTGCACCGCGACACTCTTTACGTGTCGGGGCAACTTGGCGTGACCGGCGAGACGGCCGATGCCGCGGATCTTTCCGTCAGCGAACAGGTCAATTTCGCGCTCGCCAATATCGAGGCCATCATCCGCGTGGTTGGTGCATCGCGCGAAGACATCGTCCGCTGCACCATCTATGTCACCGACGTCGCGCATTGGGGCGAAGTCAACCGGGCCTATGCAGCCTTCTTTGGTATGCACCGCCCCGCACGATCGATTGTTCCCTGCGGTCCGCTGCACCATCAAGCTCTGGTGGAGATAGAAGCCATCGTAGCGATAAGTCAGGGAGACGAGGCGAAGAAATAGCCTCGAAAACAATCGTCGAGGTGGCGATGGTGATGGCGCTGGGCGGCGCGTTCACGACGGTCAAGATCAGCGAGCACACGCGAACCGCGGCCAGCCTGATCGAACGATTTTTCGGAACCGGTTTCAGGATTGATGAGCGGGAGGAAGGCGCCAATCTTGTGGAGGTCGCCCGTTAGGGCGACCATCTCTCCTTGAGGCCGTTCGCGAGCCAATCGGATTCAACTTGGGCCTCGCCTGGCTTGCCTTCGGCGAGTGATGCCCCGTCGAATTAAAAGCGCGGTCTTTGGCCGGAAGCAGAATGGCGGCGTTCAGCGACAATACGCAGAGGTCTGACATTCCGCTTTGGCAACCCGGACGCGCTGGCCACGCACTACCATTTGTAACACAAAGACCCCACGACGGTGCGTGAAGCACCAAAATAGCAGCTGTTGGAGAAGAAGCAGGAGGAGACATGCTGCTTGTCGAGCAGGTTCTGCGCGTTCACCGCGATGCTGAGGCCGTCGAGCGCCGGGCTCGCGTGGCCGAGGTCATAGGCAAGCATCGCATCGAACAGGGTGAAGCTCTTCGTCCTGAACAGTTCGAACGTCGTCACACTGTTCACAATCTTGTAGCTCGTCGAGCCGAACGAACCGCCGACATAGCGGAAACCGCCGCCGAGACTGAGGCCACCGAGCGGGCCGTCGCCGCCGCCGCCGCGGCCGAAGTCGTATGAGAGGAACGCCGACGCCTGCCATTCGGGAACACCGAGCGGAACGGTGCCCGTCGTCGACGGCGTCCCGGTGCTGCCCAGCCTCGTCAGCGTGGGAGCCGAAGCCGGAACCGCAGGCGCGCCCTGTGTGATCAGCGGGTCGGTGTAGGTGCCGGCAAAGATGACATCGAGGCCCGGGCGGAGCTCGCCGCGCGACTCGAGCTCGACGCCGCGAACCCGCGTCTCGCCGATCTGGATCTGCGAATTCGCGGGGCGCCCGCCGGTACCGGCGAGCGGATCGCCGACGGGGACATTCTGCCGCTTCAGCTCATAGGCCGACAGGGTGATGAGCGCGTTCAAGCCCTTCGGCTGAAACTTGAGGCCCGCCTCAACCATATTGCCTGTCGTCGGCGAGAAGGGATTGCCGAGATAGTCGGCGCCGGCCTGTGGCTCGAAGGATTCGGTGTAGCTCACATAAGGCGAAAGGCCGAAGTCGAACTCGTAGAGCGCGCCGAAGCGCATGGTGAAGGCGCTCTGCGAGAGCGGCGTCAGCACCCGGTTCTTCTTGTTGAGCGTACGCTGTTCGTACCAGTCCCACCGACCGCTCGCGATCAGGTGGAGCTGGCCGATCGTCACCGGGTCCTGGACATAGAGGCCGGTCGGGTCGCCGGTGGCATAGCGGTTCGTGTAAGCGGGCGAGAGCAGGGTCAGATCGAGGCTTGGTATCCCCACACCATAAACAGGCGCGTAGAGGTTGAGGTTCGGGATGCTCGTCAGCGGATTGGCGGCCTGCCCCGTGTTGAACTGCTGAAAATTCTCGCCGGTGATGCGCAGATAATCGAGCCCGACCAATATGTCGTGCTCGATGCCCGCGGTTTCGAACTTCGCATTCAGGCTGTTGTCCATCGTCAGCGTGTCGAAATCCTCGTCGGCGCCGCCGCCGCCGCGGAAGATCGTGCCATAATCGGTGTTGATATTGAGCCCGGTCCCGGTGGTCGCAAAGCCGCCCACATAGATCTGGCGGTAGCTCAGCTTGTTGTTCTGGAACCGGACGTTCGAACGGAACGCCAGATGTTCGCTGAGCTCGCGCCGGAACAGCAATGCAACCGACTTCTGCTTGTGATCATAGACCTCATAGGCCGGATCGCCGGTGTTGATATGGTAGGCGATCGGGCCCTTGGGGTTCGGCAGCACGCTGCCATAGGCGGGAACGCCCGAGTAGCCGCTCCCCGACGGCGCATGCTGATAGGATGCGATGAGCGTGATGCTCGTCTGGTCGTCGGGGGCAAAGGCGACCATCGGGCTGACGTGATAGCGCTCGCACCTCCAGCCGCCGCGCGCTTCCGCGATCAGGCATCAATCGCCCGGATCCGGCGGCGAAGCAAGAACAGCCCGCCCGCCAGCACCGCAGTCGGGACGAGCATCAGGGTAAAGGCGGTGCGCCCGTCGAGATGTGCGAAGATGGCGCCGGTGATGATCGATCCCGTCGTCCCGCCCAGCGCGGAAAAGACGACAACCAGCCCCATCAGCGACGGATGATTCCGTCCCGGCATCGCGCTCAGCATCACCGAGATGATCGTCGGATAGATGGGCGCGAGCGCGAAACCGATCAGCGGGAACAGGAAAGCCGCGGCGGGCGCGTCGCCCCAGCTGGCAATCGGTCCCGGCCGCAATCCGTCGGCAAGCGGCAGGACAAGGATGATCAGCGCCGCGAGCAGTGCAAGGCAGATGTTGAGCACCGGATACCAGTCAAAACGCGCCATCACCGCGCCGGCACCGAAGCGCCCGAGCGCGATGCACGCAGCGAACAAACTGGCCGCCTGCACGCTCATCTGCGCCGGCAGATGCAAAACCTCGTTGTTGAAGGTCGGCAGCCAGGTACCGATGCCCTGCTCGATCAGGACAAAGACGAAGGCGCAGACGATGAAGATCAGGACAAGCGGCAGCGCGGCAAGGCGCAGCATCGCGAGGATCGGCGCGTGCTCGACCTCGACCGCGTCTTCGTGATCCGGCACGTGCCGCTCCTCGACCGGTGCCGAGAGCAACATCGCGAGCGCCAGCGCGGTCACGCCCGCAAGCACCCAATAGGCGTTCAGCCAACGCAACCCGGCAGGGTCGATAAAGGCGCTGAACACCCAGTATGACGACAGCACCCCGACCATGAACATGCCCTCGATCAGGCTGGTCAGGCTGGCATGCTGCCGCGCGTCGGCGGTAACGAGGCCGATCATCGAATAGACGACGACCTTGGCGACCGCAAAGGCCGCGCCAACCATCGCGAAATGCAGCTGCGCAGCCCCGAAGCTGCCGATCACCGGCATGACGAGGCAGGCCAATATGGCAAGGACGAGCGCCGCGATCAGCGCGTTGCGCAGCCCGAACCGCGGCAGGTAACTGGCGGTCGCGAACGACACGACCGCGATTGTGATGTCCTTGAATCCCTCGAGTGTGCTCGCCTCGGGCTTGGTGACATCGAAACTGGAAATCGACTGAAGGATCACCGTCCCGACGCTGTTGAGCAGCATCGCAAAAGCGACATAGGTCAGGATCAGCGCGGCGATCAGTCGGGTGCGGGCCATGACCTTGTCCTTAGCAGAAAAAAGAAGGGGTGGCCGCGAAGAGGCCGCGACCACCCAAGGGGGGGATGGATCCTCTAGAATTTATAGGCGGCGCTGAACCGGAACGACCGGCCCAGGATCGGCCGCGCATTGACCACCTGCCCGCCGGCCTGCCCCAGCGTGCGCGGATCGCCCTCGGTCAGTCCGGCCTTGTCGGTCAGATTGTCGGCGGTCACCGCGAATTGCAGCGCGTCGTTGACGTCGAAACTGACCCCGGCGTCGAGCTTGAAATAATGCGGCAGCGACTGGGTGTTCGCAGTGTCGGAGAACCGGTCCCCGACATAGCTGAAGGTCGAATAGAGCGAGACCTTGCTGCCGCCGCCAAATTCGATGTCATAGGACGGCGTCACCCGCCATTGCCACTTGGGCTGGCGCTGGACGCGATTGCCGCTGAGATCGATCGTGCCGCCGCCGGCAAAGAAATCGCGGTATTTGGCGTTCAGCCAGGTTCCCGAAAAGGCGATGGTGAAGTTGTCGACCGGGCGGATCTGGCCTTCCAGCTCGACCCCGGTGCTGCGCGCGCCGCCAATGTCGGCGACCGGCGCGCCATTCTGGATCACCGTCGTCACCAGCCCGGTGAACCGGGTGTGGAACAAGGTGGCATAGAGCGACACCGGATCGGTGCGGACTTTCAACCCGCCCTCGAAATTGTCGACCCGCGGCGACACGAAAATCCCGTCGCGCAGATTGTCGAAGAAGGGGTTGGTGTTGCCGCGGTTATAGCGGACATAGGCGCCGACCGACGACGAGATGTCGTAGTTCAATCCCGCCGTCCACGACCAGGCACCCTTTTTATACGCGATGTTGCGGAAGGTGCCGTTCAGCACCGCGGTGCCATTATTGTACAGCGTGTTCGGATTGCTGTCGGTATCGACCCCGAAATTGTTGTTCTCGAGCGTCCCGGTCGCCTTGTAATTCTGGTAGCGCACCCCGGCGTCGAACCGCAATTCCGGCGTGATCTGATACTCGTCGGTCGCATAAAAGGCATATTCGCGGCCGTCATAGGCGGCGTTGACGTTGAAGAATGACCCCTGGGTGAAACCGCGGTCGGTCGCGATCTGGCCGTTCGCCAGCGTCAGATTCAACAATCGCCCGTTATTCTCGGCGGTCAGCAGATGGACATTGCCCAGATTCCACTGATCGTTCGATGAAAAATCGGCAAAATAGGCGCCGACGGTCAGCTTGTTGCTGCCGCTTTCCCATTCGACCGCCAGATCGTTGGTGAAATTCTCGATCTGCTTGCGAACGATCCACGTGCCGGCGCGGATGACCTGCTGCGTTCCTGCGACCGCCTGCCCGCCATTGACATAGGTCAGGCTACCGATCGTGCTGCCCAGCGAGGTGGCATAGGCATTGGCGGTCGTCGCGGTGCTCGCGGGCACCAGCCCGGTCGTGTCGGCGTCGCCCTTCAGATAGCTCGCGCGGTAGCGCAGCTGCAGCCCGTCGCCGACCTCATAGTCGAAATTGGTGCCAAGGTTGATCAGCTTGGCGCCGCGGCCGTCGGCCAGATTGGCGCGCGTCCCGTCGGGCAGGGTGCTCAGCCGCGTTTCGGGGCCGGCGAGCACGCCCGAGCCAAGGTCGATGTTGCCGAACTGGCGGACCTTGTCGCCGTCGCGGATCACCGGGATCGGCAGCAACCACTGGCCGCGATCGTTGAGGTAGCGCGCAAAGACGAGGATCGAACCCTTGCCCAGGTCGTGGCGGATGTTGCCGGTGATCTGACCGCCCTTTTCGGCCGTGAAGCGCGGGTCGCGGATGCCATTGCCGCTGGCATAATAGCCGCCGACCATGAAGCTGGTATTCTCGCCGAGCGGCCCCGACAGCAGCATGTCGCCGCGCAGGTCGCCATAATCGGTGACGCTGGCCTTCACCACTCCCTCGAAATCGCGACCGCCTTCCTTCTGGACAAAGTTGACGGTCAGGCCCGGCTGGCCGTTGCCGAACAGCGCGCCGGTGCCGCCGCGGACCGCCTCGACCCGCTCGATCGTCTCGTCGATGCGGATCAGCTGGGTATTCTCGAGGAACGACAGCGTCGGCGGCGAGAAAAAGGGCACCCCCTGTACGGTCAGGGTGACAAATTCGGCGTCGCCGCCCGACGGATAGCCGCGCACGAAGATATTGGCGCCATTCTGGCCGCCCGAACTTTCGGCCGACACACCCGGGATGACCTTGAACAGGTCGGCGGTGCTGTTCGGCGCCGCGCGATCGATCGCGTCGGCATTGATGCTGGTAATCGCGAACGCCGCGTCCTGGCGGTTGATACCGCCGCCGGCGGTGCCGGTGACGATGATTTCCTCATTGGCCGCCGCCGTGTCGTCGGGCTGAGGCGTTTCCTGGGCGAAAGCCGCGGTCGGCAGCGCCAGCAGCGCGATCGACGACAGCAGATAAGTCCTCTTCAACATGGCATATCCTCCACTTTACCTGTTCTGGTTGACCGGCTTCCCCGCCCTGCCGCTGCCCGTTCTGTCGACAGGATCTGGCCGAGCGAAAGATCGCCGATGGCGGGAACGTTCAGGTCGGCATCGGGCAGCGCCTCTTCTGACCCGATGCCAATGGCCACCATGCCCGCCGCATGGATGGCCGCAATTCCGGCGCGCGCGTCTTCGACGCCAATACAATCGCCCGGCGACAGGCCCATGCCGGCGGCACAGGCCAGGAAAATGTCGGGCGCCGGCTTGGCGTTGGGCACCGCCCCCGCGTCCGCGATGAAATCGAACTGGTCGGCAATGCCGAGCAGGCGCACGACATCGCCCGCGTTGCGGCTCGCCGATGCCAGCCCGATCTTCAGTCCGGCGGCGCGCAGCGCATCGAACAGCCCGGTCACCCCGGCAAACAGATTGGTGGGCGAATAATCGGCCAGTCGCGCGCGATACGCCGCGTTCTTTTCGGCCAGCATCGCGTCGAACGCAGCGGGCGCGACATCGGTCGCGGCCTGCCCCAGGATCAGCCGCAGCGACCCGGCCCGGTCGACGCCTTTCAGGGCATCGTTCGCCGCGCGATCGAACGCAAAGCCGTGGCGGTCGGCGAGCGCCTGCCACGCCTGATAATGATCCTCGGCGGTGTCGGTCAGCACCCCGTCGAGGTCGAAGATCACACCCTTCAGCGCCGGGCGCGTCATGGTGACCGGATCGCTCCCGACGCAAAGCGGGCGGCCATGGTCGAGGATGTCGATCGGGGCGCCCGCCAGCAGGCGATAGGTGCAGCCGGCGCCATCGACGGCGAGTTCGATCACGCTGCCACGCCATTGCAGGCGAAAATGATAGCCGGTCCATGCGGCGGGAAGCTGCGGCCGGAATGACGGCGCGGCGCCATCGAGCCGCAGTCCGCCCCAGCCCTGCGCCAGCACCAGCCAGCTCCCCGCGAGCGCCGCCATGTGCAGCCCGTGCGAAGTGTTGCCGTGGCGATCCTCCAGATCGACAAAGGCGCATTCGCGCAGGAAAGCGAGCGCCGCCGCCTCATCGCCCAGCCGCGCCGCCGCAATCGCGAACGACACCGACGACAGCGTCGAATCATGCGTGGTGACCCGGGAATAATAGTCGAAATTGCGCCGCTGCCGCGCCAGCGGCATCGCGGTCAGGTCCATCGCCATCGCCTGAACGACATTGCCCTGTTTCGCGACCTGATGGCGGAACAGGATCATCGGGTGATAGCGCATCAGCAGGGGCCCATGGCGATCGCCGGGCGCCAGCGCCGGCAGTTTGGGGCGGCCAAGAAAGACATCATCCTGCGGATTGACGCCCAGCTCGGCATCGACCGGCAGCCACATCGCGGCCGCCGCGCGGCGCCATCCGGCGACTTCGGCGTCGTCGACATCGGCTGCGGCCGACCGGCCATCCCCGCCGCTGCGCAGCCAGTCCGCGGTGTCGGCGGCATAGGCCAGATGGCGGCGGGCGATCGCGTTGGTATAAAAATCATTGTCGACCAGCGCCGAATATTCGTCGGGTCCGGTTACCCCATGGATACAAAAGGCACCGCCGCGCCGCGGATCAAAAGCGCCGATCTCCATCCAGATGCGCGCGGTGTCAAACAGCATCGGCGCCGCTTGGCCACGAAAATCATCGTCGCCCGACGCCCCGACATACAGCGCCAGCGCATAGGCGATGTCGCCATTGATATGATATTGCGCCGACCCCGTCGGATAGTGCGACGAACATTCGTCGCCGCCGATCGTCCGCCACGGATAGAGCGCGCCGCGCACATGGCCGAGCGCCCTGGCGTGCGCCCGCGCGCGATCGAGCTTGCCGATGCGATAAGCCAGCAGGGTGCGCGCCCTGGCGGGCGCCTGCAACGCCAGCACCGGCAGCATGAAGGTTTCGGCGTCCCAGAAATAATGGCCTTCATACCCTTCGCCGGTCAGCCCCTTGGCGCCGATGCTGTGGTTCGGATCGCGGCTCGCCGACTGGTGGAGCTGGAACAGGTTGAACCGCAGCGCCGCGGCGAGAGCGTCGTCGCCGGCGATCGCCAGTGCGGCATTGTCCCAAAGCTGCTCCACTGCCGCGCGCTGGACGTCGGCGATGGCATCGAAGCTCGTCGCCGCACCTTCCAGCGCGGTCAGATCGACCGGGCGGTCCCGGGCTGCGGCCAGCGCGACCACCCGGTCGATCGTCAGGACGCCGCCGGCGACCAGCTCGCTTTGCACGACATGCCCTGCGTGGACCGCGACGACCGGCGCGGCGGGGCAGGTTACATGCTGGGCATAGGCGAGCTCGACGGCGTCCTGCGCGAACCGGCTGACCGACGGCGGGTCGCCCGGCAGGGGGGAAAGGATCGTCCACGCCGGCCGCAGCCGCGCCGAAATGCGCGGGTCATCGGCTTCGGCGCCGGCCGGGGCGGCGCTGTCGGCGCCATAGGTCAGCGTCGCCGCGACGGCACCGCCGAAATCGAGCGGCCGGATGCGGATGCGCGACGCGACGCAGGCCGCACCCGCCAGTGGTACGATGCGTTCGACGGCAATCTCCAGGCTGCGTCCCCCGGCCAGCCGCCAGCGCGTCACGCGGCGCAGCGCGCCACTGGCAAGATCGAGCGTCGTTTCAGTGTCGACAACTTCGGCGGCGGCAAAATCGACCGGCGCGCCGTCGATCGACAGGCGCAGCAGCACCGGGCTGGGGCATGCAATCCGCGTATCGGTCGCGGTCGCATAGCCCGGGAAACTCTCGTGATAATCGATCGGGCGGCGGACATAGGCCTCGGGCAGATAGGCGGCCGGTGCCGACGCCAGTTCGTCGACCACCCCTTCGACGCCGACCAGCCCGTTCGCCAGTGCGAACAGCGCCGCCGCCTGCGCCCCGGTCGCATCGGCACCGCGCCGGACCAGTTGCATCGTCCCGGCGTCGCCCGTCGCCGACGGCGGCGCTCCGGCGCCAGGCTGCACCGACGGTCGTACGTCTGGGGTCTGTTCGAAAATCGCCACCGCATCCTCATCCCGGCACGGGCTGCTCGGCCCCTGCTCTGAAATGTGGTTTCCCGTAAAATGGTATCGATGTCAAGGTATCGATACCATTTTGCATTTCGCGGCGCGCCACGCGGCACCTTCGCCAACTTCCGGCTAACTCTCGCGGATGATCAATTCCACCGGCATCGCCCACGAATCCACGGCTTTTCCAGCAACGAGGTCGAGCACTTTCTGCGCCAGCAACTCACCGCCGATCCCCCAATCCTGGCGGATGCTGGTCAGCGGCGGCGAAAACAGCCCCGCCCCCGGCGAATCGTCGAAACCGACGACCGATACCGCTCCGGGGACATCATGCCCCTGCGCGCGCAGCGCCTCGATCGCCCCCATCGCGATCGCGTCGCTGCTCGCAAAAATGCCATCAAAGCCCGGCGCCTTGCCGTCGATCAACGGCGCCACCGCCTCGCGCCCCGCGGCGACGGTGAAGGCGCAGGGAATATTGGCGACAATGGCGGCGTCCGACCCGGCGAGCCCGGCGCGAAAGCCGGTCAGCCGATCCTCGGCCTCGCCGTGCCCCGCATCGCCCAGGAACAGAAGCCGCCGCCGTCCACGCCCGAGCAGATATTCGGCCGCGAGCCGGCCCCCTGCGCGATTGTCGCTGCCGACGACGATACGTTCGGGCGGCCCGTGCTCGGCGCCCCAGACCACATAAGGCAGCCCCGTCGCCTCGATCACCGCCGCGGCATCGTCGTGCACCCCTTGCCCCAGCAGGATCACGCCGTCTGCCGAGGGGGGGGCTTCGGAAAACAGGTCTATGGTGGTCAGCACCATATTCTGCCCCGCTGCGGTCAGTTCCTGCAGGATGCCGCCGAGCAACAGCAAGGGATAAGGCTCGCTCATCAGGCGTTCGTGCGACGGCGTCATTTCGATGACCACCGCGATCGTCCGCGTGCGCTGCTGCCGCAGGTTGCGCGCCGAAACATTGAGCCGGTAGCCCATGCGCTCGGCGGTCTCGCGGATCAGCGCGCGTGTGCTTTCTTTAACCGTCGAATGGTTCGACAGCGCGCGCGAAACCGTGATTTTAGCAACGCCCAGTTCACGAGCGACGTCGGCCATGGTCGGCCGCGCGCCGTCGCCAAGCTTGTCCTTACTCACCCGCGGCCCCGCATGGCGATTGACGGCGAGGGATCGGTGCGCAGAACCATGGAGCACCCCTAACGCCCGACCAGTGGCTTTCACAAGCGGCTTCGCAGTCCAATCTTGGGGGTGCGGGTTTTTCGGTCTGAATTACGCAGACGCTTTGGGATCGCAGGCGGTCAGTCTTTGCGGTCAAAATCGTGCACAAAGCGGTCGCCGCCCCCGTACCCATTGAGTGCACAAACCGACTACCGCCGTAATGTCAGACTTCAGACGTAAAGCCGTCTTGCAAAGGAAATCCCCGACAGCCAGGGTTCGAACCCGTAACCAAGATTTCGACGGCAGCTGACCGCGGTTCCATCTGAACCTCTCCAAAACATTCAAAATTCTAAATCAGAGCGCCCGAAAATTGTGGGCAGGTGTGTGATGATCTTGCCAATCTACCGGCAATCCTGCCCACAAATGGCTGAAGCTGCATGATCCATGGGATCACCATGAGACGCACTGAGCCTAGCTGTTGAGGGGGGATTCCCAAGCGTGGTGCTTGATGCATTCCGGGAAGCGCCGGGACGCCTTGAGACGCTATGGGACGGGCCTGGCAGGGGCAGTAGGACTCGAACCTACGACCCTCGGTTTTGGAGACCGATGCTCTACCAACTGAGCTATACCCCTAGGCCGGAGTGCGCCACTAGCCCGATTGCCCGACGGGAGCAAGAGGGATCACGGCTTGCGCGCGCGGGGCGGCCTGATATGCGCAATTTCGCATGACATCCGCCGTCGCCCCTTCCACCGCCGCGCCGCAGAACATCCTCGGCGGTATCGCACTGCGGCTGCTGGCGATGGCCAGCCTGTCGCTGATGTTTGTGGTGGTTAAATATGTCGATCGCGCGGGTATCCATATCGCCGAAAGCCTGTTCTGGCGGCAAGCGCTCGTCCTGCCCTTCCTGCTCATGTGGGTGAAGGCGACCGGCGGCTTCGCCTCGCTCCGCACCAACCGCATCGGCGCGCACTCGCGGCGGATGCTGATGGGGTTGACCGGCATGGCCTGCAATTTCGATGCAATGATCCTGCTGCCGATGGCCGAGGCGACGACAATCAGCCTGTCGGTGCCGATCTTTGCGGTGATCTTTGCCGCGCTGCTGCTCGGCGAAGCGACGGGATGGCAGCGGTGGAGCGCGGTCATCATCGGTTTTGTCGGCGTACTCGTTGTGCTCGATCCGTTCGCGAGTTTTGCCGGCGGCTTCGACGGCGCGCATGGCGTCGGTACCCTCGTCGCGCTGGCGGGCGCGATCATGACCGCGCTGATCACGATTGCCGTCCGCGATCTCGGCCGCACCGAACATGCCGCGACGATCGTCTTCTGGTTCAGCCTGCTGTCGATGGTGCCGCTGGGCATTGCCCTGCCCTTTGTTTTTACCTCGCACGACGGCCACGAGTGGCTGTTGCTCGTCGCGCTCGGCTTCCTCGGTGCAGTCGCGCAAATGTCGCTGACCGGCGCGCTGCGCCTCGCGCCGGTGTAGGTCGTGATCCCGATGGATTATTCCAGCCTGCTGTGGGCGATCGCGGCGGGCTGGTGGTTCTTTGGCACCCTGCCCGCCGACACGACATGGGTTGGCGCGCCGCTGATCGTCGCGTCGGGCCTGTTCATCGCCTGGCGCGAGCATCGCCGCCATATCAACCGGCCGAAGGAGGTTGCCGCATGACGCGCCCCATATTGTACCACTGCCCCGACGCCCGCTCACTGCGCTGCCTGTGGGCGGTCGGGGAGGCCGGGATCGACGTCGACCTGCGCGTCCTGAAATTCCCGCCGCGCGCGTTCGAACCCGATTATCGCAGCGTAAACCCGCTGATGACGATCCCCGGCTGGGTCGAGGACGGGCGGCTGATGACCGAATCCGCCGCGATCTGCGAACGCATTGCCGAAGGCACCCCGCTCGATGTGCGCCGCGACGAGAGTGATTATTGGGACTATCGCAACTGGCTGCACCGCAGCGACGCGACGCTGACCTTCCCGCTCGCGATCATGATCCGCTACACGCGGGTCGAAGCGCCCGCACGGCGACTGGCGCAGGCGGTGGACGATTACAAAGCCTTCTTCGGCGGGCGCGCGAAAAGCATCGAAGCGGCGCTGAGCGACGGGCGCGAATGGCTGGTCGCGGGGCGGTTCACGATCGCTGATATTGCGATCGGCTATGCCGCGTTTCTGGCAACGACGCTGGGGGCGGACGACGTGCTGGGCGAGGCAACGAAGGCGTGGCTGGCTAGGTGCGTGGCGCGTGATGGGTTTGTGCAGGCACGGGAGCGGCAGAAGGGTTAGCGGCTGAGGCTAGCGCGGCATTCTTGATCGCGGTGCCCTCGACTGGCACTGAGACGGGCCGGATCGGGGACTAGGCCGACGCGGGCCACAGGAAGGTCCAAAGTTCAGGAAAGTTCAGCCTTGTGCGCGCCGCTATTGGTACCTCTTTCTGTGCTGGATCAAGGCGCCAAATGAAGGCTGGCACAGCCGGATAATGTAGGAAAGGCCTAATTGTCGGGGATGTCGACTTTGGGGTGGGTAGCGGACGTAACGACACCGTCGCCCCCGCGAAGGCGGGGGCCGCTAGCCGCCTGTTCCTGCAATGCTGCGTAAACCGAAGGCGGCCCCCGCCTTCGCGGGGGCGACGACTGGTTGTGGTCGCTACCCGCCGCTTAATTCACCATCCGCGCATATCCCGCCCAATACGGCGCCCGCAAATCCTTGCGCAAAATCTTGCCGCTCGCATTCCGCGGTAGCGCATCGATCACATCGACGCTGCGCGGGCATTTGAACGGCGCAATGCGCTCGCGCGTCCAGGCGATGATGTCGGCTTCGTCGATCGTCATGCCGGGTTTCGCCACGCACACCGCCTTCACTGTCTCGCCCCATTTGTCGTCGGGGATGCCGAACACCGCGACCTCCTGCACCGCAGGGTGACCGAAAATCGCGCTTTCGACCTCGGCGGGATAGATATTCTCGCCGCCCGAGATGATCATGTCCTTCATCCGGTCGTGGATGAACAAATAGCCGTCATCGTCGAGATAGCCCGCGTCGCCGGTGCGGATCCAGCCGTCGGCGCTGACCGTTTTTGCGGTCGCGTCGGGCAGGTTCCAGTAACCGAGCATGTTGTTCGACGAGCGGGTGACGACCTCGCCGACGTCGCCGACCGGGACTTCCTCGCCATCGGGGCCAAGGATCTTGATCTCGACCCCCGGCAGCGGCTTGCCCGCCGAGCGCATCCGCGCATTGCCCGCCGGGTCATGATCTTCGGGCGGCAGCATCGAGATGGTCCCGGTGGTTTCGGTCATCCCATAAGCCTGGATAAACTGCGCGCCGAACATCTGGATGCACTGGCGCAGCAATTCGAGCGGGATCGGCGCGGCGCCATAGAGGATATATTTGAGGCGGCTGTAATCGACCGTCGCGCAGCGCGGGTGCATCAGCAGGAATTGCAGCGCCGCGGGGACCATGAAAAAGCGCGTCACGCCATGCTGCTCGACCGCGTCGAACACCCCGTCGGGATTGAATTCGGCGAGAATGATGCCGGGAAGTCCCGCGGCCAGTGCCATGATGCCCAGCCCGGTGCCGCCGATATGCGCGCACGGCATCGCGACCAGCACCGCCTCGTCATCCTCCCATTTGGTGTATGGCAGGTCGAGGTCGTTCGAATGTTTGCGCAGCGCGAAGAGGTTGCGGTTCGACAGCACCGCGCCCTTGGGGTTGCCGGTGGTGCCCGAGGTGTAGAGCTGAAGCACCGCGTCATCGGTGCCCGACGGCGCGAAGGCGGTCCGCTCTGCCCCCGCGACCATGGCCCGCGCCTCTGCGGCTTCGACAATGGTGGGGGCGTGGTCGAGCTTGCCAGCGAGCTGGTCGGCGAGCGTTTCGAACCCCGGTCCCGCGAACACCATCTTGGCCTGCGTATCGTTGACGATGAATGCCCATTCGGTCGGCGACAGTCGCCAGCCGATGGGCGCCATCACGATGCCAGCGCGCGCGGCGCCGAAGAAGAGGATGAAATAGAGGTCGCTGTTCTTGCCGATCCACGCGATCCGGTCGCCCTTTTGCAGCCCCGCCGCGAACAGCGCCGACGCGACTTTCGCGGTCGCTTCGTCGAGTTCGGCGTAGGTGTAAACACGGTCTTCTTCGCGCAGCGCAACGCGGTCGGCGCGCTCGCTGGCCCAATGGGTCAGGAATTCGTCGAATGTGAAAAGCTCCGAAACGTCGCGGGGCATGGACTCTCTCTCCTCGAATCGCATCTTTTGCGTGCAATTGCGGAAAGGCTAGCGGCTGTGCGCGGCAGGTAAAGCGCGTATCGACAACCCTGTCAGCAACGTCAGGTGCGGCGGAAGAGCAGCATCAGATTGTTCGCGGGCATCGCGCGGCGTTCGGCGAAGGTCAGGCCGGCCGCCGCAGCGACCGCCTTGACGTCATCGACTTCGCGCAGCCCCCACGCAGGATCACGTGCGCGGAGGCTGGCATCGAAGGCAAGGTTGCTGTCCGCGGTGGGGACGTCGGGTTCGATATAGGGACCGTAGAGGATCAGCGGCGCGTCCCCTGCCAGCAGCCGCGCCGTGCCCGACAACAATCCCAGCGTCGCGGCCCACGGGCTGATATGCACCATATTGATGCACAGGATCGCGTCGGCGTGCTCGATCGGCCAGTCGCCAGCCGACGCATCGAGCGGGAGCGGCGGCGCGATATTCGCCAGCCCCGCTTCGACGCACCACGCGGCGATCGACACCAGTCCGGCCGGATCGGGGTCGCTCGGTTGCCAGTCAAGCGCCGGGAAGGTCGCCGCGAAATGGACGATATGCTCGCCCGAACCGCTCGCGACCTCCAGCACGGTGCCCGTCGCGGGCAGCCACTCGGCGAGTACCGCCGCGATCGCATCGCGGTTGCGCAACGTCGCGGGAGCGTGACGCTTGTCGTCGCTGCCGCCGTCGCTGGGCATCCACGGCGGTGACGATGCCATCAGGCTTTGGCCTGCGCCCGCGCGCGGCGTTCGCGCACGATCAGCCACGCCAGCAGTCCGACCGGGCCGACCATCAGGGTCAGGAACAGGAAGGGAAATTGCACGATGCGGCTGAACCCCTTGTTGTCCGCATCGCGCGCAATCCACATCCCCGTAAACAGGTCGAACGCCAGATAATGCGTCCACCCCAGTGTTGCGCCGCCGGGGCTGTCGAACAGCTTCATCACCCCCGCCAGCGTCGTGAAATCGCCGCCGCCGGGGCCGCCGGGATCGATGCCGCCGCTAAGGAACCCGACGATCATCACGGTGTAGGCAAGGCACAGCAGAAACACCCCGGCATAGAGAATCGCGGAGAGGATCTTGGGACCACGCGGCAGGAACGCCAGCGCGATCCAGCCGGCAAAGGCCCAGTAATTGACGAGCAGAAAGATCGTATCCCAGCTCATGTTTGCTCCTGTTCTGTCGCCGCTGCGGCGGGTTCGTACCAGCGATAGCGTGAGGCGAAAATGCCGATTGTAAGCGGCAGCGTGGCATAGATCATCGGCGCGAAAGGCACCGTCGCGCGAAAAAAGGTCATTATCGTTGAAAGCAAGCCCGTTACTACAAGAAGGAGCCAGATGATCGTCTGGCCATGCGCCACACGGTGCCCGGCAGCGTCCAGGTCCGGGTTGCGGCGGGCCGTAGCGAAAAGACCTGCGGTCAGCAATGACATCAGGATAAAGCCGGCGCCGTAAAGCGCGAACATCTGTCCCAGCCGGCCACCATAATCATTGGCGTTGCCGGTGACGAAGGCGGCAAAACTCGATGCCATCGCGCGCAGCGGATGAACATAAAGGAGAACGGTGAAAACGAGCGCGAGGGTGAGCAGCATAAAGCGCCAGTCGCCGTTGCCGACCATTCGCCGCGCGCGAACATGCGCGAGCCAGAACATGGCGATGATCGCAAAGGCGATTGCAAAGCTGGGCGCTCCGGCGATCGCGGCTTCGAGCTGGCGATAGTCGGGCGCCATGCCGCCGGTGCCGGCAACCATCAGTGTAACCGCAAAGGCAAAGGCCGCGTCGGTGAACGCGTCGAGCCGTTCCTGTCCGCTAGTCATGGCCGCTTCCCCCCCAGCTGCTTCTTGCCAGCGCTAGACCAGCCCGCCAAGCCCGAACAGCGACAGGCCGCCGAACAAGGCGATCAGCCCGGTGACGACGATCAGCATGGTAACGCGCGCCGCCGGGAAGCGCCGCGCCGCGACGAGCACCAGTGCCGTGCCGCACCCGATCGCGATCAGCGGGGCATAGAGAAACACCCAGTCATAGCTGAACTCGCGGCGAACGCGGACCAGCTCCCACTGCTCCACGATCAGGCCGTAGAGCGTGATCGCGGCGAGCCAGACGATGGCGAAGACGACCGCGAACAGCGCGCTGGCGGCGAAGCAGCCAACGTCGCCGTGCGGCGCGCCGCTTTGGCCGTCCGCGCTCAACTGCCCCCGGTCTCGCTCCACGCCAGGATCGGCTTGCGCGCCGCCGCCGTCTCGTCGAGCCGTGCGCGCGGCGCGAAATGCGGGGCGGTTTTCAGCGCCGGGTCGCCATTGCGCGCGCGCATCGCGATGCTGCGCAGCGCGCCGATGAACTGGTCGAGCGCCGCCTTGCTCTCGGTCTCGGTCGGCTCGACGAGCATCGCGCCATGGACGACGAGCGGGAAATAGACCGTCATCGGGTGAAAACCCTCGTCGATCAGCCCCTTGGCGATGTCGAGCGTCGAGAAGCCTTCGGCGAGGCCTTTGTCGCTGAACAATGCCTCGTGCATGCACGGTCCCGACGCCGCGAACGGCGCGTCGAGCACATCGTCCAGACTGCGCAGGACATAGTTCGCGTTGAGCACCGCATCCTCGGCGACCTGCTTGAGCCCGTCAGCACCATGGCTGAGGATATAGGTCAGCGCGCGGGTGAACATGCCCATCTGGCCGTGGAACGCGGTCATGCGGCCGAAAGTCTGCGGATGATCCTCGCCCGCGCTTTCCTCTTCGATCAGGCGGAAGCCCTCAGCGTGTTTCGTGACGAAGGGCAAAGGCGCGAAAGGTGCGAGCGCCTCGGACAGCACCACCGGCCCCGAACCCGGCCCGCCGCCACCGTGCGGGGTCGAGAAGGTCTTGTGGAGGTTGATGTGCATCGCATCGACGCCGAGGTCGCCGGGACGCACCCGGCCGACGATCGCGTTGAAATTGGCACCGTCGCAATAGACATAACCGCCCACCGCATGCACCGCGTCCGAGATCGCCTTCATGTCGCGCTCAAACAGCCCGCAGGTGTTCGGGTTGGTGATCATCACCCCGGCGACGTCGGGGCCAAGCCGCGCCTTTAGGGCTTCGAGATTGACGCGCCCTGCTTCGGTCGCCGGAATATCCTCGACCGTGAAGCCTGCGAACGCCGCAGTCGCCGGGTTGGTGCCGTGCGCGCTTTCGGGGACGAGGATCACGCGGCGGTCTTCGCCGCGCGCTTCCAGCGCCGCCTTGATGCACAGGATGCCGCAAAGCTCACCATGCGCGCCCGCCTTGGGCGACATTGCGACGCTGTGCATGCCGGTCAGCGTGATCAGCCATTCGGCGAGCTCGTGGATCACCGCATAGGCGCCCTGCACGGTCTCCTGCGGCTGCAACGGATGCGCGTCGGCAAAGCCCGGCATCCGTGCGACCTTTTCGTTGAGGCGCGGGTTGTGCTTCATCGTGCAGCTGCCGAGGGGGAACAGGCCGAGGTCGATCGCGTAATTCTGCCGCGACAGGCGCGTATAGTGGCGCACCGTTTCGGCTTCGCTCAGCCCCGGCAGGCCGATCGGCGCGGTGCGCGCCAGCGCGCCAAGGTCGGCGGCGGGTGCGGCTTCGTCGAAATCGACGCCGGTGGTTTCGGTCGAGCCAATCTCGAAGATCAGCGCCTCCTCGAGCATCAGCGCGCGGTTGCCGGTGAAAGTGGTGGTGTCATCGACGCCGCCCGCGGCGGTCATTTCGGGGCGCCAGCCGGCGGGGTTGAGCGCGCTCATGCCAGCACCTCCTTCAGAGCGGCAGCAAAGGCGGAAATATCCGCCTCGGTGACGGTTTCGGTGACCGCGACGACGAGGCCGTTCGCAAGGCCGGCGTTGTCGGGATAGAGCCGCCCGAGCGACACGCCGCCGAGGATATCGCGTTCAGCCAATTTGTGGATCACCGGCCGCGCCTCGGTCGGCAGCAGCAGGGTGAATTCGTTGAAATAGCTGGTATTGAGTAGCGACACGCCGGGAATCCTGACCAGTTCGGTCGCCGCCGCCTTTGCCCGCGCATGATTGATCGCCGCCAGCTGGCGCAGACCCGCTTCGCCAAGAAGCGTCATATGGATACTGAAAGCTAACGCGCAAAGCCCTGAATTGGTGCAGATATTGCTCGTCGCTTTCTCACGGCGAATATGCTGCTCGCGCGTCGACAGCGTCAGCACAAAGCCGCGCTTGCCATTGGCATCGACCGTCTCGCCGCACAGACGACCGGGCATCTGCCGAACATATTTGGTCTTGCACGCGAACAGGCCGACATAGGGGCCGCCGAACTGCAATCCGACGCCGATCGACTGCCCTTCACCGACCACGATGTCGGCGCCCATTTCACCCGGCGCCTTGATCAGGCCGAGCGCGACGGGTTCGGTGACCACCGCGATCAGCAGCGCCCCCGCCGCCTGACACGCCGCGGCCAGCGCGGTCATATCGTCGATGCGGCCGAGAATGTCGGGATATTGAACGACGACGCAGCTCGTTTCCTTGTCGATCGAGGCGGCAAGCGCTGCCCAGTCGGTGCTGGCGTCGAGGCTGGGGTCGCCATCGACCAGCACATCGCCGGTATATTTCGCCATTGTGCGCGCGACGCTGCGATAATGCGGGTGGAGCCCGGTCGACAGCAGCGCCTTGCCGCGCTTGGTGATCCGCCGCGCCATGACGATCGCTTCCCAGCACGCGGTCGAGCCGTCGTACATCGACGCATTGGCGACATCGGTGCCGAGCAGGCGCGCGACCTGCGACTGGAACTCGAACAGCATCTGGAGCGTGCCCTGCGCGATTTCGGGCTGATAGGGTGTGTAGGCGGTCAGGAATTCGCCGCGCTGGATCAGATGATCGACGCTGGCGGGAACATGGTGGCGATACGCACCCGCGCCAAGGAAGAACGGACCGTCGCCCGCGGCGCGGTTCTGGCGTGACAACGCCGCCATATGCCGCTCGACCGCAAGCTCGCTCGCCTGCATCGGCAGGCCCGCGATCGGACCATCGAGCCGCGCTGCGGTGGGAACATCGGCGAATAGATCATCGATCGATGCCGCACCGATGGTCGCGAGCATCGCACTCCGGTCGTCGGCGGTAAGGGGGAGGTAACGCATGAACTACTCCGCAGAAGAAGCTGGTTTTTGGGAAAAAAGCTGGGCAGTATCGGCAAGCGCGCCCGAAAAGATCGCCGGACCGGCGTGGGTCGTGCGAATCCATGGTGCAAGCCAGATGCGAAACCCGGCGTCGCGAACGCGGCGGCAAAAGGCGTAGTCGTCCGACAGCAGAGCCTGACTTTCGGGCTCGATATAGGGACAGAAAAAGGCGGGTACGACTTCGCCAACGCCATGTGCCTGCCGTTCGGCGGGGTCGGGCCGGAACACGAGGTCGGGCATCGCCGCCGACATACCCTCGAGCACGTCGCGGCGGATGAGCATCATGGCGGTGCCGAGCCGCGCCAGCTCGACCAGATCGGTCATCTGGAAATTCTGGTTGGGGTGCAGGAAATGCAGCGCGAAGTCACCGGCGTAGCGCGCCAGATCAGCGGGATTATCCTTCGCCAGCCCCTGCTCGACCGCGCGCGCGACATTGGCCCAGTTGATCATCCGCCGCGGATAGGCGCCCCCCAGGACGCCGCATTCGGGGTGCGCCGCCATTGCTTCGATCATCGAAAACACATCGTCAGCCGAAAAGTCGATGTCGGAATCGACGAACAGCATGTGGGTACAGTCGCTGGCGAGGAACATCGCCGCCAGCATGTTGCGCGCACGGGTGATCGACGGCTGGTAGAGGATGAATTCGAACCGCACCGAAATGCCCATCGCCTGCGCGCGCAGCGCCAGCGCCAGCGCGGCGCGGACATAGGTGCCCTGCGCCCCTTCATAGATGGGCGTCGCCACCATCAGGCGGCAATTGGCAAGGGCGGCGGTGGCGGCGATGGCATGATCTCCCCCCTCCCGCGTGCGGGAGGGGTCGGGGGAGGGCTTGTCCGAAAGAGAGACCTGTCCCCCGACAGGCCCTCCCCTAACCCCTCCCGTACGCGGGAGGGGGACTGAACTTAAAGCGCGTCGCAGAAGGCTTTGTACGCGGTCGCGTCCATCAACCCGTCGAGCTGGCCCTTGTCGCTGAGCGCGAGGCGGAAGAACCAGCCTTCGCCCTCGGGGTCCGAATTGACGAGCGCGGGATCTTCCTCGAGCTGGCCGTTGCCTTCGGTCACGATGCCGTCGACGGGGGCATAGACGTCGCTCGCCGCCTTTACCGATTCGACCACCGCGGCGTCGCCGCCCTGGCTCAGCTCGGCGCCGGTATCGGGAACCTCGACGAACACGATGTCGCCAAGCTGGCCCTGCGCGAAATCGGTGATGCCGACCGTCGCGACGTCACCGTCGACATCGATCCACTCATGTTCTTCGGTATAATAACGCGGCATCGCTCAAGCTCCTGTTTTACGAACATAATTATGTGGCACAAAGGGCATGGCCGCGACGGTGCAATGCACCCGCTTGCCGCGCACCTCAGCGGCGACCGCGGTGCCCGGCGCCGACAGCCCGGTCGGCACATAGCCCATCGCAATCGGCGCGCCGACGCTGGGCGCGAAACCGCCCGACGTCACGACACCGATTTCGGTGTTGCCGTCGAACAGCTTGGCGCCTTCGCGCACCGGCATTTTGCCGTCGACCAGCAGCCCGACGCGCTTGCGCGAACTCCCGTCGGCGAGATGGCCCAGGATGCGCGCCGCGCCCGGAAAACCGCCTTCCTCGCGGCGGCGCTTGCTGATCGCGAACGCCAGGTCGCCTTCGACCGGATCGATCGCCGGATCGAGATCATGACCATAGAGCGGCAACCCTGCCTCGAGCCGCAGCGAATCGCGCGCGCCGAGGCCGATCGGCTTGACCTCGTCCATCGCGCACAGCGCGTCGGCAAAATCGGTCAGCGCTTCATTGGGCAGCGAAATCTCGAAGCCGTCCTCGCCGGTATAGCCCGAGCGGCTGATCGCAATGGCATGGCCGTTCCACGTCGCACGCGTCGCCTGCATGAACACAAGGCCCGCGGCCTCGGGCACCAGCCGCGCCAGCGCATCCACGGCTTTCGGCCCCTGCAACGCGAGCAGGCCGTAATCTTCGTTGTGGTTGAGCGTGATGTCGTCGGGCAGGTTTTCGCGCAGATAGCCGATGTCGTCCCACTTGACCGCGCCGTTGACGACGATGCCATACTGGTCACCCTCGTTGGTGATCATCAAATCGTCGAGGATGCCGCCATCCTCATCGAGCAGCAGCGAATAACGCATCCGTCCGGGCTTCAGCGCCGAGATATCGCCGGGGACGAGGGTTTCGAGCGCTTCGGCGACATTGTCGCCCGAAAGCGCCAGCTGCCCCATGTGGCTGACGTCGAACAGACCTGCGTTTTCACGCACCCACAGATGCTCGGCCATGATGCCTTCATACTGGATCGGCATCCAGTAACCGGCGAATTCGACCATACGGCCGCCCTTTTCGCGATGCCACGCGTCGAGCGGCAGCGCTTCGGTCGCAGCCGCGATCGCGACGTCTTCGTCCAGCTGTTCGGTTTCAGTCATGTCAGTCTCCCGCGGTTGCACGGCGGATGCGCGGCAGGGTGCCGCGCCTTTCGCCATGCCCCCTCTGTCACGGGAACCTGAGAGTTTTCCTCCATCACACGACGGAGTTACCCCTTCGGTGGTTCCAGCAACCAGCCGGAACGCTTTCCAGAGTGTCCGTTCCAGCCTGCGCGGTCCTGCTGACCTGAGAGTTTCCGGGGCGGTTGCTCCTTCGGTGGTGAGGCGCCGGTTGCCCTGCCCTCACGCTCTCCCGCGCGGCCGGTCGAATCCCTTGGCGGAACCCGACAGACGCTGCGAGCCTTGGCGCTGCCCCCGAGCGGAGTCAATCGGCGAGCGTGCGGATCGCGTCGTTTTCGTGGATATGCACGCCGGAACCGCCCTGTCCCGCCAGCCGGGCGATTGCCGCAGCAACCGTGGCGCCCTGAATCGAGCGGTAGCGGCGGAAAGAACCGTGCAGCAAGGCGTCGGCCAGCGGCGCCGCGATCGTTGCCAGCCCTTCACCCAGCCGCGGCGGCCCGGGCCGCTCGCCGAGCAGCAGACCGGGACGGATCAGATCGAGCCGCTCGAAGCCCAGCGCGCGCAGCCCATCCTCGGTCTCGCCCTTGGTCCGCAGATAGAAATTACCCGCTTTCGCCGACGCTCCGACCGAGCTGACCACGATCATATGCGGGGTGCCGCCCTGCCGGGCACCCCGCGCCGCGGCGAGGATCAGGTCATGGTCGACGGCGCGAAACGCCGCCTGCGATCCCGCCTGCCGGATCGTGGTGCCAAGGCAGCAGATCAGCGTCGCCGGTTTTTCGGTGGCAATGATATCCGGCCAACTTTCGGGCGGCGCGATCCGTTCGGCGTGGTGCGGCGCCAGTCCCTCCACCGGGCGGCGGGCGACGATCGTGACACTGCGGTCCCCGAACGCATCGATCACCGCCCGCCCGACCAGCCCGGTCGCGCCGACGATGAGTGCGTCAGACATGCGCCAGCGCCTCGGGTACGGCGTCTCGCCCAAAGATTTCGGCATAACGGTCAATGGCAAAACGATCGGTCATCCCGGCAATATAGTCGCCGATATGGCGCACTGTCGCGCATTCTTCGCCGGGCAGCCGCGATGACCAATCGGCACCCATCAGGCGCGGATCATCGGCATAAGCGGCGAACAGGCGCCCGACCACCTCGTTTGCAGCCTCGGCGGCGGCGACCTGTTCGGGATGATGATAGAGATTGTCGTACATGAAGCGCTTGAGTTCGCGTTCCTCGGCCGCAAGGTCGGGCGAAAAGCCACCCAGCGACCGGCCCGCGGCGCGGACCTCGGCGGCACTGGCGACGCCAGCCACCGCAACATTGGCCGTAGTCGCGGCAATGACGTCGTTGACCATCACCCCGATCTGGTCGCGGACCAGTTCGCGCAGCAAGCGGTCGCGCGGCGCGCCGGAGAAGCGGTCTTCGACGGCGCGAAAATTGGCGGCAACGAAAGGCTGTTCCATCAACTGATCGAGGCAGAGCAGCCCGGCGCGCAGCCCGTCGTCGATGTCGTGATTGTCATAGGCGATGTCGTCGGCAACCGCCGCAATCTGCGCCTCAAGGCTCGCATGACTGCCAAGGTCGAGGCGAAAATGATCATCGATCCCGGCGAGCGCCCAGCCGGGGCTCGTCACCGGGCCATTATGCTTGGCGAGCCCCTCGAGCGTTTCCCATGTCAGGTTGAGCCCGTCGAACAGCGGATAGGGGCATTCGAGCTGCGCCAGCGTGCGCAGCGTGTGGCCATTGTGGTCGAAACCGCCATGGTCCGCCATTGCCGCCTTGAGCGCATCCTCTCCGGCATGGCCGAAGGGCGGATGGCCGATGTCGTGCGCAAGGCACAAAGCCTCGGTCAGATCCTCGTTCAGCCCTAGCGCCCGGGCGATGCCGCGCCCGATCTGCGCGACCTCGATACTGTGGGTCAGGCGGACGCGGTAATGGTCGCCGTCGGGGGCGACGAACACCTGCGTCTTGTGGCGGAGGCGGCGAAAGGCGATCGAATGGATGATGCGGTCGCGATCACGCTGGAAATCGTCGCGCGGGCCGCGGACGACACGGCCCAGCTCGGCGTAGCGACGCCCGCGACTTTGCGCCGGATCGCTGGCGCAATCGGCAACGCTCACTTGAACGGGTCGACGGCCTCGCCCGCCTCGCTGTTGAACAGGAAGCCGTCGCCACCTGCCTTTTTATAACCGGTCAGCCAGTCCTGCGCCGCCTTGCGATCCTTGAACGGCCCGACCAGCAACCGGCGGGTCTTGCCCCATTCGGCGGTCGCGCCAGACTTGCCCTTGAACAGCTCGGGGTTCTTCTTGGCAAATTTGCCGAAGTCGGTCGCCAGCGCGCGCGCGTTGGCGCCGGTCGCCACTTGCACCCAGATGCGGGCCGGGCTGGCCTTTTTCTCTGCCGCCTCGGCCTTGGCCTTGGCCGCCTCGGCCTTGGCCTTGGTGTCGGCCTCGGCCTTGGCTTTCGCCGCGACAGCATCCTTTTCGCGCTTGGCGTCTTCAGCGGCGTCGGCGCGGCGCTTGTCTTCGAGCAATTTGGCGAGCGTGTCGGCACCGATTGCGTTGTCGGGCTGGCTTAGCTCCTCAGGCGGAATTTCGATCGACCCGACGATGTCGGCAAGCGTGGCGAGCGGTGCGGAAGTGGCGGATGACGCCGCTGCTGGCGCAGCCGCTACGGAGGCCTGTGGCGGCGTAGCCGCAGGCGCGCTCACAGCACCACGCCCGATGTCGGCAATCGAAAAGCCAGGTCCGACGGGGTCCGCCGATTGGGCCGGATTCGTCCCGACCGGCGCCGCCCCAGAAGCTGCTGCGATCGACGCAGTCGCTGTCCTTGATGGAAGCTCAACAATGGTCGGCGCTGGCCCCGACGCTGCGGGGAAGGGATTTTCCGCCGTCGGTCCGACCCGCACGATCGTCGGCGCCGGACTGCCTGCGGCGGGAAACGGATTGTCCGCAGTCGGGCGCGGTGCGGCAGGCTGAGGCGCGGACGCCGGTGTCGACGATGCGGCAGTCTCCGGGCGCCGCGGGGCCGGTGCCGCTGTCGCCAGTGTCGCGGGCTGGCGCGGCTGGGAATAGGCCGGCCCCAGTTGCCGGGCACTGGGCGTCGGGGCCGGCGCTGCCGCAATCGATGCAGCGGGCGGGGGTTTGGTGTTTGCCGACGGGCGCTTGCCCGCTGCGGCGGCTGACGGCACGGGCTGCGTAGCAGCCGCGACCTGCACGGGTTTGCGCTTCGCCGCGAGCTGGCCGTTCGGAAAGCGCCCGAAATGCGCCGCCGCGGCTTGTTGCGCGGGATTAAGGCGGTCCATCTGCGTCAGATAGGGCAGGATATTCTGCGCCATCGCGGGCGGCATCGTGGCATTGACGATTTCGCTCGCCTCGCCGTCGCGGCCGTTCATCGCCAGGATCATCGCGCGCAACCGCCATGCACCGCGATCCTGCGCACGCAGTTGCGGGGTCAACATCGCGATCGCGCGATCGGTCTCGCCACTGATGCCAAGCGACAGCGCGTAGCGTCGGGTCAGTTCGTCATTGGGTGCGATCGCCAGCGCGAGCTGGTAGTCACGCTGCGCCGCATCCTGCTGGCCGAGCAAATCGCGCGCCAAGCCGCGGTCGGACAGAAACACACGCTCGGGCGCACCGAGCAACTGCGCTTCGCCGAAATAGTCGAGCGCGCGGGTCGGGTTTTCCATATGGACCATCGCCGAACCGAGCGCGGCCTTGACCGCGCCGTCGCGCGGGCTCGCCTGTTCGGCACGGACCAGAAACCCAATCGCAGCGCGATGGTCGTCGAGCTCGATTGACGCCCGCCCCGCGTCGAGCAGCGCGCGCGGGTCGCTGTTGTTGGCGGCGATGCGGGCGAGCGCCGACGACAGCAGGGTTCGCGCCGCGGTGCGCTTTTCCATCGCCGCCCTGGTCGCCGCGTCAGGCGGCGTTGCCTGCGCGTACGCAGGCGCCGACACAAGCCCCAGAAGCAGCGCACCGAACGCACCGGCACAGAGCCGCGTGCGTGTCGGCTTCGCCGTCATTTTCGCTTGCCGCATGGGCAAATCATCCCGATTTCCGGCCTGCCGTGCCCGGTGGGCGGCCGCTCGCTTGCCCCGTTACTGGTTGTTCTGACGCCCCAGGAAGCGCGGAATATCGATCCCGTCTTCCTTGTCGCCATCCTCGCCCTCTGGCGGGGCAGCGCCGCGCGACAGGCGCGACATGCGTTCGAACAAGGTACCACCGCCGATCGAGCGAGCAGGCGAGTCCTCAGCGGCTCCGGCACCCGCGTCGGCGCCCGATACCGGCGCCGCGCGATAGTCGGTCGCCGACGCTGCGGGGGCATCAAGGACGAGTTCGTCGGAGGTGTCATCATAGGTCGCGGCGACCTGCGACAATATCATCGGTTCCTCTTCAGCGGCGATCGCGGGCGCCTCGATTTCGTTGGCATCCCCCAGCGAGAAGCCGGGGGCGGGGTCATTGGCCTGGTCCGCCAACACCTCGGCAACGGGCTCTTCTTCAACGACCGGCTCAAAGGCCTCTTCGGCCACGGGCACAGGTGCTGCCGCGCGCGCAGGGGCAAAGGAGAAACTGCGCGTCGCGGGCGAAGCCTGCGCGGCCATTTCGCCGTTGTTGTCGATGCCGGTGGCGACCACCGATACGCGGATCTTGCCGTCGAGGCTGTCATTGAAGGCGCTGCCCCAGATGATGTTGGCGTCGGGATCGACCAGCTCGCGGATATGGTTCGCGGCCTCGTCGACTTCCATCAGGCGCATGTCCTCGCCGCCAGTGATCGAGATGATGACGCCCTTCGCGCCCGCCATCGAAACACCGTCTAGCAACGGGTTGGCAATCGCCTTTTGCGCCGCTTCGAGGGCGCGGCCATCGCCTTCAGCCTCGCCGGTTCCCATCATCGCCTTGCCCATTTCGCGCATCACGCTGCGCACGTCGGCAAAATCGAGGTTGATCAGGCCGGGCATGACCATCAGGTCGGTGATGCCGCGCACGCCCTGTTGCAGCACTTCATCCGCCATGGTGAAGGCTTCTTTGAAGGTCGTGTTCGGATTGGCAACCAGGAACAGATTCTGGTTGGGAATGACGATCAGCGTGTCGACATGGTCCTGCAGCTCGGCGATCCCCGAGTCTGCCGAACGCATGCGGCGCGCGCCTTCAAAGGTGAAGGGCTTGGTCACAACGCCAACGGTCAGGATGCCGCGGTCGCGCGCCGCCTTGGCGATGACCGGCGCCGCGCCGGTACCAGTACCGCCGCCCATGCCGGCGGCGATGAAGCACATATGCGCGCCGTTCAGCGCCTCTTCGACCTGCGCGATGCTTTCCTCGGCCGCCGCACGGCCGACCTCGGGCCGTGAACCGGCGCCCAGCCCCTGGGTGATCTGCGTCCCCAGCTGGATGCGCCGTTCGGCGGGCGACGCGTTCAGTGCCTGCGCATCGGTGTTGGCAACGATGAAGTCGACCCCCTCGACCCGCGCTGCAATCATGTTCGCGATGGCATTACCGCCAGCACCGCCGACGCCGATTACCGCGATGCGCGGCTTCAGCTCATCGACCTGCGGCGGGCCAATATTGATGCTCATCAAAAAGTCTCCCTGCAGCGGCGGACAGGTGCCGCTTCCCCAACCTTGTGACCCAAACGAGCGGGTGTCCCGCCGCCCGGTTTCCTGTCACCGCATTGCACTATTGTGACGCGGGAATCACCCAAAAAATTAACCTTTTTTCGCGTTTCACCGCTAAAAACTGCTTTTTAGCGCAGCCATCAACCGGTGGAGGATCGAAGTGCCCGCCGGGCGATAGACATCCTGCGACATCATCGGCAGATCGCGCAGATCAACGGGGTCTGACGCCGCGTAAAGAACCAGACCCGCCAGCGTCGCGAAAGCGGGACCGCTATGCGCATCGGGCAGGCCGTGCAGGCCACGCGGCCGTCCGACGCGCGCGGCGCGGCCGAGCGCGCTCTGGGTATAGTCGGCGATGCCTTTCAGGTCGGCACCGCCGCCCACAAGCACCACCTGGCGCCCGATCGGGCCGACGAAATGCAGGTCTTTCAACGTTCTGCCAATCTCTCCCATCATCGCGTCGAGACGCTGACGGATCACCGATACCAGTTGCGCGCGGGTGATGCGCGGGGAATCGCCGGTCGTTGGCGCGCCCGGCTCCAGCTCGATGATCTCGTTATTGTCGCGCGGAGACGCCGACGCCGAACCGTAAAAGCTCTGCAAGCGCTGCGCCTGACTGCGCCGGATCCCGAACGCCGAGGCGATGTCGTCGGTGATGTCGCTGGCGCCAAACGGCAGCGACGCCATTTCCACGAGCATCCCGCCGGCATAGAGCGACACCGTCGTTACGGCGGCACCGAGTTCGACCAGCGCAACACCAAGGTCGCGTTCCTCGTCCGACAAACACGCCAACCCCGCCGCAATCGGCGAAGCAACGACGGCGTTGACGTCGAGATGCGCCTGACGCACCGCCGCCTCCAGGTTGCGCACCGGCGCCCCGTCGGCCATGATGATGTGAATGTCGACGCCCAGCCGGTCGGCGTGGAGTCCGATCGGGTTTTTGACCCCGGTCAGCCCGTCGAGCGTGTAGAGCGCGGGCTGCGCGTGCAGGATCATCCGCCCTTCGGGATCGATCCCGGCGCGCCCCGCGGCGAGCAAGTCGTCGATGTCCTCCTTTTCGATACGGTGGCCACCGAGCTCGCTTTCGATCGGTGCCACGTCGCTGAGCAAGCCGCCCGCTGAAAAGCTGACCCAGACGTCATCAATATTGAGCCCCGCGATCCGCTCGGCCTGTTCGATCGCCTCGCGCACGATATGCTCGGTCTGCTCCATGTCGGCGACATAGCCGCGCTGGACACCGCGGCTTTCGCGCTGGCCGGTGCCGAGTACATGCAACTGGCCATCGGCAGTCTGCCCCGCGATCAGCGCACAGACCTTCCACGACCCGACATCGAGCGCGGTGATGATCTTTTCGATGCGCGGCGGGGCCATGCTCTATCCTTCGTTCGACGCGGCAGTCGCGACCGCATCGACCGCGGCGCGTGCGTCGTCGAGCTTCGCGGGCGCCACCTGCCCCTCATGCGGCAGGCGTAGCACGAACCGCGCCGGATCGCGCATGTCGAAACGCAGGATGCCGCGCCCGAGCAGCCGGTTGGCGCCATCCATATGCGCGAATTTGGCGAGCGCGGCCTTCGCCTCGACCTCGCCTTCGGGCAGCGACAGCGTCTCTCCGCTGCGGAAACGCAGATCCCAGCGGCGGTTTCCCACCCAGGTGGCGCCTGCGAGCAATTCCTTGAGGCTGCTCGCCTCGGCTAGCAAGCGGTCGAGATCCTGCGAGCGCTGGTTCGCCTTGGGGCCGATCACCAGCGGCAGGTCGGGCATTGTCGCAACCGTCACCGGTTCGAGCACCACGCCCTTGTCGTCGATCAGCGACAGGCGATTATTATGCTGCCAGATCGCCGCCGGAGTGCGCTCGACGATGTCGACGACCAGCGTGTCGGGCAGCCGCCGCGACACGCGCGCATCCTTGATCCAGCCATATTTCATCAGGTCGCCGCGCACCCCGTCGAGGTCGACCGCCGCCATTGAGCGATCCTTTTGCGCGAGCGCAATGTCATAAACTTTCAGCCGGTCGATGCGGTCGGCGCCGACGACCTCGACCTTCTTGACCTGGAACCCGGCGCGACCGACGGCCTGCGCATATTCCTCATGGATCTTGGCGGTCACTCCGGTAGCGTGCGCGGCGAGGCCGGCGACCGCAAACAGGCTGAGCCCGATCGTCCAGTTGGCGACCTTTTGCAGCCGCTGTGGGCTGATCGGCAGCGCATTGATGATCGCGTTAAGCCGCGAGGTCTGCACCTTGCGCCGCTTCTTCGGCGTGCGCGCCGGTCGCCGTGGCGGCGAGCTGCCGCGTTTGATCCGCGTGTTACTCATAACGCTTCCCCCACGATGCGTTCGACCAGTTCGGCATAGTCCATGCCCACCGCCCGCCCCTGTTCGGGCACCAGACTTAAAGGCGTCATCCCCGGCTGGGTGTTGACTTCGAGCAGATAGATGCCCGCCAGCCCATGTTCGTCGTCCCAGCGAAAATCGGAGCGCGAAGCGCCCTTGCAGCCGAGCAGGCGGTGCGATTGCAGCGCCAGGTCCATCATCCGCTGCGCCACATCGGCGGGGACATCGGCAGGGCAGACATGTTCGGTCAGCCCGTCGGTATATTTGGCATCATAGTCGTAGAAACCCGATTTGACGCGAAGCTCGGTCACCGCGAGCGCCTGGTCGCCGAGCACCGCGACGGTCAGCTCGCGCCCCTTGATAAAGGGTTCGGCGAGCAGGCGGTCGAACTCCTGCCAGGGACCGACGGCTTCGCGCGCGATCGGGTTGCCGTAATTGCTGTCATCCTTGACGATCGCAACGCCCACCGACGAGCCCTCGTTGACGGGCTTCAGCACATAGGGGCGCGGCAAGGGGTCGATGGAATAGAGGCTTTCACTGTCGACCATCGTCCCCGTCGGCATCGGGACACCATGCGGGACCAGCGCCTGCTTCGTCAATTCCTTGTCGATCGCAATTACCGACGTAACGAGGCCGCTGTGGGTATATTTCAGGCCCATCAGGTCGAGCATGCCCTGCACCGTGCCATCCTCGCCGGGAACGCCGTGCAGCGCGTTGAACACCACGTCGGGTTTGGCGTCGGCGAGCCGCTGCGCGACATTGCGGTCCATGTCGATGCGCGTAACCTTGTGGCCGCGGCTTTCGAGCGCGTCGGCGACGCCATTGCCGCTCATCAGCGACACTTCGCGTTCAGCCGACCAGCCGCCCATCAGGACGGCGACATGCCACGGACCCCGGCTCATTCGGGCTTACCCACGCGTTGAATCTCCCATTGCAAATCCACGCCGCTCTTGTCCTTCACGCGGCGGCGGATTTCTTCGCCGAGCGCTTCAATGTCGGCGCTTGTCGCGTCGCCGGTGTTGATCAGGAAATTGGTGTGCTTCTCGCTGACCTGCGCCCCGCCGACCACGAAACCGCGGCACCCGGCCTGGTCGACCAGCTGCCACGCCTTGTAACCGTCGGGGTTCTTGAAGGTCGAGCCGCCCGTCTTCGAGCGCAGCGGCTGCGAGGCTTCGCGGCTCGCCGAGATGCGGTCCATTTCGGCCTGGATGGCAGCGGATTCGCCGGGGCGGCCGCGAAAGGTCGCGCCGATGACGACAGCGCCCTCGGGCAATTCGCTGTGGCGATAGGTGTAGCCGAGATCGGCGAGCGCCAGCCTCCGGAGTTCACCCGAACGAAGCACGACCTCGCAATCGATCAGAATATCCTTGACCTCCCCGCCATAGGCCCCGCCGTTCATGCGGACGAAGCCGCCGACGGTGCCGGG